>NZ_JAAAWJ010000071.1 GCF_009914725.1 Methanogenium sp. MK-MG
TGCCGGGAGTCGCTGTTTCCCGCATATCTGATACACTCAGCGCCTTCATGTGTGGGATTATTGATTGCCGGGTATCCTCTTATCAGAAAAGAGAGATTGAAGCCGTCCGGGATCCAATCTCTGGTTCATACAAGGTGAAGAAGAAATGACAGGATCCGCAAAAATATCATATACCAATGAAGGTCTGCTTGTGACCTTTGAAAACGGCCGCGTCTACGATGTCCATCCGGGTAAAGGCGGGGATGTCTCCTGCACATTACAAAACGGGCCCGTCGAACTGAAGCCCTTTGCACAGACGGTGAAAGGCCTCATCGGCGAGGAAATTATATCAGAGATTGAGCACTGTGCAGAACTCTTCAATCAGAAGTGCAGGTGAAGGGTTACACTCCGTTCAGGTTGATGAGGTGTATGAGAGAGGAGAACCCGTCGATCTCCATCTGCAGCACCTCATCGCGGGTCATGCCCATGGAGGTCTCCGCATCGGCGGTGAGGGTGTCGGGCCCACGGATGACAGTCCGCCTCACACCGTCTGCCGAGAGTATCTCTGCAGCCTCCTTTTCATGGACGAATGACCGGCCCGGTATGATGACGACTTTTTCCAGAGTAGAAAGATCGATCTCTTTTAGGTCGTCACGGGTGATGAGACAGGCGATCTCTTTTTTCGGGCTGGCCACCCAGGACTGGTTTCCGCAGGCATCAAGCACTTCCTGCACATAGCGGGCGGCGATGGCACCGGAGATGAGGCTCGCCTGCTTTCGCACCCGCGGGAGTTTTTCCAGGAGCTCAGGTTCGTCCAGGATGGCAAACGGTGACCCAAGAGTTGGGTCCCAGAGGGGCGTGCCGTTGATGCGCAGATTGTAGCGCCCATTGAGGTCGGTGACCATGTCACGGAACGCCGATATGGTCTGCACCCGCTGGCCTTTGACGATGGGAGCGTTTTTGAGAATAAGTCCCTGGTCTTCCCGGTTCGCAAACCGCATGAGAATGAGGCCTTTTGCACCCTTATCCTCCAGCCATTTGCAGGTGCGTTCAAGATCTTCGCCGTCATTGACACCGGGTATGACAAGCGCTGCGGCATAGACATCTATCTTCTGGCAGAGTTTTCCAAGGACAGCAAGGGATGCTTCCGGTGTCTGGTCTCCCATCCATTCGCGGCGGAGTTCCGGGTTTACCGAGAAGACGGTGAATGAGACTTCAGAGAGGCCCTGTTCCACCATCCGGTTGGCAATGGCCGGGTCATCGAACCCTTTCCCGCTGGTGTATCCGATATGGATGGGCACACCCATGCTGCCCAGAAGATCCATCAGGTCTTCGAATGCCGGGTAACAGGACGGGTCGCCGCCGCCTGATATCGTGATCCTGTCCAGATTGCCGCCCATCAGCTGCAGGTTGCCGAGCACATCATCCGCCACATCCCGGAGTTCTTTGAACCCGGTGTAGCGTTCACGGACAAAATTGGTGCAGTAATCACACCCGACAGCAAACGGCAGACAGTATTTACAGCCCAGGGGTTCGGGTTCCTCTTCTTCGCGGACCCCCTTGAAGTAACAGTATTTACAGAAGCCCTGGCAGTCCAGACCGGGTCTGCCTCCGATATCTACAGTCAGATGTGCCATAATTATGTAGTATTCTGATTCTGACGGCATAAAGGGATTTGGAATAGAGAAAGGGAGAGAGACCGGGTGGAAAGATGGATGGAATGGTCGATGGAATGGTCGATGGGATTGCATATCCAAAACAGGAATATACGGTCTGAGCAGAGAACAGGGCCGGAGACTGGCCGGAGACCGGACGGACGTGAACCTGCTGAAAGACAAAGATCATGGGAAACGGATTACAGGAAACATATTAAGGGAAATGGATTATGGGAAACGGAGTGATCACTTCGTCAGCCGGTGCTCATCCACGATACCATATCATCACATCATATCATCACATCATATCATCACATCATATCATCACATCATATCATCACATCATATCATATCGCCTCATCATATCGCCACATTCTTTACCCCTGAGAGCTGATTAAATAAAGCGCCTCAGTGGCTTAGTGGAATAGCGGTTGATTTGTAATCAGCAGGTCGAAGGTTCGACTCCTTCCTGAGGCTTCGGTTCTTTTTGGATTTTGTTTCCTTTTACGTTCTGTTTCATTTCATACTCATCGTGGTCAGGGTGAGGTCAGAACACATCCCGTGATGAGAGGGAGAGAAAGAGAATGACGATCACGCAGATGCGAAAAATGCCACAAACAGATGAACATGTGCCGGATCATATCGCCATCTTTTTTACCCCTGAACACAAATAGAGCAGAGCGCCTCAGTGGCTTAGTGGTATAGCGGCTGATTTGTAATCAGCAGGTCGGGGGTTCAACTCCCTCCTGAGGCTTGATTTTATCTAGGGTGCAATGCCTTTTTTCTGAATTATTCTGTTACAGTTCATATTACCATCCAAATTTATATCAAATCCTTCAAAGTAGTAGCAAAAAACCATTCAGTATAAAGATCCCTACCACTCTTTTAGACAAGATAGATGAACTTGCAGAAAAGAACACACGAGACAAGATCTCAGAGATAGTTGTAGCAATTGAAGAACATCTTGAAAATGAAGAAAGGAAAGCGCTCATATTAGAAGAGACCTCTTCAGATAGTTCTGATACCCTGCAATTGCTCAAGCACAATGCGGAACTTATGGAACGAATTGTGAAATCTCAGGATGAAGGTAAATAGGTCAATTTAAGGGTTTTAATTTTAGTCTATTTTATAGAACGCTGAATGCGTGTGGATGTGATTTTACTTGACTGACCAGATGGATGAGTTTTTGGAGAATGGTGAATCAGTAAAAAGTGTTGCTGAATATCTTGAAGCAGTTGGAAATATAACAGACAGTCTTTATGCGAAATATGCCTTCCGGGGTCAAAGTAAAATATCATATCCCATAAATTCCTCAGCGGCAAGACGACTGAAAATTTTTCAGTCTGATCGTGATGAAAAAAAGAGATTTATTAAATATAATAATACCCTGATATCCGATGCAATACTGAAAGGCTATCACCGGAAAGGAATCATTCCTCTTGAAGAACTTGAACTTTTGGCAGAATTACAGCATAATGGTGCAGCAACCTGTTTGATTGATTTTACATATTCTTCTTTGGTTGCTCTTTATTTTGCAGTTTCATCAACGAATATGAATACTGAAGATGGGGCTGTTTATATTCTAAACACACGAGATTCTGATAAATTCAAACATATAAAATCAAGTGAGATCACCAAAACCATCTCCGATTTACTTGCACAAATTGAGAGTAAGTTATGGGTATGGGAACCCTCTGATCTGAATAACAGAATACCAAAACAACATTCTGTATTCATATTTGGAGAAACTGAAATTGAGAAAAATGCTGATAAAATGATAAAAATAGATAAAAATTCAAAATTTCAGATATTATGTGATCTATTCCTTTCACATAACATTGGAGCTGAAACTCTATTCAATGATTTGACGGGATTTTCTAAAGAAAATAGTTCTGATAAACCCTTCTATACTCCAGAGTATTATTACAAAATGGAAAATTTCAGGAAATTTTATTTTTCAGGTAATGAAGATGACGAAGGATGTATAAAATTGTTAGATGATATCTTAAAATCAGATAAATACTCATATAATGCTCTACTTATACGTGCAAGTTTAAAATTTAATAATAATGATTATTTGGGGGCAATTGAGGATTTTGACATAATGATCCAACTTCGGCCAGACGATTATGGATCATATTACTCACGCGGGTTAGCAAAACTCGAATTAAATAATATTGATGGTGCTAAGGAGGATTTTGCAACAACGCTTAAACTAAACCCAAGTGACGAATCTGTATCTGATCAGTTAGAACAGCTAAATAAGGACTTTCCCAAAAATAATGAAGATAAAAAGTCTTCTTCATAATCACTAATTATTTTATTGAGTATTTGTTATCCTGCCAGTTGCAACCAGGAACAGGATCCTTGCCTGGATGAGGAACGCCCCCGCAGCTGCAGCAACCATAACCCAGTATGCGACCAAGGAGAGCATGGTGGACAGCCCGGAGACGATGTAAATTTAAATTATTACTGCGGTGATGAAGAAGCGGAAACACCATTCTGCAGGGTAGAGGAGCGTGGACTAGTCGTAGGTCGTGATGTTGCTCATATATTGTCGTACTTGAAGTCCTTAATGAGGCCAATTCCATAATTTAACGGATTTTCAAGCATATTACGATCTTTGTCTTCAAAAATATCAATGGAAACGGTTCCATCAGAATGAGCATATATATTATGCGGATAAGGTAATCCAAAACTTACCGAAAATAAGCAATATTGTTCCAATTTTGCTTTGTCACCCATTTTTGCTAGATTATTTAAAATATCTTCAAGATTCTCAATTTCATTTACACTAGGATTTAATAATAATGTGTAGTCGTTGATATTCCGTTCGTTCGAATGCATATGGTATTTTTATTGAATTTGAACAAATTAATTATTCGCCCTTCTTATCCACCGACAGCTGCCCTTTATACCGGACCCTGCCAAGGTTCCGGCCGTTTCCATAGAATGGGAGATGTGGATAACGCTGTCTGAGAAGTTCCTGTCCGGGAAGACAATATAGCAGCAGTCCGTGGGAGTCTTGCCCCAACAGGATGATTCAGGTTTCTCAGCTTCCCGCCTTCGGAGAATTCTGCCCCCCTCCCGGATCATTATCCAGTCGAAGGAGTCCCGGCTGGCCACATTGATCACCCGCCAGGACTGTGCAGCAACCACGAACCGGACACCCCCAGGGATCTCATGGTTCACAGGCTGTCTATGACATCCATTCCGGCTAGATAATGTTCCTGAAAGAAAGAGATATATTTATATTTCACTTTTTCACCCCATTTTCACCCCATTTTCACCCCTTTTTCACCCAAAAACCGGAAAAAGTGAAAACAAAAAAACGGCCTAAATGACTGTCATTCCTGAAAAGGTAGTTAATATAATAATATATGTACAGATAGTATAGGCTGTTTTCACACATTCCTGGTAACATACAGCAATCCCCATCTCCCTCTCTGTGTATCTACACATGTCTGTGTGATCCAAGTAAAAGTGAAAACAATGTATTAATTTCACGAATTATTGTTGGATTGCATATTTGGGCGATATTTAGAATTTTTTTGGGTGAAAATGGGGTGAAAATGGGGTGAAAACGTAATGGAAATGAGAACAATCGGAAAAACCGGAAACATACACTCAGAACGTGATGGTTGTGCTCCCACGGTGAGGCACAACAAGAGTACGTGGACACTCCCCTCATTTCATACCTCTCCACTGTCCCTTCCTCTCATTCATTTCTTCTCCACTATTTCTTCCCTGACAACCTGTTCCCAACCACCTGTTTCTGCAGGGTAAAGAATGGTTGGCCAGTTGTAGACCATCATCAATACTCATCCTGCGGCTTAGACATCACCACATCCTCAACCTCCGGCACCAGAAGCCAGAGTGCCTTCACCACCTTATTCTGTATCACCGGATCATCCGTGTCAAGCATCGGATCGAGCTGTGCAATCACTCCATTGCTGATGAGGATCTCCTCTTCGCCGGTTGCTGCGACTGCGATGATGATGTCAAGGGCCGCACCTCTGATATGCGAGTTTGGGTCATCGAGCAGGTCTGCAATCACCTCGATGCCCCCCTGCCGGATGAGCTCGTTTGCCCGCCAGTCCTCGTCTTCTGTACTCACCGCAAGTGCCTCCACCGCAGCTTCCCTGACTTCCTCTTCCGGATGAACAAGGCGACTGAGGAGATCCTCTGTCAACTGTCTTCTTATTTGCAGGTCTTCCATGCCTGTTTCCCCCTCCTGCCCGTCCCCTTCATAACCATCCCGGTGACGGATGATGATACTCTACAGTCATTCATTAAAAGAGTTCGTGCAGATATCCACCACACAATACATATCCCATACCCCGGCATACTGCACCCTGAGCGTCCGGCAACTGCTGCCCCCACAAAATATTATATCCCGCTCAACAGTATACACACAGTATCCTGCCGCAGACGACACCGTTTGCCGGGGGGACGAACTGATGATCAATCAGAAAGACCGGAATGCATGGCTGCTGACAATTCTCGCCATCATTGTGTTGTTCATACTCGGAGATCTGGTCGCCCATGCATCCTTTGATTCACCGGCTGACGAGTATACATTTACTTTCCATGGCTAGCTCACACCGTCTCCCTGGTTCTTGATGACATCATGCCGGTTCTCATACTGTCCGGTGTCATCATCGCAGGTATTGTATTTGTTTTGGTGAAATACTCCTCATAAAATTCAGAACGATTTGACGACAGATAGCTGCCCCCGGATAACCGGATATATTTTTCCGTATCAAACTTTAACGATAAATACAGGAGACACATCCTATGAAAAAAACAGCAATCACCGCAATGACTCTCGTGCTTGCACTCTGCATCCTCTTCGCATGCGGCTGCACGACATCTGCCACACCGGAAACCACCGGACAACCAACAGAACCAACCATCCAGCCCATCTCCTATGATGACTCCCCGGTTCAGTATAGCGATGTAAACAATGTCACCCTCGCATACCGCGAATTCGGCACAGAAAACACCGAACTCCTGCTCATGATCATCGGATTCGGGGGGGCGATGGAACAATGGAATTCCACATTTGTGGGCATCCTTGCAGAAAACTACCACGTCTATGTCTATGACCACCGGGGGATGGGAAAGAGTACTGACGTCGATGCACCGTTTACGGTTGAACAGCTTTCAGATGATGCAGCAGATCTTATCACCGCACTCGGCTACGACAGCATGAACATCTATGGCGTATCGATGGGATCAACGGTGTCACAACAGCTGCTCATCGACCACCCGGAAAAGGTGAGAAAGGCAGTCCTCTCGTCTGCCACATACAGTGCAAACATTCCGGAAACAGAAAAACTCTACGGCATCCTTGAAGAATCTTCAGAAGATACAGATAAACCTGAAGCCGTACGAAAAGAGGCCGTTGCAAACCTCGAATGGGAAGGCAGCTACGACAGCCTTTCCGGCATCACAAACGATGTCATGCTCATCACCGGCACCGCAGACGACCTGACCCCACAGTCAGTGGCATTAGAAATTGCAAACCAGATTGACGGTTCATGGCTTGTCCGGTATAAGGGCATCCCACACGCAGGTTCATCCTATGCACCGGTGGAATACGGAAATGTTGTAACAACATTCTTGGAGATGGATGAATCTCCGGCATAACTTTTTTTTTGAAAATATTACACGTTTGAATTTTTGGCCTTGCAGAAATCCTCTGAGAAAACAGAGAACACAAAAAATAGAAAAATATGACATATAACTGGCGTTAACTCCCCTACCCGGCAAAATGGTGATTCCGCTTCTTCTTTCCTGGCTTATTGGTTGCCCTCATCTTCCATATCTCAACCACGGAATTTACGTTATTCTTCTGGGTGATGGGCACCGGATGTGCTGTTTGCTTCCTCCTGCAGCTGCGGATTGCGATACTCTTCATTTGGGGCAAAATCCCAGCATCTGGTTAAGCAACGCTTAAATAACCCCCAAAAGGGCCTGCACCCCGAAAAAATGCGTCCACACAGAAGCCCGGAGTGGGCAGTTCTCAACCGGAGACAGCCCATACATCCTCCCAAAATCACCGACAATGGCGACCGCTCAGTAGTTCACAATTAATCATCATTTTAGCAAATAACCGGCATTACAGCCATATTTTCCCACCAGTAAAAAAAAGCAAAAAATACGTCCATTTCACCTCCCGATTCCCCAGCAAAGGGGGTCAAAAAGGGTAGACAATAGGTGACAAAACAGGGATGAGGCAGGAGCCCCCGTTTCCATCATCCAGCCGGTTTGCATCTTTACGCACGATTTATTTGTGTTATTTTCGTGTGTATGTCGGAAAAATATCTCACGTATGGTCTTGAACAGAGAATTCCGGCATGCATGTACGATTCATCTCTTCATTTGCACTCCCGCCAGATTCACAGAGAACCGGACACCCACCCCGCTGCAATTATCGGACATGCTGTGTGTTCTCCCACATGCATGTAAACTTCCCTTAGAAACCACAACTCATCTGGCGGATGACTACATAGAGGATAAAGTATTTGATGGTGTAACAATAATTTAACACCATTGAATGGACTTCCCCCTACCCTACCGGAAATCGCAGGAATTTTCGGATTCCTTGGCAATGAACAGCGACTGCACATACTGGCGGCCATCGCCCATAAAGAGAAGTTTGCAAGAGAAATCTCTGAAGAGCTTAACATCTCGCGGCCTCTCGTTGTCATCTACCTGAAACAGTCTGAAAAACACGGACTTGTGAAAGGCGTTGACCGGAGATGCGACGAACCACCATATCACCGGCGGTATTACCGGGCGCAACCATTCGAATTTACACTAAACCTGGAGACATTAACACAGGCAGAACGGGAGTCAAAAAATGGTAAACAGACGGATTGAATTATACTATATGGCAGCATTGGCCGCCATATTTCTCCTCACCATCGTGGGAATTGTCGGGACTATCTTTGCCATTGATATAAGCACCCCGCTGTTTGGCTCATTGTATGTCATACTGCAGTTTGCAATCCTCTCACTGATCATATACATCGTCATCAAAGCAAAGGAATGGGTCGAAAAATACCTAGACGCCCTCACGGAAAAACCAAAAGAGATCTCAGACCTCAGGGAGAGTATTACCCAGCTGCGGATATCCGTTGATGCAATCGGAAAAAAGATTGACAATATTGAAAAAATTCTTGAAAATGTTTCAGAATAAAGATGTATTTTTTATCCCGGTTCCCAAAATGAAATCTTCCCGGCAGCAGACATCCCGTCTGACAGGAAAATGCGGTGACCCGATCACCGCTCAGGGAATTCCCTATCACCACACACCCGGCTGATACCCGTTGCTGGCGGCATCCCGGCAGCGCTGTCCAATCCTGTCCGGGTCCATCGTAAGCACCTCAAGACCCGGCACAATAACCCGGACCACCGGCACACCAATATCCTCACGGGTGATATCTGCCACAATACAGCGGTCAAGGCCTGCCTTCTTCAGTTCATCCAGAACATATTCGATATCAGTGAGGAAATTATCACTCCGGAAGGCCCCGAT
>NZ_JAAAWJ010000072.1 GCF_009914725.1 Methanogenium sp. MK-MG
GACCATCTTCAGCTTGTCTTCCCACTGCGGTGAAAAACCACCGGTCACTAACAGAATATCGGCTTCTCTGGGATTGTTATGCACGTAAATGCCGTACTGTTCAATATCATATCGGGGTGCCAGACATGCAAGAATTTCGATATCACATCCATTGCATGAACCAACATTTACATAACAGACATGGATGGAACGCGAACGGACTGCATTTTTAATGTCCTGTAATGCTTTCATGAACAGATTACCTCTCGTATCATTGTTATTCCTTCATTAATTGCCTGTTCTTTATTGCAACCGGCTGAAATTTTGTCATTTGTTTGCTGGATGATGCTGTTCATTTCGTCGTCTGTGAGGAGAGGAATCTGTCTGGTGATAAGGGATGCACCAAATACCGATTCAACGGTCTTCTCTGTTTCAGTCTGTTCGTTCTCCCAGACTTCATAACGTGCCGGAATATTTTCCAGCAGGGACATGTCAAAGAGACTGATCATTTTTTTCCTGAGAACCTGGCGGCGGACCCCGTATTTTTCACACAGGGCAGCCATTGTTACTTCATGAAGCGGGCTGGAAAGGATGATAAGTTTCATCTCACGCAGATCGTTTTCGTAGATATAGGTGACCATCAGACAATTCCCCCTGCGACAAGCACTGCATAGAGGGCAAAGAGTCCGATACATATCCAGAGTATACCCATCTCCGCTTTTTTGAGGTGTTCTTCGTCTGACATCCAGGCAATACCGGTCAGGATGATGAAAATCAGTCCGAGAGCGAACGCCTGTACAGAAATCTCCGGGTGCAGCATCACCTGCCACACTGCGATAAAGAGGTAGGCAATCAGACCTCCGGCCAGTATTTTTTTGATCTGCGTCATGCGATCAGCCCCAGAATGGCCATCCAGGCCACAAGAATGACGATGGTTACCAGTTGCACCGTCACACTGTCGTACGGGCTGAGCATGGGTGTTAACGCACAGACGAATGAGAGTGATATCAGTATAATGAGCATCGCAATAAACAGCAGAACAGGTGACAACGCTCCCCAGAATATCAGTACAAATGCCATCAACAGGACGAAGGTTTTTATGGCATCCGATATCTCAAGGCCCGCACGCCAGACACCAAAATGCTCTGTTTTATACCCGCTGACGATCTCTTTTGCCTCAACAATGGAGAAAGGTCCATAGTGCATCTTTGAAAGAATGACGATATACATCGCAATTGCCGCGGGAAACAGACTGAACAGCAGTGGGCCATTATCTGCCTGATACTGCACGATGTCTGAAATCATCAGCGATCCGGTGAAGAAATATATGCCTGCGACCACCGCAAAGAGGGGTATTTCAGACGAGGCTGATATGACCGAGCGCACTCCGCCAAATTTTGCATACGGAGACCCCGGTGATAACCCGACCCCGTGTTCCACCATTTTATGCACCATGTATACGCCAAACAACAGCAGCAGGCTGCCGCCGAGCATGACGATGTAGAGCGCTCCGACCCATATGGCAATGGCAATGACAACGATGCCGATATAGAGCGGTTTACTGGCAGTACGGGGGACCCAGGTCTCTTTAAAGGAGAATTTCAGTGTATGAAGAATTTCCTGCCAGACGGGGGGGCCGGGCCGACCCTGTATCCGTGCAATGGCTTTCCGGTGTATCCCCATGAATAAAAGCCCGATAAATGGTGCTGCAATCAGATAACCGATCATATGTTAGTACCCCATAAACGGATAGTCTTCTTCTCCATCCCGGTATTTCCAGAGAAGCATTGTTCCCAGAACGAATGCCGGCAGCGCAATAACACAGATTACTGCCTGCTGCATATCTGACATGAAACCGATATACGGGCCGATTCCTCCAATGATGAGTCCAATCAGCGCGACAACGGTTATTATCTGAATAATTTTTCTATTCATAGTATATCACACTGTAAGCATTATCTCCACAACTCTCAGAAACATCAGAAGGGAACTGACGTGAATCATTATAACGTAGGGCGCACCCGGTGCACGGAACAGTTCTGCCTTTGCTGCATAAAACGGGGCGATGCCTTCTCCCATTACACCAACAAGAATCAGGGCTTTTGCAATACCCGGCATTGCGGGTGCAATTGCTGAGAGTTCCCAGATTGAGAGTGTTCCTGTTGCTGCAAGCGTGATGGCCGCCCCGCCGAAGAGGGGCACCGTTGCAAGCATCGATATGATGCCATAGTTGAAGGCTGCATTCAGGACATGTTTGTTTTTAACAGAAGCCACAATGCCGATGATACAGATACCCACCATGCTGACAAAGAGGGTGAAATTGAACACATCTCCGCTGGTAACAGCCCCCATCGTGGCAACACCGCAGGCAATTGCCATAAACCGCCTGAAATGAAGATCTTTTCCCGTGACGTCCTTTGCATATATGGCATCTGTGCCAAAGGCAACGTCCAGCTGTTTCTCCGGTTTTGAAAAGATGCAGATGAGCGTAAATATCAGTGCAAACAGGAAGAGCGCTCCTGTGTAGGGAGTAAAATAATTAACAATATCTCCAAACGGCAGGACGAATAATTCCTCTCCGCCGATACTGGATGTGGGCAGTTCAAACATCTTTTTCACCCCGCATGGTTCCGATAAGTGACATCTTTGCGGTCACTTTGGCAAGAATCGCTCCTCCGGCAAGCATAACTGCAAAGAACCAGTATTCGGGAACGACCATAAAGATAAAGAAAGCGACAATCCAGAGTGCCCATGCATATCCCGATACGGTTTCAACAAGGGCAAACCGCTCGGCCGGTCTTTTTCCCATGAAATAGAAGACCATTCCTGTGCCTGCGACTGCCCCTCCGGTAAATCCGCAGAGTACAATGCCGTAGACAACGAGGATGACCGCGATGATGGCGGGGGCGGTATCAAGGACTTCAATCCTGAACGGGTTTTTTACCGGATGGGTCAGGTGTTCACGGACGAGGTATATCTCAGAGAGTGCCATCAGTTCAGATATGCCGACGACAAGGCCGGGTATGATGAGTGCTTCTGCAAGGTCAGTTGCGATGAGTGCAATGACGGCAAGGGCTGAGACTTCTGCCAGGTCTGCAATGATCAGCCTGTGTATGTCGTTTTTCTCCCGGAATGCCGCGACAAAGGTGATGATGATTGCAATCAGGGCGACAATGAGGCCGATTGCGTATTCATCCATCATTCGTCCTCCCTCCGGAAGAGGAATGAGGCGATGGCAAAGGCCGTGAACAGAATACTCGTCTCAACGATGGTATCCAGTCCACGGGTGTTGTAGAGTATTTCATCGATGATGCCACCCGGATGAGAGACGATGGTGGTACCAAGATAGAGGTTTGAAGCGGCCATGAGAGCGGAGAGCGGGGTGAGGTACGCGGTGACATATCCCAGATAGGGAGAATTCTGCGGGTATTGCGCGATCACGTCCGTTTTTCCGAACGGTTCTCCGCCCCGGTCGTAGGGGTTCAGGGCGGAAGACGTGTTGATATTCTTGGGGTACAACTGAGTCTCTTCATATCCGATGGGCACAGCGATGATGCTTATAAGGGCAATTGCGGCAATTGCAATGACAATCACCGCATAAATGGCGATCAGGTTGTCGATATCCGCCATGTAACGGGAAAGCCATTTAATCACAGGGCTCACCCCGTTCAATCACCCGTATAAGGACAATGGTGGCAATCGCTGTCACCGCGACAAACGTCAGCAGAGCGATGGTCTCATTGTATGCGAGCATGACCAGCATGAGGCCTGTCGCTGCAATTTCGACATGAATCAGCCGGGATATATAATCTCTTTCGCGCGGGAATGCGGTGGCCGCGACTCCTGCCAAAAGAATTATAAAACCGAGGATGAGTTCAGGATTCATCTGTGTTCCTCCCTGTGGCCTGAAGAATGAATATTGTTGTCAGCGGCATGATGATGGCAACAAGGATGGCCACATCGAGATAGCCCTTGATTACAATAAGGGGTATCACCCCGCCCATCATGATGGCAAGTCCTATCAGCTTGTCAAAGGGGCTCTTTTTGAAGTAAACAGAGATGACTCCCAGTAATGCAATCAGGCTCAGGATTGCAATATAGAATTCATTCATTGGCTACCCCTCCTGCATAGGTGCTGGCAATCGCATTGGCTTCCAGGGTTGAACCGACAAAATAGGCGATGCCCGCGAGAAGTACCATGATGTCCGGGATGGACAGCACAATCAGTCCGGTGATGGCAAAGTTCATGACATTCAGGAAGACCAGTTTTTTGAGGGTCTTTTTCTCCGTCAGTATACGGATGACCGCATACACGGCGACAATCCCGCATATATATGTGGGAATCATGGCTGCATCGTATATCATGCCCGCACCTTCCAGAGTTTCGTCAGAAGCCGGCTTGCATACGGATGGGATACGCCCTGGATGGTAAGGATGGCGATGACCATACCGGCGATGAAGGCATCGGCGGGTATACCAATGAGACCGAAGCCTGCTATCAGGAATGTCGCGCAGAAGGCACCGGTTGTGCCTGCGTATCCCGGGTCATGGCAGATCCTGTTTCCAATGTACACCAGTAGTGCAGCAAGGAGCCCGCCGGGGATGCCGGCAACGAACACCCCGCAGGCCGCAAGCAGCGTCCCTGCTGATGCATCAGGCGAACAGACGATATTTCCCATCATACATCCGCCATTCAGTGAGCCCTTGTCAGCTGCAATGGTGGTGCCAATGGCGTTTGCACCGCTCACACCTCCCTTTTCAGGAAGCCGGAATATAATATCAATTGTAATAAAAAGAATCCAGCAGACAAGTGCCGCAATTATAATGTTTAGAACCACACCGGGCATTTATTAACTCCGAATAATAACAGATACTCTTCCATATGTTTAACATTTCCCATTGTCACAGTAAAATCACCGTTTATTATCTTAAATTGATGAATTGTAGGGAATATCTGCATAATGACGGAATAATACAACAGATTCGGTAGTAAACGGGTTCATTTTCGGGTGGTGTGGGTATGTATATACCCGTTCAGAGCGAATTTATTGATAATGAAATGCGCATTCGCGGAACATGACAAACTCGCACTCCTTATAATCGGGATTGTGCTGTTTCTCACGCTCTACGCTTTCGGTTCTCTGCTTGGTGTTGTCATACTTGCAGTATCTCTTGCCATTGTCGTAATGCCATTGAAGACGTGGCTTTCACGGTTCGTTAGTGAACAGATTGCGGCATTTGCAGTCACGTTTATTGTGGGATGTCTCGTCATCGGTTCGTTGGCGTTTTGTGTTGCCATTTTATATGGAAATGCAGATTACCTGACGCAGATTATTACAGAGACATATACTGCGCTTATTGGTATGCAGCTGATTACACCGGGGGCCACGTCGACTCCCCTGATTGATGTTGCAGGCATCATTAATTCCCATATGGATACCATTCAGTCGGGTTTTTTATCGGTAGTGTCCGGGTTTACGGCAGCAATATTTAATTCAATTATCTTCTTCCTGACACTCTTTATCTTCATTTATTTTGGTGAAAACATCTGGCGCGATCTGCTTTCAGGCATTCCTGATTCCCTGAAATCATTTGTCAGTCATATCACCGAAATCAGTTCAAACACCCTGTATTCAATATATATTGTCCATATATCGACGTCGGTTATTACTTTTCTTCTGGCAATACCGTTCTTTTATGTGCTGGGATACGGGCACATCGTCTTCTGGTCACTGATTGTGGCATTGTTCCAGCTGATACCGATCATCGGCCCGACACTGATCATGATCTTCCTGGGCATTTATGCGATTGCCACAGGGGATTACCGGGCGGCCGCACTGATTGCAATCATCGGGTATCCGGTCGTATGCGCAATTCCGGATTTCCTCTTCCGGCCCATCATGATGGGCAAGCGTACGTCCATTCACCCCGCAATTATGTGGGTCGGGTTCTTCGGCGGACTATGGCTCATGGGGATCGTCGGTTTTGTGATTGGGCCTCTTGTGCTGGCACTCTTAGTCGCGTCCGGGCGTGAACTCATTCGGATCATGAAGCAGGCAAAAGAGAATGGGTGGCTGGAGAAGGCGGGGTAACGGTTTGCCAGTTTGCCGGTTTGCCGGTTTGCCCTGAAGGGAATAGAGAATAAAGAATAATAACCTAATACGCTTTTTCTCTCCAAATTTTTGTACACTTTTCCCGATTTTTTCAATCTAAGATACAAGGGATTATACCATTTTAGGGATAACATAAGTCCTGTAAATACTGTATTGTATTTGCGAGGGTTGCCGAGTTGGTCAAAGGCGCCGGGTTTAGGGCCCGGTCTCGTAGGAGTCCGCGGGTTCGAATCCCTCCCCTCGCATGACTTTTTTGGGTAATAGGTATCTTTGTTTTTTTCAGCTAATTTTATTGAAATTTCTGAAGAAATCTTACCGTGTGTCTTAGAGTTTATCATCTCCGTTCTCTTAATCAAATTCGGTTAATATGGGGGGCGAATTCAGGGGAATGTATAATGTCATCCATATCCTTTGTTAATATGATAAGATGACGAAAACATATTGTTTTGTAGGGGATATCTTAGGATTTAAGAATATTATTAAAAATTCAAAAGATGATGAACGAGACAAAAGAGTAACTGATTGGATAAAAATAATCGAAGACTCTAGTCCCAGTTATAATTTAGATCACATTGAGTTTATTTCGGATACCGTTTTTATTGGGGCTGAAAATACGATTGAAGGATTAGGCAATTTGCTAAAATATTCAAAGTATTTAATGGAAACAGCTCTTGAAAATTATTATCCAATACAAGGTGCAATCGGCTATGGGGATATAAGTTGGGGGGGCGAAATAACTTATGGAGAACCAATTTCTGACGCTTATACGCATTCTCAAAACCAGAACTGGATAGGTACATCTGTACTCCCGAATACGCCATATATTGATCATTTTTATGATTTTGATCTATTAGTCTCTTATCCAACTCCGTTAAAAACCGGTTTCGTGCGCCCCAATCCGTGTGTATGCTGGGATATTCCGCCATTTGGCAACCTTACTAAAAAATTAACTGGTGGAAGACTGATGAAGAATGGGGATCATGTAAATTGGAATATTATGAATAAAATACAAAATACAATACTTTTCTCAGACTATTTGAAAATAATAAAAAATATCGAAAATGAAGCAGATCCAAGTAAATTAAATTCGTTTTCACCATTACAACTGATCGAACGATTTATTGATCAAAAAATGTCTGAGATCTGATCTGAATATTATCCCATTTTTACTAAACTTGAATTAATTGTTATATTTCGATTTTGTCTCACCTTCTTCTTTATTCTCCACAACGTTCCCAGATTTATCCTTCTTCTCTCACTCTCCTTATACAACATATTCAAAATCTCCTCCCTAACCTCCCGCTCATTCACAAACACCTGTGACCTCTTGGCATCAAGAACCTGTTCATCAACACTGTTGGCTTCCTTCCCGATGTGAAGCACCCCATCAGCAACAATATGTCTCATCTCAAGAAGTCCAATATCCCCCCCCATCAAAGTTGTGTTCGGGATGTGCCAGTATTGTGAAATTATGGTATTGTGGCGAATTTTTTCTAATTTTTCATGGAGAATAGCTTCTGTGTCTAATGCGATGTACACAGAAGGGGAGAGGTGGTGATGAAGGAGAACATCACATTATATTTGCAATTATGGATTGGGTATCATTCATCGGTTTGTTTATTTACGGATTTAATAATATAATACACCACTGTGAACATAATAATCACAGAACATAAAAGCATTGATATATCAGCAGATAACGATCCCAAATTCATTTGATCTGCGATTCTGTAATATGTTACCACCATAAAATTTCCAATTACACCTAATAACACTCCAACGGTGGTAATTAGTAAAGATTGACTGATTTCTTTTGAAAAGAATTTCATCAGATACAAATTTAATAATTTAACATACATCTTATTTCTGAAATTAGTTCAGGAATAAATTATGGAACCTTTTTATTTGTTCTTTATCTTTGTCATTAAGGGTAAAATTATCCCTCACTCAGCGTTCTTTTTCATATAGTGGAGTGTTCCTTTTGAGAAACCCAGTTTCTTCCAGTCAGCATACGAGATGCTGGGGATCTTCCTGCAAATTTCATCCATGTTAGCCCTGCCTACCTGATACTCCGGTTTCATGAAATTCACCGACTGTTTCTTCCCGTTCAGATAGTGCACCAGCTCCCTGCCATGCCCTTTTGAGAAGCAAGAACTTCATTTAATTTCCCTTTTCTCCTTTATTTTTTTGACCGAAATTTTCCTAATTTCCCGAACAAATTCTGCGTTTTTCTCTTTATTTCTCTGATATAATTCATTTTCAAGGTAAAATAGATCTGTTCTGTATTTGTCGATGACTTCTGCTGTTTGGTCAGAAGTATAATGGGTGTAATGCTGGCTTATCCTTTCAAAATCCTGTGCATCATGTTTTAATTGCTCAATCACAGCATAATCATTATAGTTGCCTAGAAGAGCGATTGTTAACTGAATGATCTGGGAATTATCTTCGTCCCGAAATCTCTTGATAACATCCTTCAATTTTTCCAATAATTCTTCTGTATTCCATGGTTTAACTCCACGTTTAATGATATTATTGTCAAGAACAATTAGTGAGTGCTTAACAATATCAGCATTATTGTCAAGTGCTAAAACAACTTTGTCCAACTGTTTTGGATCAAGGAAATAAAAGTCGTTATAGAGATCAATCTCATTTATTGTGGTTTTGATTTTTGATTCATCCTTTGAAGAGAGATATGGTAGTATCTCATCAAAATGAGCCTTAAGTTCATAGTTTTCTTCTGAAATGTAATACGTAGCTTTCTGATCAGAGTCATCGATTCCGAATTTGCTGAACTCGTCAGGCTTTATCTTTACAATTTTGTTTGATTTTGTTAATCTTCGCAATTTCCGTTTAATATTTGATTCACTTAAACCTGAAACACCAGGATTTTCTGTTTCGAGTCTGGCTTTAAGGATATCCTTAGGCCTCACCGCCCCACCTTTTCGAATGTATTCTAGTGCCAAGTCAAGCCTCAAATGTCGGATAAAGACGAGATAGTTTTATTCGTGCATCATCCGTCGTAAATTGCCACTTGATGCAGGCTATCTTGTTA
>NZ_JAAAWJ010000073.1 GCF_009914725.1 Methanogenium sp. MK-MG
GGGAACGATCTGCTCAAAGAGATGTTCGACGTCTTCCGGCATCTTCTGGGTGTGTTCTGTTAAAAAGAATCCGCCATCGCCGAGTGAACTGTGATACATCCTGATAACCCTGCTCCTGTCCTCTTCAGTAAAATGAAGGAGCACGTTTTTGCAGACAATCAGAGAAAAATTGTCTCTGAATGGCTCGAAACTGAGGAGATTATGTTTCTGAAACTCAAGGCGCTTTTTGATCTCATCGGAGACCCGGTAATTGCCGGGTTTATTCTCATCCGGCAGGAAGTGTTTCCTGAAGATATCTTTGGGCATTCTCTGGAGTTCGTTCTCCGGATAACTGCCTTCTCTGATGATTTTACCAAAGGTGTCCGATGGATCGATATCGCTTGCGTATATCCTGACATTCCTGAAGATCATCTGACCCATATTCTCTCTGAGCAGCAGGGCGATGGTATAGGGCTCCTGGCCCATTGCGCACCCGGCACTCCATATGTTGATGTAGCGCCGCGACCGGAACGAGGGGAGCATATGATCGATGATTGTCTGCAGTGTCTGGAGATCCCTGAAAAAGAATGTAAATGCCATGATGAATCACGTAATGTCGGTAGATGCCTGCCTGAGAAGGAACTGTATTAAATTGCCTCACTATTCCCAATTAAGGTTCTGTATGGGGTAATGTTCTGTCTGAAAAAAATAAGGTGGTGTTCATTTGCCCCACGTATCCCCATGCTAATGGAGTGACTATGCGTAGCCACGACTATGAGCATCCGCTCCATCCGCAGTTTTTGCAGGTGCCCTGGTTGCAGCCTTCCCCGAAGTCCAGCTCTGCGTTGCATTCGGGACAGCGGTTCTTTGTATTCCCGGGTGCCTCGGTGATGGTCCAGTTATCGAGGGTGGTGATCGTCTCCATGCGTGCCGCAAGGTCAATGCACCTCCCCACGACATCAGCACAGGAGTATCCCTCTGATTCCGCGTTTTTGATAGCAGACAGACAGTTCACCTTCCTGAACTGTCTGACGTATTTGGTGTAGGGAACGCCACTCTGCAGGCCCGTTGATATCGCCCGCCCGAGGGCATTGGAGTTTGCTTCGCACCCCCCGCTGCCTACGGTCCGGATAAATACTTCCCATGGTTTCCCCTCAAAGAGGTTGACTGTCACATAGAGGCGGCAGCACCCTGACTGGCAGAGGTAGGTCTTTCCGATGAGTTCCTTCGGGCGGCACCGCTCCTGTGCCTCAGGTTCTGCCGGTTCCTTCTCGCTGAGGGCCAGAACAACCTCGTCCCGGCTTCCGGTACGGTATATGGTCATCCCCTTGATGCCATTCTTCCACGCCATCATGACTGCTGCGGCCATATCGTCTCTGGTCGCCTCCTCAGGCATATTGATCGTCTTTGATATGGAGGCGTGGACATGCTTCTGGAAGACTGCCTGCATCATGATGTGATCCTTCCAGCCGATGTCCATCGCTGTCCGGAAGACCCGGCGGAATGATTCCGGAAGCCACGCAATGTCCTGCACGGTTCCGGTTTTATGGACATGTGCTGTCACTTCACGAACCTGGCGTTCGCATTCTTCCTGTGATTTACCGGGCACTGCAAGGACCCTGTGCAGTTCGGCTGCAAAGATCGGGTGAATAATTTCAAACGTCTTTCCCACCGTGTTATTCCGGGTATAGGCAAAGGAGAAGACCGGTTCGATGCCACTGGAACAGTTCGCCATGAGGGAGATGGTTCCCGTCGGGGCGATGGTGGTCAGGGCGGCATTCCGCATCGTCTGCCTGCCCCAGGTGCTGCCTTCCCATGCGGGGAAGACGCCGCGTTCCTCTGCAAGGCGGTGCGACTCGTCCACCGCAGTTTTTGTGACAAGCTCCATCACATGTTCACAGAATGCCCGTCCTTCCTCTGCGTCATAGGGAATTCCTAAGAGGAGGAGTGCGTCATGGACGCCCATGAGGCCAAGACCGGTCTTTCGGGTTTTCTCTGTTGCCTCTTTTATCTGCGGGATGGGGAAGGAGTTGTTGTCAATCACCGCGTCAAGGAATCTGACACCGATGCGTGCGGTTGTTTTGAGCCGCTCTTCATTGAGTCTGCCGTCTTCCACAAACTTTGACAGATTAATCGATCCCAAAACACAGCTTTCGAAGTGCAGGAGCGGCTGCTCACCGCAGGGGTTGGTGGTGTCGATGGGCCCGAGGCGGGGAGTGGGGTTGTGGCGGTTTATTTCGTCATAGAAGAGCACTCCCGGCTCTCCGTTCTTCCATATCCCTTCAATCACCGCGTTCCATATGGCGCCGACCGTGATCTCTTCGCCGGAATGCGGGTGGGTCATCCATATCTTCTCCATCTCGCCCTGTTCGACAGATTCCATGAACGCGTCGTTCATCATCACGGAGATGTTGAAGTTTTTGACCTTCCCCTCTTCCGTCTTTGATCTGATGAACTCCAGGATGTCAGGGTGCCAGACATTGAGAATGCCCATGTTTGCGCCACGGCGTCTGCCGCCCTGTTTGATGACCTCGGTCGCTTCATTGAAGATGTTCATGAATGAGACGGGGCCGGATGCAACGCCCTCTGTCGAGAGGACAGGTGCATTCTTTGGGCGGATATTTGAGAAATTATAGCCGGTGCCGCCTCCGCTCTTGTGGATGAGGGCCCCCCATTTGAGGGCGTCAAATATTTCAGGAAGTGAGTCATCCACCCGCAGGGTAAAGCAGGCGGAGAGCTGGTTGATGTCTGTACCTGCGTTCATCAGGGTTGGCGAATTGGGGAGGAACCGGAGTGATTCCATCTCTTCGAAGTATTCGGAGGTTTCTGCCTCATTGTTCCCCAGGGCGGCAGCGACACGCCTGCACACATCCTCAAATGTGGTTTCCCCGTTGCGGAGATAGCGGGCACTCAGTATACTGTCAGTGATTGAATCTGTCATCTGTATCTTTGATCCGTTATGCTAAAAATGCAGAGAATACACAGGTCTGTTCCTCCTGATACAGGGGCGGGCCGCATGCATGGCATTGGTCATCCATCGGATGCCATATTCTCTGCCTCCCTCATGTCTCATAAATGTGAATTTAAAGGCACTGGGTGGTCTTTTCATCTGGTCGGATATCGTTGCGTTGTTCTTTTTTAGTCTGCGGCATACCGGGGTGTCCGGCATCTCTTCTCTTCGCAGAATGTGCCCGGTTAACCGGTAGCGGTCTCTTCTGACCGGGTCTTCAGGCTCTCTCTTTGGTGGTGTCAGAGAGGGTCGTCCCATTCTGTTTGTCGGGCAGTATGAAAGAGCAACGGGTGCCGGAAAAAAACATGATGCGGCGGGTGGGTATTGGTGTGTCACCGTGGTCTGTTGTGTTCCAAAGCAGTCTGCCCGGGTATTTGTATTTTTGACCGCAGAAGGGTATCCTGCATCCTGTTCCGGCCCGGATGCATGCTCCCTGTCCTGCTTCTCCTGCCGGTCGTGCCGCGCCCGCCTAGACATATCTTCCCGGTGATGCCGGAAGCCTGACGGCAATCATCGGCGGGTCTGTATTCACTCCTGATACCCCAATACAGCGATGGCTCGGTTGGGCGTGTTCATCGCCAGAGGTGAGTAGCATACCGGACACGGAAAAGATGTGTGGATTATTGTTTCCGCTGTGCCAGCAGAACAACTCCGGCAAGGCCGATAATCAGCATCACAGGTATGGCTATTGTTGGAAATTCAGGGACATTCGTTGGGTCAGTGGGTTCCGGCGTCTGGGTAGCAGTCGGTGTGGGTGTCTGTGTTGTGGTTGGCTCCGGAGTTTGGGTAGCGGTCGGTGTGGGTGTCTGTGTTGCGGTGGGTTCATCGGTATTGCTTGCCGTGTCTTCAGATGTCTCCGATAATGTCCTGACCCGCGTTACACGAATCTGGGTACTTTCCGCTACAGACCCGCCATCATCATCGGTTAGTGTGAGTGTTACCACGTATTCTCCTTGTGTTGTGTAGGCATGAGATCCGGAGATCGTCCTGTTTTGTTCATCAATGATGCAGACCATATCGTCCCCTGCCGGATCACCCCAGTTAAATGAGGCTTCATGTATATCCAGACCGGGATCAGAGAATTGTGCCAATGCCTCAACGGGTGTGCGGACGGATGCTGACTCCTGTATGATAAGAGAATCAATTGTGGGTGCAACATTTGAAACGATCACCGGTACGGTTGCAGAATCTGTCAGACCATAGGGGTTCGTTACCGTGAGGGTGACCTCATATTCACCATTTTCTGTATACATGTGTTCAACCGTCGCACCGGAACCGGTCTCTCCATCGCCAAATTTCCATTGGTATCGGGTTTTGTCACCTGTGTTCAGGGAAGCTGATGCATCAAAGCAGATTTTTGACCCTTCATCACAGGACGATTCGGCTGTAATGGAGGCATGCGGTGAGAACATGGTGCATATGAGCTCCAGGTTGTGATTCAGGCCAGCTGCTACCTGTGTAAATCCGTCTCCGGCAGGTGCATTGCTGCACTGACCAAAATAATCCGACCCCCATGCCACAATTGTGCCGTCGGATGTGAGTGCCAGACTGTGAACAAATCCAGCGTCCACCTGTTTAAATGTGTCTCCTGTGGGTTCGTTGTTGCACTGGCCAAACCAGTCATTTCCCCATGCTGCAATAGACCTGTCTTCCTTTAGTGCCAGGCTGTGAATTCCTCCTGCTGCTACCTGTGTAAATCCGGTTCCCGCAGGTGCATTGTTGCAGTCGCCAAAAACATCACACCCCCATGCCACAATCGACCCGTCTTCTGTGAGTGCCAGATTGTGAATTAATCCCGCAGCCACCTGTGTGAATTTGTTTTCCATTGGTGCCTTGCTGCACTGGCCAAACCAGTCATTTCCCCATGCCACAATGGTGCCGTCTTCTGTGAGTACCAGGCTATGGATGCCTCCTGCTGCTACCTGTGTAAATCCATTTCCTGCGGGTGCACCGCTGCACTGGCCATGCTTATCCCACCCCCATGCCACAATGGTGCCGTCTTCTCTGAGCGCCAGACTGTGGTGAAGTCCTGCAGCCACCTGTGTAAATCCGTCTCCGGTGGGTGCACCGCTGCACTGTTCAAAATCATCCCGTCCCCATGCTGCAATGGTGCCGTCTTCTGTGAGTGCCAGACTGTGGTAATATCCTACGGCTACCTGTTCAAACCCGTCTCCGGCAGGTGCATCGCTGCACTGGCCGTATTCATTGTTCCCCCATGCTGCCACCTCCCCGACTGCCGAGACCGGCATTCCAAAAAGAAGACTTGTCAGCACCAGACCTGCCAGTAATACTACTGTGTTTCTCTGATCAAATGTTGATCTTTTCATTTTTCCCACCCCGTCCCGTATATTTAATAATTCAGCACGTGCGGTAACGATACAATATGCACGCGGAGTAACGGCACCGTATATAAAATAACGATATGCTGGGCACAAGTGCCCGGCATAGAATTGAAAAAATCAACAGAATCTGTCAAAAGGATTAGAAAATCTGACCCCGATGACCAATCGGGCTGAACTATCGTTTGTAAAAACCAAATGTGCACTCAAATGATATGAGATACGATTTTTCCCCGATATTCAGAGGTTTTTTGGTGCCGGATTATTCTGCAAACATCTCTCTTGCCGCCTTCTTTCTCTCTTCAAACCCTTCCCCTTCCATTTCTCTTACAACGGTTTCCAGAAGGTCCGGGATATCGATGTGCTGGGGGCATTTCTCCAGACATTCCATGCACTGCACACACTGCGAGGCAAAATGTTCCGGGCTGTTTGTCAGCACACCGGAGAGCCGGACGGCATAGAACATCTCGGCATCCGGGTTTTTGAACATGTACCTGTTGTTGTAGAGCTCAAAGCAGAGCGGGATATCCACATTGGCGGGGCAGGGCATGCAGTACTGGCAGCCGGTACAGCTGACCTTCATCAGTTCCCGGTATGTTTCTGTTACCTCCCCGATGACTGCCAGTTCTGCATCCGAGAGGGAATCAGGATAGGCCTCATGTGCCGTTTGGAGGTTCTCTTCGATATGCTCCTCTCTGTTCATGCCAGAGAGGACGACTGTCACCCCGGGGTGGTTCCATATCCAGCGGAGCTCCCACTCTGCAGGCGTGCGCTGAACGGGTGAACTGTCCCAGATGTCCCCGACTGCGGGCGGCACCGGGTCTGTCAGGTTGCCTCCCCTGAGCGGTTCCATGATGATGACGCCGAGGCCCTTTCCGGCGGCGTATTTCAGCCCTTTTGTGCCTGCCTGGTTCTGTTCGTCGAGAATATTATACTGTATCTGAGAGAATTCCCACGGGTAGGCGTCCACAATCCGGGCGAAGTCCTCTGCTGGCCCGTGGAAGGAGAAGCCGGCGTTGATTATTTTTCCCTCTTTTTTTGCCTCGTCAAGGAAAGCTGTCATGCCGCATGCTTCGAGGCGGGCGAGTTTTTCTGTCGTGTCAAGCACATGGATGAGGTAGTAGTCGATATGGTCTGTCTGCAACTTCTCCAGCTGTGCGTCAAGAAACCGGTCCATGTCCGCCCGCGTTGTCACAAGCCACGACGGCATCTTGGTCGCCAGCCGCACCTTCTCACGGTATCCATCGGAAAGCGCCCGCCCGAGGAATGGCTCGCTCTCCCCCATGTGGTAACTCCAGGCCGTGTCGATGTAGTTTACGCCGTGATCAATTGCGTGCCTGATCTGTTGGGTGGCCCGTTCCTCATCTATCTGCCCGTCTCTTTCCGGGAGGCGCATACAGCCGAAGCCGAGTATGGAGAGTTTGTCACCTGTTTTTGGTATTGTGCGGTAGAGCATTCTGGTTCCTCTTGGTATGGGGGATTGATGTTTTGGATGGTATTTATGGGTTTTTGAGGGGGGGGGTGAGGTTCAATTCATTGAAGAAGGTCTGATGGCCAGACAGCACCAGATGATGGATGAGAGGGGAGGATTGGAGGGATGAGTTTTGGAAATGGAAATAATTATTGAGGAGGATTTCTGAAAACCCCATAAAAATGGTCATCAACATATAAATGGTTTATATCAGATGTTGCCTAAATTAGGGGTTTATCGAAATTCTCCCTAATTATTTTGGAGATTCTCTTTATTTTTCCTGTTTTATCAACATTATCTAACTATTTTTGGATTATAAATAAAATTTAAGTATCGATGATGATATAGTATATCATTGTGGCGATTTGATGGCAAAAAATACTGGTGATGGATATCGCAAAGGGGCAGTAAAAAAGACGAGCCAATTTAGCAATCCTCGGACTGGGTTGAATTATAAGAGAGATGCAGAAACGGGGAGAATTAAGAGCGCCAAAAAGTCTGGAGGGAAATATAAGGGAGTCAGGAGGGAATAACATGGCTGGTATCTTTGACAACAGGACTGATACGGAAAAGACACGGCATGCTCTTACTCCGGCTAAAAAGGTAAAAATTAAGACTGCGTTAGGGAACAAATGTGAAAAGTGCAGAAAAAAGTTCCCTGTGAGAAATCTCAAAGTCCACCATATTGAAGAGGCCGCAAAAGCCTCTGGTACCAAGGATCTCAACACACCAGGCAATCTGCTCGTCCTGTGTTCTATTTGTCATGATGACGTTCATGATAAACCAATTCCCAAAAGTACTCAAAAGGGGTGGATTAAAAAACGGTCTGAGTCTGCAAAAAAAGAAATTCGAAGTATATTGCGGAATCGGCCAAAGGTGACCGATGGGAACTCTTCACCAGTGAAGATAAGAGTCCCAAAAATCTCGCAGCCCAAAATAAAACCAATAAAGATCGATATGCCCGACTTTTTTGGGTTAGGTGGATCAAATAAGAAAAAATAAGAATACGGTCGATTGTGATTTCTTTCCTGAAATAATCCGGCTCTGTAGAAATCCTCTAAGAAAAAATAGCAACCGAAAGATCAATCCTATAGGATCTCCTGATCTATTTTTGACCAAAAGCAGACCAAAGTTCCTCGGTTCATGCCTGAAAACAGACACACCAGTCCTGTGAAAAAGTATCCTGAAGCCATGGGATATACAGTCTTGTGTAGCTTTACCATCCTCCTAAAGAATTCTGGCTCATAATCCCGGGTGACAGGCACCGGATATGCCGGGTGGCCCGTTCCTGTAGCTGTGGTGTATGATCCCCACCATTTTGGTCGATATGCCTGTATTTAAGGCCAAATGGCGATTTCCTTGCACATCCTGCCCATTTCTGCCCCGGAAAATTGCATCCACTCAGAAGCCCGGAGCGACCTGATCTCAGCCGAGACAACCAATACGTCCTCCCAAAATATCCGCCAATGGCGACCCCTTAATACTCCACAATTATTTGCCATTTTAGCGAATAAACGGCGAAAATGCCGTATTTTCCCACCAGAAATAATGGGCAGAAAATACGTCCATTCTGTCCCCCGATCCCCCACTACTGGCAGTCAAAAAAATGAGGTCAGGGGGGTGAGAAGAGGGTGACAAAAAACAGGGGTGAGGCAGTAGCCACCTTCTTTCGGGCGGTCGTCCGGTATCTGGTTGATGCCCGTTTTATCTATCAAAAATCCTCTGAATTCCGATACAACCGTTGCAACCGGGATTTTTTGTTATTCTCATCAAAGCGTTACTTGAATATAGTCACGTGGCTTAAAATGAGTAATCACCTGTGGAGAGTCTACGATGATAAAAAAATCATATTCTTTGATCTGGTTCGCTGCGCTTGCAGGAATCTGCATTATTCTTGCATGCGGTTGTGTAAACGAGGATGCGTCCACCACACCGGATGGCGGTGCGGTGGAACCCGGCGTTGTTGACCCTGAACAGAACCCGGATTATACAGAGTCATACAACTGGCTTTCCCTGCCGTCCGTAGACAAACCGGTGGATGTATTTTATGTCTACCCGACCGTCAGCAGCAATGCAACCGGTCAGATGGATATTACCAGCGCAGAAGAACGGGCACTGGCAGAGGGCATTTACCAGGCACAGGCCACGGTGTTTGAATCGCATGCCAATGTCTTTGCCCCGTACTACCGCCAGATGTCAACCCAGGTTGATATGTCCGCAGGCGGACTTGCAACCGATACGCCGGAATTCAAACAGGGTGCCGCCGATGTAGAAGAAGCCTTC
>NZ_JAAAWJ010000074.1 GCF_009914725.1 Methanogenium sp. MK-MG
GGGCAATCGATGACACGCTTGCCTTTTCAATACTGCAGGAGCATATCGGGGACTTCTCGGTTTTCCGGCAGGAGATTGAGCGCTTCCTGCAATCTACAGAGGAAAATAAAATTTTCTGATTGGGGGGCTGCCTATCCTCTCCCGGCCACCGCATCTGCTGCGGCATCACGGAAGGCACGCGAGACATTGCCGGGCCCGAGTTTGATGCCGCCGAAGATGCGTGAGACAACGATGAGATGCGACGCGAGTTCTTCCCGCTGCAGCAGGTGGAGGAGGACATGCCCCGGCCGTCCCACCTCACCGTCGCTCCCGAACCGCTCCAGACAAACCTGCGGCTGGTTCAGCCGGACGGCATAACAGTGATGGGCGGCCTTGCGGTAGTTCTTCCGGTGCATCACCCGTATCTCCTGCACATCCTCAACAGATGATACCTCATAGAGGTGGGCATAAAACCGGGACTTTTTTACCACCAGAAGGGAGGCGCCCTGCTCCTCCCACATGCTACCGGACCTGCAGGGTGCGCATGCGGTTGATGGCCATCAGCAGTTCAAGAGAGCGGAACGCCGCATAATCCCCACGCTTCCGGGTGGAAAGGATATCAAGCCCCTCTGTTTCGATATCCTTCGTCACACGTGCCGCCACCTCTGCTGCGGTGGCAGACCCGTCCATATACCGGACCGCATACCATATGGCATCACCGATGGCACGGGTCTGGCTCTCTGAAACAATCTGTTCGACCGCGGAGCAGTCGATATCGGCTGTCCCGAAGACAATCGTCCCTTTGCCGCGGGCCTGAATCCGCACTGCCCGCCTGCCTTTGGCAGGTGAGAAGGAACGGGCGTCAAAGATCCGCTCATGAAAGCAGGGAAACGGCTGATCTGTCTCAGAGATCCGGCCGGTCGGATATGCTGCTGCAATTTCACGGGCCGCTTCGGTGACCAGGTACGTCCGGTAGGCATCCATGCAGATGATCGTATCCGCCACATCGAGATAGTCACCCGACCCGCCGATGACGATCACCGAGGAGACACTGTATTCTGTATAAAGCTCACGCACCCGGTCGATATAGGGGGTGATCGGTTCATGCTCCTTTGCGACAAGGGCCTGCATCCTCCGGTCGCGGATCATGAAGTTCGTGGCACTGGTATCCTCATCGATACAGAAGAGGCGGGCACCGGCTTCGAGCGCCTCCATAATATTGGCCGCCTGCGACGTGCTGCCGCTCGCGTCCTCTGAGGAGAAGGAACGGGTATCTTTTCCGCCGGGAATGCCGGTGATAAATGGCGAGATATCCACCGCCTCCACCCGCCGGCCGTCTTCGGCACGAATCTTCACCGCCGCAGGGTCACTCACCACGTACTCACGCCCGTCGCCGGGGATATGGGTATACACCCCGGCCGTGATGGCGGCAAGCAGTGTGGACTTGCCGTGGTAGCCGCCACCCACAATCAGGGTCACGCCTGCGGGAATGCCCATCCCCGTCAGGCTACCCGCATTCGGGACCACAACCTCCACCCGCAGGGCGGGCGGCGTGGCAAACGGCACCACATCGGCACGCTTCATCGGCCGGTCGCTCGCACCGCTCTCCCGCGGCAGTACGGCGCCGTCTGCCACAAATGCGACGAGGTGCTGCTCCCTCAGTGCACCACGGAGTATATCAGCATCCTCTGAAACCCCGATATGATGGTACAGACGATCTGAATCATGAGCCCGCAGAAGAAGAGACGCTTCGACCAAGGCAGGCAGACGCTCAAAGAATATCTGTTCCGCCTCCCGCCCGGCAATCCTGCGCCCGCAGGCCGGCAGACCCACGACACAGCGTCCCTCAACACCGGAGTCACTGACAGAGACAGACGTCCGTTCCAAAATCTCCTGCCCCGGCTCATCCATTGCGATAAGGCCACTCTTCCCGCTGCCGGACCGTGCACTGCCCCTGCCAGCCGCCTGACAGAAGGCACGGGTGAGATAATCACAGAGCCCCCGGCGACGCGGTGCCGTGTCCCACATATCGCGGGCAAACCCGGCCGCCGCAGAACCAACCAGCACCCGCACCCGGGACGGCGAGGCAAACGGGTCCTTCTGCACATGGTCAATGCAGAGCACAAAAGAATCAAACTGATACTGACCCCTGATGTCACCATAATACCCGTAGCTTTTCCCGTCAATGCGGCGAAGAATTCCCCGAAGGCTCTCTGCAGGCTGAATCACTGTCATATATACAAAAAAGAGTCGGCAGGAGGGACAATAAGCGCTCCCGTCATCGTCCTCACCGGGGCATCAAGGCTGTCAACTACCCCGGCCTAAAGACCGGGGCTTGGGCCTCTATCCGTAGATAGTTCCCGTATGGGTGGTTGAACTGCACCCCTGCACTTCCAGGTTATACCTGACAGTGCGTGCTCGGGACTCAATGTTCCGGGCACCAATAAGATCGGCGTGAAGAGCAAAACCGCAACATTCACAAACAAATGATTTCCTGTGTCTGTTGTTCTTGCTAATATGTTTACATCTGGGGCATGTTTGTGACGTATAAGCCGGGTCGATGTAGACTGTCGTTATGCCCTTCTCTTTTGCTTTATACTCGATAAAGATCTGAAGTTCATAGAATGCCCAGGAGTGGTGAGTATATCTCCGTTTTTTGTGGGTTTTTGTAGTATCTCGAATTCCCGTGAGGTCCTCCAATCCGATTACATCGACATCATTCTGAACAGCAAACTCAACAATCTCCTTTGATACACGATGATTCATGTCTGTCATAAGCCGTCTTTCCCGACCGGAGAGATGTTTCAACATCCTCGCTGCTGATCGGGTGCCCTTTGACTGTAATCGTTTTCGCATATTAGAATAGATGTTTCGGAGATTCTTGGCTTCACCGCCACAGAAAAACTTACATTTCTTATCGGTTGTCGATGCAACGGCAAGGAAATTCTGACCGACATCGACACCCATAAAGGTTGATGACTCTGTAATCTCTTTGGTGTCTGCCTCTTTTTCACAACATAGGTGGAAGTAATACGTTCCATCCCGGTGTTTCACCAGTTTGGATGCGCCGAATTTCCAGGAATTGTCGAGATATTTTTCCATGTAGGGATACCGGAAGTATCTGAATATCTTCCGGCCTTCAAGAGTGGTTAAGCCGATCTGATCTCCATTTATCGTAAAATCCCGTTTAAATGAGCATGTCATGGTAGTGGGCGCAAATTCGATTTCCTGCCACTCAGATTTCTTAATTTTTATCTGTTGCTGAAGTGTACGATATGTCCCCGTGACTTGTCGAACTACGTTGCAAGCCATCTGTGACTTTAGACCGTATGCCTCCCTAAGAGTGGGATATACTCCCTTCTGAAGGGCGACAGATCCTTTCGGTTTCCCAAGATTATACACGACCGCAGAAACATAATTCATCCCATTAGTATATGTCTGAACCGTCTGGTCGAGAATACCAGTATCGGGACAGTCCAGTTTGAGGGTGATCGTCTTTACGGTGAGCACATATTATAGGCACACCCAATAGCATATATTACTTATCGCGTGAACACAATTCATCCCCGGCCTGAAGGCCAGGGACTCCTTGTGGGGAGAGTTGAAGGCAAGATCCACGCGCATCTGACAGTTCTGGAGGACTTGAGAATAGACTTGTTTCAACTCAGGCTTCTCTCTCCTTCCACTGTGTCAGGATCTTGTTCGTCTCATACAGGGAGACATAATGTTGTTCCTGTTCCCAGGCATCCTTCTGAATAGAACATATGAGTACTAAAGATTCTTCAGTGCCACAATATCTGTCACACCTGTGAGTTTCCATATATTTGAGCGCTCCTCTTCGAGAATTGACTCAGCCGGTTCTGAGGGGTCATGTCCAAACGCCGCAAGGATATTATGTGAGAGAGCATGATCATCAATCAGGTTTAAGAACATCTTCCGCACTTTCTTCTTGGTGATGGCATCCTCTTCCTGCACCAGACGCCCCTGCATGGTGACAAAGGTATAACAGGACATATCCACAGAGTAGCGTTCCACCTCAACCGAAACATACGGGCTCTTTTTGAAGAGATCGTTTTTTCTGCCGTACTTCGTTGACAGGAAATAGAGAAATCTTCCGTCAAACACGTACATAAACGGTGCAATATAGGGATACTTCTCTCCCTGAAAGGCAATTCTCGAAACACATCCTTCACGGATGAGTTCGTCATATTCCTCTTTTTTCATGTGCGGAATTTTGATAATCTCCATCTCACACCTCACGACTTATACACCGGATTTATGTATTCATAGTAATAAAATGATTTGATTTAAACCATAAGAAGCAGGAGACACGGTTCTCTCCTGCCCACATAATACATATCTGTCTACCGGTCAAATTACATGCAATCAACCTCATCAGGGAGACGGGCATGAATCAGGTTTACATCATCGGGCACAAAAAACCAGACACAGACAGTATCTGCAGCGTTCTTGCGTATGCAGCATACCTGAACAGAAAAGAACCCGGAAGATACATTGCGGCACGCTGCGGGCCGGTCAATCCGGAGACTGCCTTTGCACTGAAGACATTCGGCTGCAAAGCCCCCGAGTACATCGAGAGTCTCGTCCCGAGTGTTTCGGATATGCCGTTCACCTATACCATGAGCGCTCCGGCCGACCTGCCGACAATCGACATCGCAGATCTGATGACCGCCCATGATGTGCGTAATTATCCGCTCACCGATGAAAAGGGCCGGTTTCTGGGAATTCTCAGTGAGTATGGCCTGGCACGCACCTATGTCACCCGCCAGAAGATTGAACAGCTCTCGTTTGCCTCGATCACACTTGAAAATCTCACCCGGATATTAAACGGCACCATCGTCGTCCCCTCTGACGACCTCATCGAGGGCAAGGTCTACACTGCAATTGATGCCCTGCACGTCACCCTCTCACGGCTCACGAAGAATGACATTGCCATTGTGGGTGACAATGAACCCGTACAGCTTGCCCTGATTGGAGCAGGCATTGCCGCCCTCATCGTTGCCGATAACGCACCGGTGGGGGAACGGGCCATCCGGGACGCCAGAGAACGGGGCGTTGCCGTCCTCTCAACGAGCCTTGATGCCTTCGGTGTCGGAAAGATGATCAACCTCTCCCTGCCCGCACGCAATGTGATGGCAACCGACTGCCCGGTGATCACAAGAGACACCACCATTGACTACGCCAAACACCTGGTCTCGGAATCACGCTATCGTACTGCCTGTATCGTGGGTGAAGACAACCAGTATCTCGGCATGCTCTCGCGAAACACCTTCCTGCAGGATGTGGCAAAACAGGTGATCCTCCTTGACCATAATGAATATGCCCAGGCAGTCGACGGTATTGAGACGGCAGAAATTCTTGAAATAATCGACCACCACCGGATCGGCGCCATCACCACCCTCAGACCAATACGGTTCTTCAACGACCCGGTCGGCTCAACCTGCACCATCATTGCCGGGAAATACATGGAGTCAGGCACTGACCCTGACTTCCAGACCGCAGGCATTCTTCTCTCAGGCATCCTCTCTGACACCCTTGTCCTGCGCCTCTCCACAACAACCGATCAGGACCTGGCGGCAGTCAGATACCTCGCAGATTTAACCTCCACCGACCCGGAGGACTACGGCACTGAACTGATGCGCAAAGGCATGGACTTTGGCGACGCCCCTGTGCGTGACCTGTTGACAGCCGACATGAAGGCATATGAACTATTCGGCAAATCCATCGCCATATCACAGGTGATGGTGCCCACCTATGAATTCGCTGAAACGCACACAGAAGAGATCACGAGAGAGGCAGATTCCATCCGTTCAGCGCAGAACCTTGACATATTCCTGGCGCTCTTTACCAGTGTCTTTGAAGACGGAAGCATGGTCTTTGCATCGGCACCTGCTGCACTTCTTGAAAGTCTGGAGCTGGCAGACACCCCTGTCACGATGAAAGGAGTGATGTCACGCAAGAATGATTTCATTCCTTATCTCGGAACACTGCTGAAAAATATATGATTATTGGCTCTTCGCTGAATTGTGTGGGTATACAAAATCATTTTTTTAATTACAGGATAATATGTCAGATCCATACAATACATATCCAAAAGGACCGGATCCCGGTTATAATGGGGCAGTTTTTCTGGGATGGCTAAAAAAGAGAGGCGCAATGAGAAAAGCAAAAGATTGTGAACGAAAGTGCCAGGAAAATGGATTTACTGCAAAAGAATTCATAAAACGGGTGGGTGAAGAGAATGTTCGCATTGCACAGACAGGCAATGGAAATAAGGTAATACAACTTGTGGATAAGGTCTGGGCCGACCAGTGGATGACATATTATGATCTTGAAGTACCTCACCACAGGCATTGGATCTCCTTGTAAAAAATTACATGATACAAGTAATTATTTATTGCTGGTGCGCTCTAACTAATCAATACCGGAGAGAGAGAGAGAGAGAAGATGACAAAAAAAGAGTTGCCGGTATTATCTTTAGAAGAAGAGACGTACCTGAACGAGCCGTATGGAGGTTTATTTGGCGACACCGTACTTGCATCCGTTGTTGAAGAACTGGTTGCAGACCCCACCATGGATTATCGTCCAAAATATCTCGTAGATATAACGGGAAAATCTGAAAAATCCATCTATGATGCTCTTAAAAAATTATCCATCCTTGGCCTTATAGAGAAGAAAGACGATGAAAAGCACCCGGCATACAGAGTCAGAGTCGAATCTAAAAAATTTGCAGCCCTTTCATTTCTGGCATATGCAATGCTTGATGATCGTAACAGAACAGACTGCATGAACATGGCAGTCGGTGATTATTACAATTCAGTGCTCAGGGAAAAATATGAACCAAAAGCAATCGCAAATGCTGACAACTGGAAAACCAGTCCCGAAATAATGAGCACAGATAATAATGAATACAAAGTAATTTCAGTGAGTGCATAGATATGACCGAGAATACCCAGACAGCAAATACCGAATCAATGACAATCGACATCAGTGAGATGTATGCATATAAAAAGGAAGATCTGATGACGGACATCTCTTCCAGTGCGTATTCCAATCTCGCATATGTGCAGGTAACCCACCGTGATCTGTACATTGATTTTCTGGAGATGCCGGGAATTAAAAAAGATGACGGTAAGATGCACATAAAAGGGACCAGAATATATATGTCCCACTCGGCGGCCCAAAAGCTTTCCAAAGCCCTCTCCGGGATTTTAAAGACAGTCCATTCCGATGGTGGAATGGAATGTTATAATCCTGAGGATGAGCAGGAAACAACACTTTCAACAAAGGCTGAGCAGATATCTGCCAGAAATCAAATATAATATTTCAGGATTCTGTTCCTTTTTTCGGCTCTGTTGTAAGGTTATGGAAGATCAGTCTGATTTTGATCTCCCTGACCGGACGCCGATATTTTCGTGCCTTCAGCACCTCTCCAAATCTTCTTTTGAGGACTGAAAATGCCATTTCGATTTTATTTCTTTCACGACAACACTCATCATCGAAGTCAGAATACATATCCTGCCTGTATTTTCCGGAATGGATATTTCCCTTTGGAAATGAACGTTCAGCAACAGGGTTTCAACAGAGCCAAAAAATGATTATTCATCCTGCCGCCGCAGGAGAAGAACAGCAGCGAGGATTAACCCGGCCAGCACCGGCAGGAACCCCGCAGGTATTGGTGTGGATACAGGCGTTGTGGCCGTCATCTGTGCGACCACATTCACCGTGTCTCCCGGAAGCAGGTTAATGGTCGTTGTCCAGTCATTATAGCCGTCAAGACGTATCAGCACCTGATACTGCCCCGCCTGCATGGGCAGGTTCACCGGCGTAATGCCTTTTGCCGCATTATCGATATAGACGTCTGCACCCGATGGTGCCGACGAGAATGATAAAATACCCTCTGCACAGGGGTCGATTACCCGGGTCGGGCAGGGGGTGGCGGTCTCCACCGGAGTCACCGGCACTGCCGGCGCCGGGAGGGAGTAGAGATACAGTTTGCCGTCAGATGAGGCGACCGCAAGGGCGCCGCCCAGTGGTGAGAGAGAGACGCTGTTTACCGACGCAGACGCAGACACCTGGGTGACCAGCTGTCCGTCTGTGCCATAGATGGTCGTGATACCGTCCCCGCGTCCCAGTGCAAAGTATGCCCCCTGCAGTGCGGCAGATACATCATTGACCGTGGATACCGGCCGCATCTGTGTCACGATTTTTCCGGTATTATCAAAGACATAGACATAGGCATCATTACCTCCTGCGATCAGGTATGTCCCGTCCGGGGAGAGGTCAAGGCCAAACACCTGCCCGTTTATCCGGTAGCTCCAGACCTTCTGCCCCTCACTGTCCAGAACCGTTATCAGAAATTCCTTTGTCCCGGCCCCGATGAGGCTGCCGTCCTCTGTAACAGATACCGAGAGAACAGCCGAGTTCATATTGTAGGCCCAGACCTCTGATCCCAGATTTGTGTAGCGGTAGACCTTTGCATCGGCACAGGCCACTGCAATAACAGACCCGTCTGCAGATATATCCACATCGTTTACTTTGCCCCTGAAGCGTTTGGACCAGAGCAACGTCCCTTCATGATCGTAGACCAGAAGATCCCCGATATCGGTGCCTGCCACAACACACGCACCGCCACGGGAGACGGCCACACCCCAGACCGGAGAGCCTGTCTCAGCCGTCCAGAGATGTTCTCCTTCAATCGTGAGCAGGAACACTTTGTTGTTGTATGTCCCGCCCGCCACATACTGTGCATCAGGGGAGATGTCACAGTCATACATGTTCGTCGGCTGGGAATAGGTCCACATCTCTGTTGCAGTAGGCGATGCCGCCGCTGCACTCCCGGCCATTGCCACGCATCCAGCGATGGCAATGAGCAGGATCATATATACCGGCGCATGCCTGAAGGCAGGCATACACGCATCAAACAGTTTCATATCATTCACCACCCGATACTTCAGCGTATCATATGCCTGAGGCTTTGTGATACGACTATTT
>NZ_JAAAWJ010000075.1 GCF_009914725.1 Methanogenium sp. MK-MG
CATTCGTGGCGGAGAGAATATTTATCCCCGTGAGATTGAGGAATTTTTCCATACGCACCCAAAGATAGAGGATGTCTACATCATTGGTGTTCCGGATGAGAAGTACGGGGAAGAACTGATGGCTTGGGTTAAACTGCACGAAGGGTTTGATATGTCAGAAGAGGAGGTCAGGGCCTACTGTGACGGCCGGATTGCGCGGTATAAGACGCCGCGCTATGTGAAATTTGTAACAGATTTCCCAGCGACAGTCACCGGAAAAATCAGGAAAGGTGAGATGCGGGAAATTTCCATCCGCGAACTGGGCCTTGAAGACGAAGCACAGATTGAAACTGCATAACCCTTTCAATTATTTTTTGGGAGATACTGCGCCTCCGGTCTGTTTCATACCTGCTGATTTTGATCGTGAACTGAATAGATAACAGGAATTGAGCGCATTCCCGTTGCTTTTTTTCTCCGGGGAAAATATGCAAAAAAAGAGGTCTGCCGGTTATTCAGCAGCAGGTGCGTATTTACTGAGGTGCATTTGCACGTTCAACCAGCCGGAATGAAGTCTCCTGTGCTTTCTCCAGAATATCTTTTTCTCCGGGGATGAATTTATCCGACATCAGAATGCTGCCGTCACAGATGACGGTGTCGACTGCCCCGCCGCTGCACGAATATACAATATTTGAGACACTGTTATGCATGGGCACCATCGAAGGGGTTGCCATGTCGATTAAGACAATATCAGCGGGGTGGCCTTCCTGAATTACTCCGGTTGGTATGCCCAGAGCTGTTGCGCCGTTTGCAGTGGCCATCGCGAGTGCTTCATCCGCCGGAAGCAGGGTGTCGCTGTTCCAGTAGAATTTCTGGAGCAATGCGGCAAACTTCATCTCTTCAAACATATCCAGATTATTGTTGGAGGAGCATCCGTCTGTCCCCAGAGTGATATTTACGCCTGCATCCTTAAGCGCCTGGTATGGCAGTGCCCTGTTGACTGCGAGTTTCATATTTGATGAAGGGTTGTGTGAGACACTCACCCTGCGCCTGCCAAGCAGGCTGCACTCTTCAGCGTCAAGCCAGCAGCAGTGGGCTGCAAGTGTGCGCTCTGAAAGGCATCCGCATGAATCAAGGAAGGCGGCAGGCCGCATGTTGTGTTTTTCAATGCAGCCGGATACTTCCCCTTCGGTCTCACTGAGATGGATGTGCAGCATGATCTCCTCATGTTCTGAGAATTCGGCACACCATTCAAGGCCTTCCCGTGATACGGTATAGGGTGCATGCGGGCCGACTGCAGCCTGCAATCGTGGATTGCCCGCAGATTTGATATGCCGGACAAGGTCCTTTGTAGCGGCAATTTCAGTCTCCCGTTTTACAGGGTTGTCAAAATCAATGAACCCGTGGCAGAACGTCGCGCGGATTCCTGATTCATCAACGGCACGCGCTGCATCTTTCATGAAAAAGTACATGTCGTTGAATGCGGTGGTGCCTGAACGGATCATTTCAAGGCAGGCAAGTTTTGTACCCCAGTAGACGTCCTCTCCGGTGAGGTGTGCTTCAAGGGGCCATATTTTTTCTGAAAGCCACTCCTGGAGGTGCATGTCATCTGCATATCCGCGCAAAAGGCTCATTGCGGCATGGGTGTGGGTATTCACCAGTCCGGGGATGGCGACCATGCCTGAAGCATCGATGATGCATTCTGCCTGACCACGAAATTCCTTGCTGATATCTGTGCCAACCGACCGGATTGTCCCGCATTCATCAATATAGATGTCCTGCTTCTCTCCGTTCACCTGTGCGTTCTGAATGAATTTTGTCCTGTTTTGTTCGTAACCGTCTGTATTTTCTGTCATGATATCACCCAATTCTTGTAATGATTCGTTCAAGTATCATTTCAGTCTTTTTTGTGTTTGCCCGGGCAAAATTGAGAATCTGCTCATATGACAGTTCATCTTCTCCAAGACCATGTGCGTAATTGTCAACCATGCATATTGCGGAAAATGCAATGCCCAGTTCATTACATAGTGTGGCTTCTGATGAGACAGTCATTCCGACGACATCACCGATTCGGGAGAGGGCACTGACTTCAGCTTTTGTCTCGATTCGGGGGCCGCCGGCCTGCACATATGTGCCTCCATTCTGTGACTCGGGGATGCAGGCAGAGACCTCTGCACTCAGGTCGGTGTCTATTCCCGGCATGACATGCACCTGTGAGTGGTTGTGGATTGTCGGCACTGCCGTTGTCGTGGCATAATCATCAGGAATGATTATTGAATTGGGCCCGATTGATTTTTTCAGGGATCCAACCGAGCCGAATGCCACTACCCGGTCAACGCCTGCGATGGCAAGGGCAGAGATGCAGGCAGGGAAATTGATCCGGTGAGGGGGCATTCCGTACTGGTGTCTCAACAAGAGCGCGATATCTCCCAGATACAGTTCTGCAGAACCGTATGGCGTGGCGATTTCGGTTTTTTTCAGGTCAGGTAATTCAGCAAAAAGAAGACTGGTACCGCCAATGATGCCTAGCATTTATATGTTGCTCCGTCATGCCTGACTGGTATCGGAAATCAGGCAATCTATGTTGTACTATCTGTATGATTCAGTCATAAAAACGACGGAACGGTTAGAATCATATTCATATGCAATGTGATCCAACCTCACAGTTTATGACGAGCAGGTTTGGAATTGTCAGTGATTCAGCAATTATGTCTGGCGAATGTACGGATGTCTACTTTGTCCACACTGATGAAGTCCTGCGTGCTGAAGGCTGTAATCCTGATGTGACCATGGAAATAACAGCAGCCTCGCTGCCTGATGAGTGGGGGGTCGTCTGCGGTACCGCGGATGTGCTGTCTCTTTTGGAAGGTATGCCGCTGAATGTGTCTGCCATGCCTGAGGGTACAATATTCTATCCTGGTGAACCTGTTCTCAGAATATCGGGTAAATATCTTGATTTTTGTACATATGAGACTGTAATTCTCGGTTTTCTCTGCCATGCGTCCGGTGTTGCCAGTGCATCTGCACATCTCACTGTCATTGCCAAAGATAAGCCCCTCTATTCATTTGGTTCGCGAAGACAGCATCCCGCGATTGCCGGTATGATTGAACGGGCCGCATGGATTGGTGGCGTTGCCGGTGTGAGTAATACCTGTGCCCCGGCAGGTATTCCTCTTGCAGGGACGATGCCGCATGCACTTATTATGAGTGTGGGGTCAGCAGAGGCTGGGTGGGCTGCCTTTGACCGCTATGCACCTCAGCATATTCCCCGGATATATCTTTGTGATACATTCTGTGATGAGAAATTCGAAGCACTTGCAGCAGCGAGGGCAGGTGCAGAGGCGGTGCGGCTGGATACGCCCCGTTCGCGCAGGGGGGATATGCGTTCTATTCTGGAGGAGGTCAGGTGGGAGCTGGACCTGCACGGGTTTACTTCGGTAAAAATATTCCTGAGCGGGGGGCTGACGAAATCAGATATTGTTGCATATGGTGATATTGTGGATGCCTTTGGCGTGGGAGGTGCCATTGCCAATGCGCCGGTGATCGATTTTTCGATGGATATTGTTGAACGAAATGGCAAATCCGTTTCAAAGAGAGGGAAGAAAGGCGGGGTGAAACAGGTCTGCCTGACCGAAGAGGGAAAGAGAATTCTGCTTCCGGAATCGTCTGAGAGACCGTCCGGGGGAAGACCGCTTATCGTAGCTGCACTGGAGAATGGCAACCGGGTCTCTTCAGACACTTCTACAGATACTTATGCAGAGACTTCTTCTGATCCTGTCAGTGAAGCACGTCTCCGTCTTCAGCATTTTCTTCGCAGTCTGGCTGAGACGAATAAATAATCATTTTAACCTATGAACGCGAAGCTAGTATGCACAGTGGGCCGATAGATCAGGGGAAGATCGCTACCTTGGCATGGTAGAGGCCGCGGGTTCAATTCCCGCTCGGTCCATATCATTCAGTTTTTTTGCAATGCTTACTATTGATCCTGAAGTTGTATCATTTGGCTGACATTTGTATTCATCAGTTGCAATCTGTTTTTTACCGTCTCAGACAGCGGCGGTGAGGGCGGCTGGTCAGGGTGCATTACGGGCATCACCGGTTCGGACACATGCGACCGTGTGATGACACATGTAATTCAATACTGTTATTCATTAATTCAGAGGCAAAATTAATGATCTGATCAATCGATCTCTCTTTCTATTCCAAAGCCTTTTACGGGTTCCGGTGAATTAAATTGCAGGTATCTGCATGGGGATGAAAGACTGGATTATTCCACAGGACAAACAATTTTTTGACCTTCTGGAGGAGTCAGCTGAAAATGTACGGGATGGAGCTGAATTCCTGGTTTATATTGTTGAAAATTATGATGACCTGAAAAACAAATGTCATAAGATGAAGGCGTTAGAGCACAAGGGAGATGAAATCACTCATAATATCTACAATCTGCTTAATACAACGTTTATTACACCAATTGAGCCGGATGAAATATCACGTCTTGCGTCATCTCTGGACGATATTCTGGACTATATCGATGGTGCCACACGCATGATGTACCTCTATGGCATCCCTGAGACGGACCGGTTTATGGTTGAATTATCGAAACTGATCTTAATTTCAGCCGAGGAACTTCTGTTTGCTGTCAAAGGGATACGGGATCTGAAACACCCGAAAGGAATTGAAGAGCGATGTATTGAAATCAATCGTCTTGAAAATCTGGGTGATGACCTGCTGGGTGAGGCAATTCAGGAAATATTCCAGTGTAATGATGCGATCCGCCTGATAAAGTATAAAGATATATATGAAAAGCTGGAGAGCGCGACTGACCGGTGTGAAAATGCTGCAAATGTCCTGAGTGATATTGCGATTCGCCATTCCTGATGTGAATTATGGACACTCTGATAATCGCACTGGGAATTATTCTGGCACTGGCATTTAACTTTGTAAATGGCCTTAATGATGCAGCAAACTCGATTGCAACGATCATTGCAACAAAGTCCCTCTCCCCGGTAAAGGCAGTCGCGCTGGCCACGTTCTTTAATCTTCTGGGCCCTCTCATCTTCACGACAGCAATTGCAGCCACTATTGGCAAAGGTATCGTTGACTCGGGATTTCTGACGACCCATATTCTTCTGGCAGCAATGTTTGGTGCAGTTCTCTGGGTGTTTACCACTTCAATGCTGGGTATTCCGATATCCAGTTCACATGCACTCATTGGCGGCCTTCTTGGTGCCGGTATTGCGGGTGCCGGTGTCGGTGCGATACTCTGGCCCGACTGGGACCTCGTGAAGACCGTCGTGCTTGCAATGGCTGCAGGCGGATTCGTTTGTATGCTCCTCTATATTGCAGTGGCAGTTCTGCGCAGGGAGGAATGGCGGGGCAGGGCACCTTTGGCCTTTCTGGTAGGTATAACAATCATTATTCCGGCACTCATCATTGGCGGCTATGTTAAGATCACAGGAATTTTTGCGGTGGTAATATTCATCGTAATATCGCCGATGCTTGGCCTCATCTCTTCATTTATTCTGGGTGTCATCATAATGCATCTGTGCAGTGCAAAGAATCCTTCCCGCCTCAATACGATGTTCAGGCCGCTTACGATTGCCGCCGGTTCTTTTCAGGCGGTTGGGCACGGTGCAAATGATGCCCAGAATGCAATGGGTGTTATTACCGCCATGCTGGTTGCCGGTGGCATCCTGTCAGAATTTTCAGTACCCATCTGGGTAATACTGGCTTCCTGCGGAGCAATTTCTTTGGGGACACTGCTTGGCGGATGGCGGGTTGTTGATAAAATGGCGAACAAAATAACAAAAATCCGACCATACCAGGGATTTTCAGCTTCAATGGCAGGCGGTGCGGTTCTTTCCCTGATGACATCACTGGGTGTGCCTGTCTCAACGACGCATGCAATGAGTGGTGCGATCATGGGTGCAGGTGCCACACGTGGCTACTCCTCTGCGGTGAGGTGGGGTATTGTCCGTGAAATCGTGGCGGCGTGGATCATTACCATCCCTGCAACAGCATTGGTTTCCTGGGTGGTGTATGTCTTGTATGCCTCAGTTATTCTTTAATCACCACTATTTTCCCTAAAAAAGCGGCAGTGGCCCGATATTTTACATGCACTGCAATTGGGTTTTTTTGCGTTGCATACCGCCCGGCCGTGTGATATGAGAAGATAATTGATATATTTCCACCGGGACTTCTCAAACAGATGCATTAAATCTTTTTCAATGGTCTCCGGGGCTGTTGCATCGGAAAAGCCAATCCTCTGTGAAAGCCGTCGCACATGGGTGTCGACCGCGATTCCAACATTCTGTCCGAATGCATGGTTCAGTACAATATTTGCCGTCTTCCTTCCGACTCCAGGAAGGGTGACCAGATCACTCATGGTCTGCGGCACCTCTCCATCGTAATGCGCGGCAAGAGCCCGGGCAGTCGAAATGATGTTTTTGGCCTTCGTATGGTAAAATCCGGTCGGGCGGATGATGGATTCCACGTCTTCAGGAGAGGCATCTGCCAGTGTGCATGCATCGGGGTAGTTCCTGAACAATGCCCCGGAGATACTGTTTACCGTCCGGTCCGTTGTCTGTGCGGAGAGAATAGTGAGAATGAGAATCTGAAACGGATTTTCAAATACAAGAAAAGATACAACGCCATTGTGCACCGGATAATCTTCTGCAAGGATACAAAGAATCAGGTCCGCTTCTTCCTGAATCATAATAATAGATGGGGCAGGGCAGATTCGAACTGCCGTCAAAGCGTCCCAAACGCTCTAGGATGGACCAGGCTACCCTACTGCCCCCCTTGGTTGCACATTATATTGGCGGGTTGGGTAAAAATAGTTGCCGATATGATTCTCAGAATGCTGCCAGATCGGGGTTATATGATACCAGACTGCCTCTGTTTACGCCGTTTTGGATGAGGTTGAGTAAGCCTTCGGGATCTCTGCCGTCAAGCACTACCATCGGAATTTTACTCCGCTGAATGACTTTTGCCGCCACAAGGTCAATGACATTATTTGAGCCTGCATCCATACGCCCGGTCTGAACTATTTCAATCAGTTCATCAGGGGTCAGGAACGGTATCTTCTCAGCAGCAGCATCTTTTCTGGGGTCTGCGGTGTATATGCCATCGACTGCTGTGGCGTTGATCAACAGATCCGCTCCCGTCCGTTCTGCGAGCACTGCTGCAACCGCATCTGTTGTCTGTGCGGGCGTCACACCGCCCATAATGACAATCTTACCGCTTTCACCGGCAATCAGCGCATCGTTATATGATTCAGGGATGTCCGGGTAACAGTCTTTTGCTAAGGCATGCATCAAAAGACGGGCATTCAGCCGGGTAATGAGGATTCCGATTTCGTCTGCTGTGCCTTCATCAATATTCAGATCACGTGCCGCTCCGATGTAGCGACGGGCTTCGCCCCCTCCTCCAACAACAATAAAAATCCGGCATGTATCTTTAAGGCTGCTCAGTAAGTCACGGTATTGTTTGATATTATTATTCCCGATATCCGGTACCAAAACTGAGCCACCCAGCGAGATTACTATGGTTTTCATTCAGGATACTGATTTGTCTGCAGGGCTTAAAGTTTATTACATCCCCTCGCTATACTCAGGTAGTGCCGGACTGGCAGGATGATAGTGGTGACCGAAAGAAAAGCTGATATGTGTCATGCATGCGGGGACGATGTGATCTGCTGTGATCTATGCGCACACCGGTGTAAAATTCATGACGGAAAGACAGGAATATGTGGTGTCCGAAAGAATACCGGCGGCAGGCTGATCCCCCTTACCTATGGCAAGGTGAGTGCTGAAGCAATCGATCCAGTCGAAAAAAAACCACTGAATCATTTTCTGCCGGGAACAGAGGTATATTCGCTGGGAGGTATCGGGTGTAATTTCCGGTGTAAACATTGTCAGAACTGGGAAATTTCCCAGATCTCTGAATACAGGGGTACTCTTCATGATATATCACCTGAAGAGGGTGTGCGCCGTGCGGTGAAGACCGGATGCAGAAGTATTGCCTGGACATATAATGAACCGACCATCTGGCATGAATACACCAAGGATATGGGCCGGCTTGCAGCAGATCAGGATCTGAAGACCATTTATGTGACAAACGGGTATATCACCGAAGAGGCGCTGAAGGATATATCGCCCGTCCTTGATGCGTTCAGGGTTGATATCAAATCCTTCTCTGATTCCTTTTACCGGTCTGTCTGTTCGGCCCGTCTGGAACCGGTTCTCGAATCAACGGTGATTGCAAAAGAGTGCGGGATGCATATTGAAACAGTGACCCTGATCATTCCCGGAATGAATGACAGTCCGGATGAGATTCGCGCCCTTATCCGCTGGGTCGTGGAACATATCGGCCCGGAAACACCGATGCATTTTACCGGATTTTATCCGCAATACCATATGACCGATACAGTTCCGACGTCTGCTGCCACTCTTGAACGTGCGTGCAGCATTGCAAAAGAGGAGGGGATTTTGTATCCCTACACCGGGAATGTGGGAAATACCGCCTATCAGCATACCTATTGTCATGCCTGCGGCGCACTGCTCATTGAAAGAAATGGGTATATGACGAAAGTTTGTGGGCTTGACGGCACACACTGTCTGGCATGCGGGGAGAAAATCCCCATTGTTGTCTGAAGTTATTCAATCCAGCCAATATTTTTCAGATACTGGTATTCGTGCTGCATGGTCTCCCGGTTTGCACTGACAAGTGCAGACATATGCTCCCTCATCTCTGCATGGAATGCTTCCTGTTCGGGGTATGTTGTCTTATTTCTGATGGCGTGCACCAGTGCTTCTCCTTTTTTTTCTGCCTCATTTATTTGCTGTTCAAAATTTTCAGGACCATCTGCCAT
>NZ_JAAAWJ010000076.1 GCF_009914725.1 Methanogenium sp. MK-MG
CGCATGAGATTGCAAATGTCGCGGGCACAGCAGGGCTGAGGTATATGCTGCGTCAGCGTTCAGAAGTTCCGCTGGATATCAGGCTGATGCTTCCGTCCTGTGTGCCGGCCACACCGCTGGACAGGGGTGGGGCTGTTCTCTCCTGCCATGATCTCGCAGCCTTTGTCGGTGAAAAGGGTGTTTCCGGCATCGGTGAAGTGATGAACGTGCCGGGCGTGCTCGCAGAAGACGCTGACCTGCTCTGCAAAATTGGTCTCTCTGCAGTTGTGGACGGCCATGCGCCACTCCTTTCCGGGGAAAAACTATGTGCCTATATATCAGCAGGCATCCAGAGTGACCATGAATGCACAGGTGCTGCGGAGGCTGCAGAAAAACTCCGGCGCGGGATGTATATTATGCTGCGTGAGGGGTCAACGGAGAAGAACCTTGCTGCACTGGCTGCGGTGGTGACACCTGTGACTGCACCCCGGTGTTGTTTTGCAACCGATGACCGGCATGCTGATATGCTGGCAGCAGACGGCCATATCGATGACTGTATCCGCAGGGCCGTTGCCGCAGACATTGAACCGGAGACTGCCTACCGGATGGCCACTCTCTCTGCTGCAGAACGCTTCGGCCTGAACGACCGTGGTGCTCTTTCACCGGGCAGGCGGGCCGATTTCTGTGTGCTGGACGATGCCGGGCCCTGCACGGTAACGGACACCTATATTCTGGGTGTCCGGTGGACTGACTCCGGATACCGGCGTCCGGATGTCCTGCATGTGCCCTTCTCGTGTGCTCCACTGACAGAGGAGTCCATTGCCATTCACGGGTCCGGGACGGCCCGTGTGGTGGGTCTGGTGCCGGGCCAGATTCTGACACGTGCACTATCCGTTGAGGTTGACGGGGCGGCTCTTCCCGACCCGTCGCGTGATCTCCTGAAGTTGGTCGTCTGTGACCGCTACCGCAGTGGTGGTTGTGGCGTTGGTATTGTGAAAGGGTTTGGCATCCGTGATGGTGCCATGGCAGCGAGTGTGGCCCACGATTCCCACAATCTCATTGCCGTCGGGAGTGACGATGCCTCCATCATCCGTGCTGCAGATATGGTCATTGCAGCCGACGGCGGCATGGCGGCAGTCTCAGGTAACAGATCTGCCTTTCTGCCGCTGGAATGCGGCGGCCTGATGTCGTCCCTCCCGTATGATGAGGTGGCAGCGTCTCTCCGGTCACTTGAGGCATGCATCCGCACAACCGGATGTATTGAAAATCCGTTTATGTATCTCTCTTTCTGCGCACTCACGGTCATTCCTGAAATCCGGGTGACGGAACGGGGTGTCTTTGATGTGGGCGCCTTTGCCGATGTGCCGCTCTTCTCTTCCCGCACCGAATAATTTTAGAATATACCAAAGGTGTCGGGGGGAATGATCCCCGCCACCATCATGAGCAGTATCAGCACCGGCTGGTGGATGATGTATATCAGAAGTGAGTGCCGGCCGGCCGCTGCCAGGAGGTCGGTTACAGGAGGGCAGGGCTGCGTAATCCGGCGCAGCGGACGCCCCTTTGGGTAGAGGTATGCTCCCGTCCCAAGCCCCAGGAGCACCAGGCCAAACCAGGGTATGAGCGGTTCATAGTCGACAGAATAAAATCCTGCAGGGTGGATGCCCAGCCACGCCAGCCAGATGGGGCCCCCTGTCCCTGTCATCACAAGGCCCAGTGCAAGGACGATCACTCCGGCGATGAGGTTCTTTCTCTGCAGAGAGAAGAAGAGCGGTGCCAGACAGATGGAGAGGCCGATGAGGTGCAGGATGCCGAAGAGAATGTATCCCCCGCCGATCACATACCAGGTGACAACGGTGATGCCGCAGCCGAGGGCGAGAATGAACAGACCTCTCATGAGGTACTTGCGCACGAGGGCTCGCCCCTCCACTCCTCTTTGCATGGCGCGTTCCCTGCTGATATGCAGGGAGAGCCCGACAAGAAATACAAAGGTGCAGGCACATGTCAGCGCAAACGCCCGCCAGAACCCACTGGTAACGGCAATGTCTGCCACACCGAAGTATACCAGGTCATAGATCATATGGTAGGTGACCATCATCATGATGGCAATGCCGCGGGCCGTATCAATCTCCCAGAATCTCGCCCTGTGTCTCTCCTGCATCTCTTCTGCCTGCTCCATTCGTCTTCATTATCATACGGGGGTGCAATACGCATTAGTGTGATGACTCAGGGCGATGAGCATATAATTGAGGCCGCAGGCCGTGCACGTGTCGTTGTCAGGGACGGGCATGTGGTCTCGGTCGGCCCGGCCTGTATTGACTCCTGCCCGCTTGCGGCACGGTTCAGTGAGCCGGTGATAAATTTTAGCGAAGAGGAGATTCGGCGCAATATTGAGGGGCGCATTGCTGCATTCGGCATGTGCACTCCCGGACGTGTTGTGGTGTCTGATGAGGATTATGTGCTCTTTGGGGCATCTGAACTGCTCTCATCTGCTCTTAAATGTGGCATCATTGACGCAGCGGTGATCGCCTGCGACGGGGCAGGGACGGTTATTGCGACTTCTCCCCGTCTTATACAGGGCATCGGGGGAAAGATGTCAGGGCTGGTATCGACAACACCGATTCCTGCGGTGATTGACCGGATTCGTGAACACGGCGGCATTGTGGTCTCCCCCCGTGATGCTGCACTCAATGCAGAAGACGGGGTCTGCATGGCTCTGGAAAAAGGATTTCATGCACCGGCTGTCACAACCGCCTCTGCAGATGAGGCTGCCTCACTGCGCAGGACGTGCCCCGCTGCCTTCATTGTGGCGGTGCACACCACCGGCACGACAGCTGAAGGTGCAGATAAATTCGCCGCATCCTGTGACCTGATATTCCCGTGTGCGTCCCGTGCCCTGTATGAGGTCGCCGGAAAACGGGCCCTTTTGCAGGGTGGCAAAGCAGTCCCGGTGTTTGCCATGACCGCAGCCGGAAAAGAGGTGGTGCTTGCAAAGATCGCGTCTGCAGAAACACCTGTGGTGATTGCCGGGCGTGCACTGCCCTATTCAGAAGGAAAGGGTCCGTCCCCTCTCCTGTGATTATTTTTCCAGGTGCATTATGTCCTGCAGATCACCGAAGGACTCCAGGGTGTAGTCCGGTGTGATCTTGGGATAGGGAATCCCAATCCAGTCGCCGTATTTCGCATAGGCGGTTGTCATGCCCAAAAGATTGCCGGGTTCAATCTCCCGCTTCGGGCTGTCACCCACAATCCATGCCTCACGGACATTGCACTTCAGAATGGCTGCTGCCGCATGAAATATATCAGGCTTTGGTTTTCTGACTCCTGACCGGTCAGGAGTCATTACACCTTCAAAGTAGTTTCTGACCCCGGTTGCGGCAAGACGTTTTTCCGCCTGACTGCTCTGTGCATCGGTGACAATTGCCATGGATACTCCGGCATCTGCAAGCAGCCTGAGGGTATCTGCCACTCCCGGATAGAGGGTTAATGATTGTACCTTCACCTCTTCGTAGACCGCGCATGCATCTTCATACAGGCGGGTTTCAAAGATGCTGCGGTCTTCAAGGAAATCACGTATATTATTGTGGTCTTCAAACCCGTGAGTACCCCGCAGGAAATACCGGAAGAGCTCCGTGCCCTCTCCGCTGCCCGCGAGATCTACTACCGCCTCGCATGACTGTTTTTTGGCAAAATAGAAGTCATAGAGAGTATTGTCCATATCAAAGAGAACGTATTCCGGTATTGTTTCAGTCACTGTATCAGCCATGTTCAAAAGACCTGTTGTCAGTGTATAGTGGTTTGCGGAGTGCAGATAACAGGTTTGGTATTGCGGTAATAAATGGAAAAAGGATTGCCGGCCTTTTGCCCCTTTTCGTATACGATGAAATCCGGGTGATTTTATGTCCGCAACCGGGTGTCGTCTGCCACGGGATAGACAGGTACGATATGTCTGCTGAATTAGATTCAGGGATGCATATATATGTACAGACTTTCAATTGCTCTTATAACCTGTTACGCCTGACCCCCCGGTGCTGCTATATATGCAAAACAATTCAGCAGAGAATGAGATCCCCCCACCATTCCAAACGGGACATATTGATACGGATATTCATGATTACTATGAATTTATTCGTCATTCTGAAATCCCGGTTCTTTTTATAGGTGAAACCGGGCATGTGATCTTTGCAAACAAGGCATTTCACAGCAGGTACCAGTATCCTGAGGATTTTATATCTGCATCACCTGCTATCGGTGAGATCATTTGTCCCTGTGACCCGCAGGAAGATGGATCTGATGCGTCAGGCGGCATTTATGATGCATTCAGGCCCGGGACATTTATCCGCGCCTCTGTTACAGACTCCCGGGGGACTGCTGTCCCTTCGCTGGTCTCTGTTTCAGACATCCCGGGTTCTCCCCTTCTTGCCGCAACCATTTATCCCGGTTCCCATGTCTCTCCGTCACCGGCGGATCTGCATGAGGTGGTTCCCCCTGCAGGTGATGACCTGGGTATTCCGTTCGAAATATTTGATGCCTACCCTCATGCAGTCATTGTCCTTTCCGATACAGCGTGTCGGTATTATAATACGGCAGCGCGCAAACTGCTGGGAAAAAATGCGTTTCTGAAGAGCGGCCTCCCTAAAATCCGTCTTGTAGACAACGATTTTTCAGAACTGGTGAATACCCTGAAATGTAATGCCGGTTCGTTACCCCCTGACTCCCGGATGATTGAGGATCAGCTTCGCATCAGCAGAACACGCAGTGTTGATGTGGAGATTCTGCTGGTTCCCTTGCCGGATAATTCCCGGAATATTCTGGTGATATTCCGGGACATTACCTGCAAGAAACATGCAGAGTCAGAACTCCTGAAACGCAACAGCCAGCTTTTAATGATTAATGAGGTCATGAAGGTGGCAAACTCTGTCTATACTCTGGACGAGATGCTTGAAGAGATTCTTCAGACGGTTATCCGTGAGATGAATTTTGATCTTGGCTGGATCTACCTGCGGGATACTGATGCGAAATGGGCAACCATCGTTGCATCATCCGGTGTCCCCGAACGATTTATCGAGACGAGAATGCGGCAGAATGTTCTGGATTATCCGTTTAATCTGGTATTTTTTGCTATGCAGCAGCATTACGTGGATAATCTGCCGAATCATCCGCCCGGACCGATTGATTCAAAGGTGTTAGAAGAGATTGATGCGCTCTCATATGCAGGTATCCCGTTGATATCTGACTCTGTTGTTGTCGGTGCACTCTACATCGGCAGGCGGTCATGTGACTCCTTCTCCACATTTGAGAAGAAGACACTGGAGATGATCGGTTCTGAAATCGGGAGTACGATTCTCCGGGGTATCCTGCAGGACAGGCTGGAGGATGCATATAGTGACGCAAGTCTCTATCTGGATATTATGCTCCATGACATCAAGAATGCAAATGCTGCGGTTCTGGGGTATTCCCGGCGCCTGATGGAACATATCGGAGAGGAGGGCAGCAGGTACTCCACAAAAGTCCAGTGGCATACCCATCACATCACTGATATTCTCAACAATGTGACCACTATCAGGAGAATCACCGATGAGTCAACTGAGATGACCTCCATCAACCTTGATGCACTCATCAGTGCAGAAATTTCGCAGTATCCGGAGACCGATATCTCTTTTATGCGAACCGGATGTACGGTCTGGGCAGACAGTCTTCTCTCAGTGGTCTTCACAAATCTTATCAGAAACAGCATCAAATACGGCGGTCCGGGGGTGCATATCTGGATCAGCAGCGAGGAGACTGGCCATGAAGTGACGGTCTCGGTTGAGGATGATGGTCCGGGCCTCTCTGACGATAAGAAGATGCAGCTCTTTTCGCTCTTTCAGGAATCCACCACCGAACGGGGAGGACGTGGCCTTGGTCTGTATATCACCCGTCTTTTGATCAGGAGGTATGGGGGGAAGATCAGGCCTGGCGACCGGATGCCCGGCCGCCCTGATAAAGGGCTTTCCATCCGGTTTACGCTTCGCCTGGCAGAAGAGACTGAAGACGATGCTGAGATTCTGTACTAGCCGTTTTGTATGAGAATACCGTAATCTCCATTTCTTACCGCATCAGGTTCATTGCGATGGGTGCCCTTTTTTATATGAATCTCCTGGTTACAGAAATTATGGTCTGTTCTTCAGGGAGATCCTTCATTGGCAGCCAGCATGGCTCTTCACCGGAGAGAGGGAGAGAATGCAAATAATCCCATTCAGACTGAATCCGGAAAAAAATGATATGTGATATTACTCTCTTTTGCGCAGGATGAATCCTGTCAGGGATGCTCCGGCAAGCGCTGCCAGCCACGGGAATGGTGCAGGGGTGGTATCAGGCTCTGTGCTGCCGGAAGAACTGTTGTCGAAGTCAAGGGTGAGTGTAGTTATGCCATTTATTTCCTTATCTGCCGGGACTGACTTCCCGCGCAGTGCAAGCGGCCATATATCACCGTCAATGCTGAAGGTGTGGCCGTCTGCCTGGTTTACGACGATGTAGTCCATGCTTTTCATGATCTCACTCGAGGTGAAGGATACTGTCTTTCCGTCTGCATTCTCAAGAATGACTGTGTAGGCATCATTCTCTGCAAGTGTCATGTTGTATGCCTTGTTGTTAACAAGGTTTTCATCATGCTGGCATGCATCATCCACCCATCCGACGAGCATGTAGAGGGGCATGCCGCTCCAGACATGGCCGTCATTATCTGTATGTGTCGCAAGATGGCCATGTGCACGTTTGCCGCAGGCGAGGCCCTGTTCAAACTCCTTTTTAGAGGTGGACGAGGTGAGATATCCACTGAGGTTTAGTTCCCAGTCTGCCTGTGCACGGGGATAGATCTCCAGTTTCTCTACATTTCGGACGGCAAGCCCTGCTGCAGATGGATACTCTGTCCCTGAACACCAGTAGAACCGCCAGTATCCGGGGTCCGTGCATTCCTTCATATCCTGGTTGCCGAAGACATGGTCATCTGCGAGGAAGAAGAGGGCAGGGCCACCGGTGTATTCCGGGACAAATCCCTCTTTTTTGGTCTGCCATGCAAGAATTGCGGTGCCCTGTTTCTCTTTTGGTGTGTAGATGTTCTCGTACATCAGTTCAACGACATATCCGTCTGTGGCAGTCATCCGCAGTTCATCTCCTTCCTGCATGCCGCCCACCAGTGCACAGAGATCACGGATGGCAGTGCCCATCGGGATTTCCCACACTTTTTCAGGGTTTTTGTTTTCAGTGGGATTCCAGAGATCTGTGGTATCAAATGTCGGGCCCTGGTAATTGTAGGTGGTTTTGCCATTGCCATATATCGGGAGGTGCTCTTTCATCCACCGGCAGTCTCTGGTGGTGGCATTCAGAATTGTCCCGCCGTCTTCATCGTACCGGAGAATGGTAACTGTCACTGCCTCTTCTTTTTCACCTGAAATTGCAGCGCCGTCCAGGGTAATGTCCATGATGTTTCCGATACCCATGCCTTCCGGGACATCCTCTCCTACAAGAATGAGCGGTGCAATCTTGATGTCACCGTCCTGTTTTGGAAGCGGGCCGCCGTTTACTGAATCTGCCACACAGAACCCCGTGTCTGTCAGGTCAGATGGTGAGAATATCCGGTCATGCCAGTCTGTTGCCCGGATGATGATACTGTAGCCTTCTGTGGCACGGGTGGTATTGAAGGTCTCCGTGTCTGCGTCATCCACGCTACCGATGAGTGTCGTGAGTGGCACACCGGAGTAGACATTCCCATCCGTGTCAGTGAATGTGGTGCCGCGGTCAGCCTTCATCGCTGAAAATTCTGCTGCGGTGATGGTCTGTGTCCCGCACCCGGCGAGTGTGAGCGTCCATGGTTTTGTACTGGCCTCTGCTGTAGCGATGCCTGTCGCGCAGCAAAGGAGTAAGAGCGCCATCAATAGTGGGATGAATGATAACCTCTGGTTTCTTTGCCTGTTCCCTGTCTTCATGTTCTTTCGATCATACAGTCTGATTCTCCTTTTTAAAGGTTCATCGATCCGGAATATGTTAATTGATTGGGGTGTACTCTGGCAGTTTATGAGGGATTATCTCCATCACGGGAAGCGTAGCTCATAATAGAGTTCATGATACTGGAGACCCCAAAAAAAGAAAACCGGAAGGAGTTGGTTATTCAGACACAATCTTCTGCATTAAATCCATGATCCCTGCTTTTTTGTTCCGCTGCCTTCTCCGGGAACCGCCCATTTCCATCGGGGCTGACCCGTAGAGTTCTTCATTGAAGCGGTCATTTAATTCATCAAGGATTCGTTTGTAGGCAGGACAGTGCGGGTCGACTGCCTCCACCCTGCCGTCTGTGGGCACGATGGCATTGTAGGGGCAGCCACCGCGGCAGTATTTGATGTGTGCGCAGTCTTTGCAGTGCTCATCCACGAAGTCACTGAAGGCGTGCATCAGTTTCCATGCACGGGATTCTGCCAGGTCTGCTTTTGTCGGGCGGTCAGAGACATTGCCCATCACCCACTCCGGCATGCCCACAAACCGGTAACAGGGATAGATGCTGCCGTCCGGGCCGACTGCAAAGGTGTTTCCCATGCAGTCATTGAAGGTGCAGACGGTTCCTGTCCGCGTGAATACGCACTTGAAGAGGTCGTTGATGTTCATTATTTCTGCGGTGTTCAGGTTTTCCAGGTATTTGTCGAGGAGATAGATGAGGAGGTCTCCGTATTTCTCCGGTGCCAGCGCCCATTTCTCCGGCTCATCGCCCCGGAGGGACGGGAGTGCCGGGTGCAGTTTGAGCACAAACCCGTTCTCCATGAAGAAGTTAAAGATC
>NZ_JAAAWJ010000077.1 GCF_009914725.1 Methanogenium sp. MK-MG
GGGACAATTTTCAGCTGATATTTTGGCATTTGAATAATATCTATGCGAAATATGGAGGATTTGGCAGTGTTACGCCGGCCTTAACCGATGACGTATGCATCTTCATCATCTGTTTGATCTTTTCCTGGACATCAATAATGTTATTTTCATCTGCCTGATATCCTGATCTCCTGATGCACAAAATATCTTTTTTCCCCCCATAGACAAAACAATGCTGAATATCATGTTTTGATGTAATACTCTGTAGAAATACACCCAGTTCATTGTATACGGAACCTGCCAGATTCAGCAGGTCCGGTATCTCCTCCATCTCCACCATACGATTTTTATTATATTCAATGTCGTAGTGTTTTCTGTGCAGATTTGCCACTTCGACTAACGATGGCTGAATCGTCATCATCATTTCATTCGTATTATTTCTCCATTTTTCAACTTCAATATCCTTTGAAAAATGTTTCGAGATGGTCTCAATGATTTTATCGCCATGTGGATCATAAACAACGATCCCAAGTTCAATTGGAAAATAAATTAATTTCTTTGTTCCATGAATATGACCAAATTCCATATCCAAAAAAGCCAGATTATCCCCCATATAAAAATAATGTCGGAATGATCTACAATAAATATATTCAAATAATCTCGGCCCTCAAAAAACCCTCAATAAAAAATAGATCAGGAAATCACTCCACCGCAATACTCCTCTCCGGTGTCCATGCCGGATCGACAAAACTCAGAATCGTTGCCAGCGACTCTCCGGCATTCCGGTAGCCCTTCACTTGGTCCGGCGAAATATATGCAGCACTTCCGGCAGGCACCCGGACAACATTTCCATCAGGGGTGAATGCCTCAACTTCGCCTTCAATAACGTAAATTATAGTCAAAAACCAGACTTCTAAGAATATCTGGTATTCTCCATATGATGCCAAACGTTTATTTTTGAAATTAAACGATAGTAAACGCTTAATCGCATTTACTATTAGTTCAAAAAGAAACGTTCGCCACTATAATTCAGATGCACCGATGAGCCGGTTGTAATCGGCAGACCCTCCGGGGAGGAGTTCTGCGTATGCGACACTGTATTCAATAGGTAAATTCATCTCAGGCATCAGCACCGGATTTGCGAGCGTGTAGATCATCATGTCAGACCCGATATCCCACTCAATCCCTTCCCGTGGATCGGGGATGACGATGGGAAGATTGTCTGTTCCAACACCATCTGTTCCGGATGTATATTCTGCCAGTTCATCGCCTGACACCTCAACCGCCGATGAAAAGGGCGGCTGAATCACGTCAATATAGTGGAGTTCAGTATCCCCGACCGCGGCTATCGACTGCAAAACCCCTTCCGGCAAAATCACCACCTCCCCTTCGCGGGCGGTCACTGTCGTGTTGTCACAGCGTATCTCTGCCTCTCCTCCAGTCAGATATACAAATTCCGAAGTTTCGATCAGCCGGTGCGTAGCTGTCGCATTGCCCGGCGGGATAGTGACAAGGCCAAGGCTGTAGTTTGCCGTGACATCCGGTGTTTCCTCGCCGATGAGCCCAATATAGCGTCCCTGACCATCAAAGATGGAGATGCCATCTCCTGGAGTGATCAGCCGGATGCCTGCATCCTCTGCCGGAGAGAAACTCTCCGTGAGACATCCGGCAGAGAGGAGCGTGAGTGTAGAGATGAAAATAAGACAGACAACCCTGTGCATGGATAATGAGTATGTGGGAGGGGAAATAAATCCTGCCCAATCTAAAGTGGAGTGCAGGAGGGTGGTATTTTAGAAAGGGAAGATTTTTTCCCGCCCTGCCCTGTCATAAAACCCTTCATGTGGAAGCGCCGGCCCTGTGGTTTGTGGGTCAGTGTGCCTGGATATATTGAGAGGATTGGTGGAGGGAGGTGAATTCCCCCTGTCTCTGTTGAGTCCGGGGAGAGTGATTATTCATCGGAATCTGACATTGGTGAAATGGTTCTGTACCTCTTTTGCATGCGTTCGCCCTTCGTGGGTGCGTCTGCGGGCCGTTTCTCCTGCAGGAATGCATGAACAGCTTCACGGTCACCGTTCTCAAGAGCCGTCTCAAGGTCGGTGGTGTCAATGCCGTTTGCTGCCATCCTCTGGAGGGCGAAGTGTATCTTACTACCATCACATGCTCCATCCTGGCATGTGCCGTTCTCCTGCATCTGCTGGATCATCTTTTGCATGCTCATCTTCTGCATATCTCCGCGTCCTGGCCCGTCGCCCATAGTAAGCGGTGCGGCCATGGCGGCACAGACACAGAGCATGGCAAGGCCGGTCAGTGCAAGTACAAATTTTCTGCTCGTCTTCATTTTTTATCTCCTGTTTTGTCGGGTCCGGGCAGGGAGTGGAATACCTTTCCGGGCCTCTGTTCATAGAGTTCACGCGGAAGGGTATAAATGCATAAAATAGGGAGGAGATGATGATGCAACCGTGAGGTTGCACGATGATCCCGGAAGGAAATAATTCAGCCCTGAGGACTCAATCGGGTCAGGGTTCGATGCCCGCCATACCGGGAACATCCGGCAATAATTATATGCCTGCTGCATTCAGGAACGGAGGACCTATCGGGGTTACGGTAATATGCAAAAAAGGGGAATACGGTTTCTATTGGAGATCACTTCTTCTTCAGATGAAGAATCAGTCCGATGCATACCGCCGGAATTACAACAAAGAACGGCGCCGGGGTCTGTGTCGACTGTGAATCACTTCCTGCGGGATTATTAGCATCAGTTGATTTGCCGTCCTCCATCATCATGCCCCGGTCGCCCGTGGCACCTTGGCCGTCACCCTCTGTCGCTGTGCCATTGCCTCTGGTGATATTCTTGCTGCCATCCTGGCATCTGCCGTCCTCCATCATCATGCCCCGGTCGCCCGTGGCAGGCGGTGCTGCCATGGCGGCGCAGACACAGAGCACGGCAAGGCCGGTCAGTGCAAGCACAATTGTTCTGCTCTTCTTCACATTGTTCATCTCCTGTTTTGTCAGGTCCGGCAGGGGTTGGTACACCCCCCGGGCCTCTGTTCATACGGTTCATGCGGAGGGGTATAAATGCATAAAATAGGGAGGAGATGATGATGCAACCGTGAGGTTGCACAATGATTCCGGGTGTTCTTATTCGGCCCGGAGTGCTTCAATCGGATCTAGGTTCGATGCCCGCCATGCCGGGTAGACACCCGATATGACGCAGATGACGGCACCGACGATCATTCCTTCGGGAACGTTTGCGAGGCTGTCCCAGGCAAAGAAATATTCTGTCGTCCCGACCATCCCGAAGACGACCACATACCCGATGAGAAGGGAGAGGACCGCCCCGATGCCTGCACCCACGATACCGATGATCGCTGCCTCATACACAAACATCCGCAGAATCTCGTCTTTCTGCGTCCCGATACTCCGGAGAATGCCGATCTCGCGTATCCGCTCGGTGACCGACATCATCATCACATTGAAGATGGAGACCGCCGCCACCAAAAGGGAGATACCCGCAATGGCAAGGGCAAAACTCGTGAGCGTGCCCAGCGTTGAGGAGATGGTATTCAGCATCCGGCTGCTGTCCTGTATCTGTACCTCGTCGTCCTTTCTGTTCAGCGACTCATCGATGCTCTCTGTTATCGCATCAATGTCATTAATATCGTCAACAACCACATTCACCTGCGTGTACTCGTCCTCACCACCATACCGGCCGGTGAAGAACTTCTCCGCCGTGATGATGGCATTGTCCGAACTGATGTCCATGGACATACCCCGTTCTTCCAGGATGCCGGTCACCCGGACAGTCACCTCCCCTTCTTCATCGTCCTCATCGCCGATGGTAATTTTGCTCCCGACTTCGATGTCGTAACGCTCAACGAAATCCGGTCCGACGACGACTTGTGAGGTCGTGGAAGGAAAACTCCCTTCGGCAAGGCTGAGAATATCCTTCATCGCCTCATCGTCCATCGCGTAGATGGTCGCACGGCCACTGGTGGAGCCCGTCTCGATGTCATCACTCTCCGAGTAGAGGTAATACACATACGAGGAGCCCGCAGCCTTTCTGATATCGTTGAACTGGTCATTGGTCAGATAATCGTCCTCGTCATCATTGCTCTCGCTTTCCCGGCCAAACCCGCTGTCTCCGCTGCCGGTGTCAGGTTTGACGACAAGAACGTTCGCCGTTGCCGAGAGCTCCTCGGCGACCGAGAGGGTCATATTCGCAGAGATCATCCCGATGGATGCGATGGCAACAACGCCGATGACGATGCCGAGGGCCGCAAGGACGGATCGTAAGAGGTTCAGGCGCACACTCCGCAGCGAGAGCCGGAATATGATGTCCGGTTTTTTCATGCAATCCTCCCGTCCTGTATCAGGATCGTGCGGTCGGCGTACTCCGCGGTCGCCGCATCATGGGTGACCATGATGACCGTCCTGCCTTCATGGTTGAGTGCTGCAAGCATCTCCATGATCTGCGTGCTCGTCTTTGAGTCCAGGTTGCCAGTCGGTTCGTCACAGAGCAGGATAGCCGGTTCGTTGACCAATGCCCGTGCGACCGCCACCCGCTGCTGCTGACCGCCGGAGAGTTCTGACGGCCGGTGGGCGGCAAGTGCGGCGTCAATGCCCACCTGGTCCAGCAGGTGCTGCACCCGCCCGGTGTCGTCATACCTGCGTTGCCTGAGAAGCCACGGGTATTCGACGTTCTCAAAGGCGGTGAGCAGGGGAATGAGGTTGAATTTCTGGAAGATGTAGCCGATCGAATCCCTGCGGAGTGCGGTCAGGTCGTAGTCACTGAGCTGGCCGATATCCTGCCCTTCGATACGGACAGTACCTTCGGTCGGCACATCCAGGCAGCCGATCTGGTTCATGAGAGTCGATTTGCCTGAGCCGGAAGACCCCATGATGGCGACAAATTCCCCCTTCTCAATCGCAAGAGAGACCCCGTCGAGTGCGTGAACATCTCCGGAGGGGAGAGGGTATATTTTGCGCACGTTCTCAAGCGCAATAACCGGTGTGGAGCCCATCGTGTTTCTCCTCACTTCTCTTTGTGCAGACGGGCCCGGACAGCGTCACGTGCCCGTGCAAGGTGGCCTGTTCTCCATGCGATAAGGCCGCCTGCGATGATGAGTATCCCGAGGATGATGGGTATGAAGGGAATCTGGGCGAAGCCGCTTCCCATGGATCCAACGCTACCCCTGCCGCCCAGCATTCCTGCGGAATTCTTAGCGTCGGTTGATCTGTCGCCACCCTCTGTCGCTGTGCCTGCCGCTGTGCCGCTGACATAAAACTCTTCTTCGTAGATATTGCCGTCCTCGTCCTTGTAGGTGACAAGCAGCGGCACCTGCCCGGTACCCTGCATTGTATACGTCACCTCAAACCCGGAGAAGTCGTCGGGTTCAAGGGCACCGATGACCGCAACAGGGTTTGGGTTTGTGGGAGTGGCCGGGCTTCCCACCGTCACCATGACAGAGTATGCCTCCTCAAGCCCGGCGTTTGTGACATCGCCCGATACCGTGGAGGTCGCACCGGACGCACTCACCGCAACCTCGTTTACCACAAGATCTGCACCCGTCTTGTCTGTCCCGAAGGTCATGGGAATAGAGATGGTGGTGCTGTGCTCGTTGATGCCGCTGCGGTAGTCTACCACAAAGGTCAGGTCACCCTCTTCTTCCGGGGTGATTTCAAAGAGAACCTCTGCGGATTCGTCCTGTTCAAGGTTGCCGACAAAAAAGCTGGTCTGATCGCTCTTTATGCCGTCTGTTACCGGCGTAATGGTAATGGCGCTCAGTTCACCTTCACGGGGATTACCCACAAGGACGGTGATCTCCTCGGTCTTTCCCCCGGTAAAGGTATCGGGGACTCCCAGGAGGGAGACCTGCGGGCCGGTGTCATCCACAATCACCGGGATGGAGGAGCGCAGTGACCCTGCCGAGCTGAAGTCGAGGTAGAAGGACGGATAGCAGATCCCCTCACCCGGACCGGCCAACACCAGGAAGGTAAATTCCATTGAATTTCCCCCGCCGATGTCGCCGACGACTTCGTAGGCATTGTCATTGACGACGGTCAGGTCATTGGTGTAGAGCTTGGCCCGGTCAATGGAGGCGCTCTCTTCGCCGGAGTTCGTTATCTGAACCGTGATAAATCCCTGGTCGCCCGGCATCAGTGTCTCAGGGGACTTTGTTACCCCTGTGACCGATATCTGGGATGCAGGGTCTGATGCGGTATCAGTCGCCGCGGCCGCAATGCCGCAGAACGCCGCAAGGATGATCAGTGCAATACATATTCGATGATTCATGTGTCTGCCTCTGTATATTATTATACAGAGAAACGTCTCCCGCAGACAGGTATATATGAAGAAAATGAGAGGAGTGGCATCATGAAACCGCGGGGTTTCACTGACGTTTCAAAACCGTGAAGAGCGCCTCTTCCAAGGCTACGGCCGAGGGGTAGCGCGCTTCCTTCTCCTTTGCAATGCAGCGCATCACGATCTTGTCCCAGGGTGCCGCCGCCGGGGCACGGGACGACGGCAGGGCGGGAGTCTCCCCGAGGATGGCGTCTGTCATCTCGCCCAGTCCCCCATCGTCGAACGGACGGCGTCCGGTCAGCAGTTCGTAGAAGACAATCCCCGTCTGGTAGATATCAGTCCGGGTATCGGCATCCCCGAAGCGGCGGGGGGCGATCTGTTCCGGTGCTGCGTACTGCACTGAAAAGCCCACGATGGAGGACTCGTGCCCGTCGCCCATCATCGTCCCCAGACCCCAGTCGGTGATCTTCGCTGTGCCGTCCTCTGCAAGCAGGATGTTGTGCGGTTTGATATCGCGGTGGATGATGCCGTGGTCGTGGGCACAGGCGAGGCCGCGGACGATATCTTCGACAATCACCGCCGCTTCTGTCGGGGGAAGCGGCAGGCTGACGTCTGCAAGGGAACGCGATACATACTCCATCTCCACGTAGGGCACAGGCAGGATATTGACCGAACAGAGACGGACGATATTCGGGTGGACGAGTCCTTCCCAGAGTTTCATCTCCTTTAAGAAGATGCGGCCGGTTGTCTCGTCAAAGCTGATGGGGACCTTGACCGCGACGACGGCCCCGTCTGACCGCCGGACCGCCCGGAAGACCCGTGCGAGCCCGCCCTTGCCGATGAACGTCACATCGCGGTAGCGGTCCGCGAGAGTGGCAGGGAAATAGACATCACGCAGCTGGGTGTCCATGATACGGGTCTCATCGAAAGGGTCGCCCTCGTGAGCGATACGGGTACGCTCGTCTGTGTCTTCCGGTACCTGCGGAGGCACAAGTCGGGAACGGTGATAGAACCCAACGAGGATTGCAGTCAGAGAGAGCAGTGTGGGAATATAACCGACCGGACCGCCGGTGCCGGTAATTACCAGACCCATCGAAGTAAATGCGACAATACCTCCGGCGATGAGATAAGCACCCAGAAGATACCGGGGCGATCTCTCTGTTGCGGTTGTGGCGGCAAGGATGATACCCCCCACTGAGAGAAATGCCAGTCCGCCAACGATGGGAGTTGAACTCCCCAGATTCCCGAATATCAAAACGGACTGGAAACCGGTCAGAAACATCGCTGAACTGCAGAGAACGGCAAGGATGGTGTACCCGGCAGTCAGGACAGGTGTCGTGTGTCCGCTGCGGTTCAGGACACTGCGGTGGCGGGCGCGGCGATCAGCAACCGTGAGCACACCGGCAACAAGCAGGGAACCCAGAAAGGCGATGCCGGGCCATAGCATTTTTTTCGGTTCCCAGGGAATCGCGAAGTGGCCAACCGTCCCGTCGGGCCGCAGAAGTTCTCCGGGTTTCAATAGATTACCCTGCACATCCCAGGGAACCATAATAGTGTAGGCATCGATTCCGGCAACGAGGGGGGCATCATCCTCCACGGTGACAATTCCGGCGACCCCTCCGATCAGATCGAATGCCCTCCGTTCAAAGGGATCCGGTTCTTTCCCTTCATTGGATTTGCGGAACACCCCATTGGGGGTTAACGAAAGAGAGTATGACCCATCTCCGATGCCATCCCCGTTGGTATCGGTTCCGGTATATTCAATCCAGTGGTTTCCCAGTATCCCTTCAAACGAAGTCCCCCCATATTCATAGGAAATGACTGGTGATACCCAGGAAGTCTCCGGAGAGGACGAAATCGCACCGGTGACGGCATCAATATCGTTATAATACACACCCGTCCCGTCCGATTCGGTGATCAGGAGGCCAAGATGCGGCCCCTCGATATGGTTTCCGGTCACCAGAGTCCGGTCGGCGTCATAGATGCAGATACCGATGCCGGTTTCAGGGAGGGTGGGAGATATTGTGTTACCCATGATGACATTTCCATCCGAATGTACGAAGATGCCACAGGGGCTGGTTCCGGTGATGACCAGTTTTTCGATGATGGTTCTCCCGGCTTCCAGCACAATGGCGGCTTCCCCATCCGTTGCCACGATCACGGGGAATCCTCCGCCGGTATCAACCCCGGTGATCGTCACTGGGACGCTGATGTTGAGCTGTTCGTAGTAGGTGCCGCTCTCAACGAGGATCGTGTCCCCCGGCATGGCCACGGCGAGCGCCCCTGAAATGGTCGCATACCCGTCTTCGCCAACACTCAGGGTGGCGGCGCCCGCGGTCGTGCAGATCATGCCTGCGAGAAGGAGGAGGAGGACGGCGAAGAGCGTCACTACAGGGCAGGTGCTCCTGTCGATTTGCTTTCCTTTGTGCCGTTCGTTCCTTTGGTTTATCATATACGCCGGTTCTCTCTATTCGTCTGC
>NZ_JAAAWJ010000078.1 GCF_009914725.1 Methanogenium sp. MK-MG
ATGAAGGCCGCCCGTTCATTATTGCAGGTCACAGTCAGGGGACGATGGCATTAATCGAACTCATCAAGAATCGCTTTGGCGATGACGAAGCGCTCCGCAACCGTATGGTTGCCGCGTATCTGATCGGCTACACTGTAACGGATGTGGATCTGAAAGCGGCAGGACTGACAGCAGCAGAGCGTGCGGATGACACCGGCGTTGTGGTCACCTACAACACCCAGTCGCCAACGTCCGTCGGCGGCCCCATGCTCATGGACGGAGCACACTGCATCAACCCGCTCAACTGGAAGACGGATGATACCTATGCTCCGAAATCAGAGAATATGGGTGCACGGTTTTATAATGATTCGACCGGTGTTCTGCTGCGTGAAGTAGACAACTACTGTGATGCACAGATAAACCTGACAACGGGCGCACTCACCACGACGATTCCGGAAGGCGAGGAGCTTGATATCGGTGCATATCCGGAAGGCGTCTATCACCGCTACGATTATGCATTCTGGTACCGGAACCTCGAACAGAATGTCGGCGACCGGGTTTGGGCATTTTCCGAACAATAATTCTCTTTTTTTGTATCTTTGTCTTTTCAAAAGGCCTGCTGGTACGGTTCACATGGTTTCAGGATCGGATGGTGCCAAAAATAGCTATCTTCCTTAGAGACTGATATGGGTGAATACTATACTGGAGGGTGGAAAGAAGAGAAGCTCCGTTGCTCGTCTTGATGAAATGTACCTGTTTTTCCGGTCAGCTGGTCGTTGCATGAGGAACGGGGGGAGATGGATTGGGTCTGGTAATGGGAAAGGAAGTGTTCATGTGCCCCCCAATAGCAGGAAGGCCCGTCCGTCTGGGGCCGACCGGGCCTATGGGTTTCCTGCTCATTGACATCCCTTCCTGCGGCATACAGTTCCCTTCACTCCGGGGGTCCGGTCAGGTTCAGAATTCCTCCAGAAGCCCGTAGCCGTAGTTGCCCAGTCTGTTGCCTGCCCTCTCTTCCGGATAGCTGGCAAGAATCAGGCCATGTTCTTCAAGAAACCGCTCGGCGATGTTCCTCGTTATAATGGTGATCTTCTCTTTTTCACCTGGAATTTCCGTCCACCGGTACATGTAGTAGATGTCCGGTCTCTCTTCACGATTCTTTATGAATAGATCCCTGCCGCGCCCGTACCGGCGGTCATCCTCCGAGACCGGTCGTGGGGCAAGGAACACTCCGGTGTCGTTCTCCGTATCCAGAACAATATCCCCGCCTTCAAGTTCAACCATTCTCTGCATTTTCGTTTGCCTCTTTTTTTGTGTGATGGGCCCACAACAGGCCGGGAATTGGGTCTGTGCGGTCATGGGCGAAAAACCCGGCACACCGGAACACCCCCCTACTGGTGGATACCGGTGCGTTTCCGGCACTCTTCACTAATACACACGTGCATAAATAATTTACTATTTGTCATACTTATTCACAATTTATTGAACAATTATGACACTCTTCTATTCTCCCGGAACTATCAGCTGTACAGTGTTTAGGGAGTCGGTCTTTCAGGTATCCCTCCACTGCCCTCATATCACCCGGCCGTTTTCTTCCCCGGCATCCGCGTCCCTGAATGTGATATACACATGCGGGTACGAAATTTCGATGCCTGCCCTGATCAGTTCTGCATGCAGCGAGCGCAGGATATCAGCCTTTGTGCCGTAGTAATCAGGAGTCTTTCTCCGGCAGCGGAGTGTAAAGTTCACGAATAAAGCAGGCAGGAAGCCCACAACTTTAGTCGTGGGTAGTTGACTTTGGTGTGTGCCCCTTCCTGAATGTACGCGGTCCCCATCGGGGTGGAGGTCCTGCCCGTAAAAAAATGCCTCTCGCTCTCTTGTTTGGTAAAATACGCCGAGAGGGAGATTTGAACTCCCGGGGTGCGAACACCAGAGGCTTTCGAGGCCCCCGCCTTTCCGGGCTAGACTATCTCGGCATGAGAAATGTGCGGATTATAGTTGCCCTTCCGGGAGTATAATAGTAACGAAGCGGTGCGGGGACGAAGATGCTGCAAAGATCCGGACATGCGATACGGAAAGACCGGCTGGAAATCATGGCCCTGGCTGGTATAACTATCATATATCTGTGGCACCCACCAGAGTCTTATCATGAGGTGGTCGGAATGACTGTTCGTTCTTTCTCTGCCGGGCTGCGTCTCACCCAGGGGAGTAGTGAGATATGAAACACGTGATCAAGGCAGACGGGACACGCCAGCCCTATGACCGATACCGGGTGATGCGGACCGCCCGCAATTACGGGGTCCCTGATGATTATGTCATTGAGGTCGCAGCAGACGTTGAACGGCACCTGCATGATGGCATACGTACCCGGGATATCCTGCGTATGATCCATACATATGCATGCAAATATCATCCGGCGGTTGAAGGCCGGACAAATGTACGAAGGGCCATCGGTCTGCTCGGTCCGAAACCGGACTTTGAACTCTATGTTCAGGCCCTGCTGAGAGGCTCCGGCTACGAGGTTGAAGAGGGGAGGATATTACAGGGAAAGTGCGGCGAGCATGAGGTGGATGCGATTGCCCGCAAAGACGGCATCACCTATTTTGTCGAGGTGAAACACCATCACAGCCATCACCGCATGACCGGTCTGGATGAAGGGCGAATCGCGCGGGCCATCGTCGAGGATGTACAGGAAGGCTACAAAACGGGAAAAAATCATTTCACCATCGATAAGGCGATGATCGTCTGCAACACCAAACTCTCCGCCCACGCAAAACGGTATGCCACATGCTGGGATATCAAACACATCGGCTGGGACAACCCGAAAGACGAGAATATCGCGGCAATGGTTGCCAACCTGAAGCTCTGCCCGGTGACACTGATAAAAGGAGTCAATGCCGGAATGAGAACGAGACTGGTGGATGCAGGGATTGTGACGGTGGGGCAGCTGCTGGAATATACTCCTGATGTAGTGGCAGAGAAGACCGGTATTCCGATACAGGAGATTATTCTCCTGGTGGACCGGGCGAAGAGGCTGGAAGAATGATGATGAAACTGTTTTTTTGGGAAGGAACGCATCTCAATTCTCCTGTTTTTGCCGGTATGCACCATTTTTGTTCCCAGCATGAGCGAGTGATCCAGTTCTGGACCGGTCAATAGTCATATAAACTCTTGTGTCGTGACTTCGCCTCAGCAAGAGCAGGGGAAGTGGAGTCATGGTGAGGAAATTTATACCCCCGGCAGTCGCGGTGAGCAGATGCATAGAATCTGATCACTGCCGGTGGAACGGCGACATGATCACGAGCCATATTGTGGACCGGTCAATGGAGCTTTCTCTTGGAAATCTGAACCGTGGCCGGGACCTCCGGGCCCAGCCGCCGCTGCCCGGAGTGTGATGACAATAGATCTTTCATTTGTCCTGGACCCCCAGTTCTTCTCCCTGGTGATTCTCCCGCTTCTCATCTTCACCGCCCGCGTCGTCGATGTCACCTTCGGGACGCTCAGAATCATATTCGTCTCACGGGGGCTGAAACTGCTCGCCCCCGTTGTCGCCTTCATAGAGATACTCATCTGGCTTGTTGCTATAAGCCAGATATTCCAAAATATTGGGAGCGTTGTCAATTATATTGCCTATGCGGCCGGATTTGCTGTTGGCAGTTATGTCGGGATCATCGTGGAGGAACGGATGGCGATCGGGCTGATGCTGGTCCGTATCATCACCCATCACGATCCAAAAAATCTGATTTCCGCACTTAAATCCAACGATTTCGGAGTGACTGTCGTGGATGCGGTTGGAAAACATGGTCCGGTGAGACTGATCTTTTTGGTGGTCAAGCGCAAAGACCTTGAAACAGTGATCGGGATGGTCCATCAGCATAATCCAAATGCCTTCTACACCCTAGCCGATGTCCGTTCGGCGAATGGAGGGGTGATCCCCCATCTCTACAGAAAGCCGAGAAGATGGCTGTCAGGCCGCTACCGGAAAGGGAAATGACACGGGAGCGGGGAAAACGGAAGAATGTAAAATATAGGGGAAAAAGAAACAGAGGGGGATCATTCTTCCCTGAAATCCCTTTGCAGAATGTTCCCGGGTGGGGGAAACAGTCCGTATGGGAACCTCCGGGCCGGAAATGTATCTGCCTTTGATGATGTCTGTTATCATAGACGAAATTCCTTAAAACCGCTTAATAAAGCTTAAAAAATGTTGTGGGTATTGAGTGACTGGAAAAGAGAACGAGAGCCGGATAACCGGCTACTCATTCATTCTTTTACTGTTTCCGGGAGAGAAGGGCCGCAACCATCCCCGCACCGCCAATGATGGCGAGAAGACCAAGTGGGCTCTCCTGCGTGGTGGTGCCTGTCGGAGTTACCGTGTCTTCCTCTTCAGGGACAGCGACGGTCACCGGTGGTTTGGATGCTGTCTCATTACCGGGTGCTACAGTGACGGAAACATCAACCGTATCCGTTCCGGCATCCCCCGGCACGGCAGCATCGGTGGTGACTGCCACCTTCTGCCCGTCACCTGCGGCGATGGCAAAGGAGGAGAAGCCTGGTGATACAGCCTCATAGTATACCCATCCGTTCTCTTCCCGGACAAGCGATGTGGGGAGATCCTGCCAGACACCGTCATGGAAACGCCAGAGTGTGATCTCTGCTGGAAGCAGTTTCTCTGCTTTCAGCCATGCATTGGGCACCCGGAACGAGAAGTCAGCCTCACTGATTTCATCATCCGTCATGCCGTTGAGCTGTGCGGAGAGGTACTGGTAGACTGGTCCTGCAAGGCCGTCCGGGCCGTTGCCTGCCCTGTCCACGGCGAGCAGAATTCGTCCAGTATTTTCTTTTGCAGTGACCGTGACTGCCTGCACCGCAGAGCCGGTGAAGCGGAGTGTCGCAGATTCCCCGGCGCTCAGGGCAGGTGAAGTCGCCATGTCGGCGGACGCGTCCTCATCCGTTGCGGGCAGCGGGTTTTTGTTGAAGTAGCAGGCAGCAGGGTTCACTAACGGGCAGATATCGGTTTCATTGTTACGAATCATGAAAGGTGTCTCCCCGATGCCGTCATGGGTAGTATCGGTGCCGTTATACGTGCTCCAGTAGTTGCCCATCGTTTGGGTGAACGCCCGCCCGTAATACCAGTAGGTCTCCTCGGTCGGGGAGTGCCATATGATATTCGCCGCATCGGTCTGAAGTGCTCCCACACTTGTATCAGCCTTCGCACTCATCTCCCTGAATTCCCCGGTTGGGCTGGTTTCGTCCAACAGGACGTCGTCCATGCTGAGGCGGTCAAAGACGTCTGCTGCAGCAGAGTCACTGAGGATGCTCCCAAACAGGATGCCGTCGGTCAGCACAAAGTCATTGCGGTATACATAGACATTCTCTCCCGTGTCCAGTCCTTTCATGACCGGGTATGCCGCTCCGGAGAAATGGTTACCATACACCTCCGAGTTGTTTAGTTCCATGTTTGCCTGAACCGTGCAGTTATCCGCGGTATTGCCGTTTATCACAGCTCCGTCTGCGCTGATAGACATGCCGTTCCCTGCATTATTGCACCGGATGGTATTGTCAGATACCCGAATATCCCGCATATCCCACGTGTAGATCCCTGTGCCGGAGTTGTCCACCGTGTTGTTTGTCACTGCCAGAGTATCACCCTCTGAAGTGAGGATGCCCCCCCAGTGGCAATCACTGATGGTATTGCCGGAGATTGAGCAGTTGTTAGAGGAGGATCCTATCACGCCGACTCCTCCACTTGTTATGGTGTTGTCTGATACAGTGGTGTTCTCTGCAGATCTGAGTTCTATCCCCATACCATACTCATGGCAGGCAATCTCATTGCCTTCTGCCAGAGCACGGGATATCTGATCCATTTTTATGCAGGACTCCATATCCGGGCCAAACGAGGAGTCCCGCACGGTGATGTTCTCCGATTTATATGCCCTCACACCATAGTATGCCGCGTTGGCGGTGACATGTTCCACGATCACATCCTGGCAGGCGAGCAGGAAGATGCTGCATTCGACGGGTTCTGTTGTGATATCACGGATGATCATATCCGTACAGTTCACACAGATGACGGCACCTGCGTCTGAGGAGGCGTCAATCGTCTCCCCCGATATGCTCTCACGGTAGATGACCGGTTTGCCGTTCACCGTAACGGTCTCTGCAATGGTATTGCCGGGGTTCTCCAGGTAGTCTGTATACAAAAGATTGTAATCATTGTTGTACAGAGAGGTCTCAGAAAGATAGAGCCCTTTGCATAAGCCGATAAAGATGCCGGTTTGGTATCCGGTGCACCTGCAGTCAGACATCGTGTAGTTATTCCCATAGACGGAGATGCCCCTGCTCCACTCTTCATTTCCTTCAAAAGAGAAACCGGTGAGGGTGATGTTGTCTGTCCAAATCATAGCGCCGGTTTCTACACCCTCCGGGGTGGTGACAACGGGCATCCCCACACCTGTGAGGGTGACATTTTTGTACAGCGACAGTGCTTCCGGATACGTGCCGCTCTCAACGATGATGGTGTCACCGTCTGCTGCGGCGTTCACTGCCTCCATAATGGTCGGGTAATCCCATGGCACAACGGTGAGGGGGGTGGTGAACGCCTTGATACAGACATTGGTATTCGGGTAGTCAGTGGTCAGATCCTCCCAGGTGCTGCCGTCGTCACTCACATAACTCTCGCCCGGCCCGGCGGTGGCTTTGGATGAGTATCCGGGAATCGGCCACTCTACTGCAAGTGGGTAGACACTGGTCGGGGAGGTGATCTCCAGGACAACGGAAAATACCTCTCCGGGCATAAGGGTGACCGTCTCCGGGAGGGAGATGGTGTGGTAGCCGGGGAGTGCACTGGTGCCGGATGTCCATGCGACCGGTGCGGCATCGCCCGGCGGGGTGGTGAAGTTGGTAAAGATGGCAACTGTGTAGTCCGTATCCGGTTCAATGGTGTAGAAACTCACGTCGGTGAGTGCTTCATAATTGCCAGCTGTGAATACATTGGCCGCACAGTAGGTTGTGTCCGTTCCGGTTCCTATGTGCATGGTCGCTCCGAGAGGGTCATACTGATATATTCGTCTGTCTGTATCGGCAGGAACACCGGTGAAGAGTGCCGGTTCGCCAGTGTCTAATGAGCGGTCATAGTAGGAGATGTAGAAGTATCCGTCCTCCCCGAAATAGGTGCCCCAGCTGTTCTTCAGAATGAAGGCGCCGTCACCCGGGGGGGTGATGGCAAAGTTCTCTTTCGGGAAGGTATCATTCCATCCGACGAGCGTGACAGCATGGCCACCCTCAGGGGGATGGCCCTCTTCCGGCAGGTAATAGGTGATTCCGTTGTATGAAAAACAGGTTCTGTTCACCAGGAAACGGACACGGATGGCACCCTCATCCTTGAGTGTCTGCTTTAAGAGATCGTTATCGAGAGGACCTGTCCGGGTCGGCAGAAAGGTCACTTCGTGGGTGTCAAGCACCGGCGGGAGATCGGTGGGGGAGACGTTGGAGGGTATTGGAAGGATATATGGGTCATCTGCCTCCCGTATTGGCCCGCTTCCGCGGGTAAGGTAGGCTGTAGACATATAGGCGTTCCCTCCGTCGCAGGGACCATAATCAAAGCCGTCCGGGTAGAGGTTTGATAAGAGATTCTTCATATTGTTTTCAGAGAAGTCTTCTGCCGTTCCCGTGTCGGTGAGATATGTCGACTCAAGCGATCCGTACGCGGCAAATGCCCAGCAGCTGCCGCATTTTCCCTGGTCACGGACCGGGGTGACCCTGCCGGAATCACGGAGGTCAAAACGGGTGGGAAATGTTTCTCCATCGGCCTCTGCTGCTCTGTTGAGATCTGCAGGATATGTGTCCGGCCAGACCATGACAACAGGTGCCGGGATATCCCCGGTTGCATAGGGCATTCTGTAGGTGCCTGTCGCCGTGTAGGAATCGCCACAGCATTCGGTGGAGAACTGGTTGTCACCCGTGTCCAACCCTTCCGTGTATGCGACAAATTCCGGGTTGAGGGGTGCCTGTTCGATTGTGAGTGCTGCTGCCCCCTGCACAAGGATGAGGGCTGTTATGAGTAGAATTGCTGATCTGTTTAACGATGTGGGGGGCATGTCGTCACCTTAAAATATATGGTGAATTTGTCAGCGGAATCAGGTATTAAAGTGCTGGAATGTACCTGTGTCCTGTAATCTGCAGGAACGCGGGCATCCAGTGGACCCGTATCCCTGAAAAATGATGTGAAAAAAAGATTGGGATCATAAAAAGAGAACCGGATGTGGCAGGGTTCTCAATAATTCATTCACTCGTTTTATTTTTCACCGCTTCCGGGAGAGAAGAACTGCACCCGCTCCCGCACCGCCAATGATGGCGAGAAGACCAATCGGACTTTCCTGCGGTGTGGTGGCGCTTTCTGCCGGAGTTCCGGTGCCTTCCTCTCCGGGAATGGCGACGGTCACCTGCGGTTCGGATGCGGTTTCATTCACCGGTTCCGTCGTGACGGCAACATCAGCGGTATCCGTTCCGGTATCCCCCGGCACGGCAGCATCGGTGGTGATGGTTTCCTTCTGACCATCACCTGTGGCGATGGCAAAGGAGGAGAAGCCTGGTGATACAGCCTCATAGTATACCCATCCGTTCTCTTCCCGGACAACGGAGGTGGGAAGC
>NZ_JAAAWJ010000079.1 GCF_009914725.1 Methanogenium sp. MK-MG
CCGATCTATGGAAAAACAGGATGAACTGAAAAACTAAAAAAACTGAAAAAATTGATTGAAATATTGATAAACAATTAACGGATCTGCAGACCTGATATCAGCGGTTTCCTTTCTTTCGCTGGATTGATTTGCTTCCGCCATATTTGCTCTGGCCCTGTTTCCCGCCACTTTTGCCTTTATCTTTGGATGATTTTTCCGCGAGACCCCGGCGCCTGCCGTTTTTGCTGGTATTCAGGTATTCTTTACTGTTGTCCGGGCGTCTCTTCGGTCCGGGGCGCAACGATTTGCGGGGTTCGGGTGCAGTACTCTTTTTATCCACCCGTTCTCCCTTCTTCTCTGTCCGGGGGGCGGGTGCAGTTTTTTTCTCCTGTTTCCTCGGTCTCACTACGGGCGGCTTTGTGACCCAGCCCTTTGGATAGGTGCCGGCCTGCATGATGACCATCTTCGGCCGGATAACGATGCCGGTTGCGCCGGGCACAATCGCGTCTGAGGCAGCTAAGGCCGTGCCGATGCAGATCAGTTCGCCCTGTGCGGTCATCACCGCGACCTCGGCGTCCTTTTTGAAGGCGTCGGTGGCCGTGACGCCCACGCCTGCAAGGGATGCCCCGTGGCAGAGGGCGTCAACCGCGGTGTCACGGATGGTGACCGTCGGTATGCCTTCAAGGACAGACTCCGGTGTCCGGATGTATGAGGAGAGTTCTTCTGTATCTCCGTTCTTTGCCTGTTCTACGGCATCCCGCAGTGCATGCAGGGAGCAGCACATCGTTTCGTCATATCCTCCGGACCGTGTCCGCCGGAGTTCGACCATCTGGCCGCCGGTGCCGATGGCAAATCCGATATGGCGGCAGAGGGACCGGATGTAGGTGCCCGCCTCACAGCGGACACGCAGGAGCACGTCCCGGCCGTCGATACCGAGCACATCGATCTCGTACATCGTCCGGATACGGAGCGCACGGGCGACCGCACTTTTCAGGGGCGGGCGCTGGTAGTTCTTACCGATAAATTCTCTCGCTGTTTCCCTGATCTGCTCCTCGGTCGCATCCCCGTGGAGGCGCAGCAGGGCGATGTACTCCTTTTCATGACTGAGAATCACCGGTGCCAGGCGAGCTGCCCTGCCCACCATGACGAGGAGCACACCGGAGACATCAGGGTCCAGTGTCCCGCCATGACCACAGGGCATACCCAGCATATCACGCACCCATGCGGCCACCTCATGGCTGGAGGGTCCACGCGGTTTGTCCACCGCGATGATGCCTCCGCGTGGCAGGTCAATATTAAGGCCCGCAGACGTGTTCCCGTTCTCTTCCAGATAGTGGTTCAGTGCGGCGAGTGTCCCCATGAGGGTGCCGTTCCCGACCGCAACCGGCTCGGTCCCGTCCGCCCTCATCCGTTCTGCCGTGATCTCACCTATGGCAAGCGGCAGCAGCCCTTCTTTCTGGTATGTGGCATAGGTATGGGAATTGGCGCTCGTGAAGAGAATGGCCTCCGCATCCCCTGTCTCAAGTGGCACATTTGTGGGTTCCAGTGCATAGACCGGCATCTCACGGACAATTCCCCCCGCGCCTGTAATGGCATCCATAAGCACAGGGTTCGGGACATCGGCGCGGGGGATGCCTATCTTCTTTCCCGCTATCCAGTCCCCAAGATAGGGCACAAAGTCACGGGAATAATGGGCAGGCAGGGTCTCAGACGTGACGCCCCCCTCTGCCAGATATTCTGCGGTCTGGGGTCCTATTGCGATGATACGTGCCGCCGTCTTCAGGAGTGGCCCGATGAGACGGGCGGGGAGGGCACTCGTGAAGAAGATGCAGTCATAGGTCTCCTCATTTGCGGCAGTGACAAAGGCCTGCACGGCATCTTCGTACACCTGTGCCCGCATGGGGGAGACGATGAGGCATTCGTGGCCAAATTCCTGGCAGAGTGACTGGTCGGAGCCTGCCTTCTCAGGAAGCCTGGTGATTGCAATCTTCATGTTACTATATGTATGCATCCTGAGATATCATTGTTTTTTGTGTTACGGATGTTTTTTCCCTGCCGCATGCCACAGATCATCTGTGGCAACGGAGATCATCGCGGGCATGCTCATTGGCATGATGCTTGGCACGATAAGCGGTCTTATCCCCGGCATCCATGCCAATACCATGGCAGGCATGCTGGTGGCAGCCGAAGGCGGGCTGCTTCTTATCCTCGGTGCACCGGCTGTGGGGATTGCACTCTTCAGTGCCCTGGTGGTTCATACCTTCACCGACTGTGTGCCCAGCACATTCTTTGGTGTCCCGGACGCAGACACCGCCATATCTGTTCTCCCGGCGCATGCCCTCTGCATGCAGGGCCGCGGGGAGGAGGCCGTCCGCCTCTCTGCTCTGGGGAGTGCAGTCTCGGTGGTGATGGTGATGCCGCTCTTTGCCGTCTTTATGTTCTTTCTGCCGGGCCTGCAGCCCTATATCGACTGGTGGCTGGGCATCATTCTCGTCCTCGTTGCAGGTCTTCTGATCCTCAGTTCAGAATCGCCGGAATGGTCTGCTGCAGTCTTTCTTCTCTCCGGTATTCTGGGTCTCTTTGCCTTCCGCTATGCCTGGCTCATCTCCCAGACCTCCGGCGTATCGTCTGTTCTGATGCCGCTTCTGACCGGACTCTTTGGTATATCGGTCCTGCTGCGTGCCTCCGGCGGGGTGATGCCCGCACAGGTGCGCTCCGGTCCGTCCATTGGGGGACGCAGCCTTGCCTGGCATGCGGGCATGGGCACTGTTGCCGGAGCTGTGGTGGGGTGGCTGCCCGGCCTCTCCAATGCAACGGCCAACGCCCTCCTCTCGCCGCTCTTCCGGGCGGGCAGCGAGGGGAAGGGATATATCATCGCCACCAGTGCGGCGAACACGTCGAATGCCTTCCTCGGCCTTGCGGCACTCATCGCACTGGGGCGGATGCGAAACGGCGTGATGGTGGTGCTGGACAGTATCGGCATGCCGTCTCCGCTGCTGATTCTGGCTGGCGGAGTGGCCGCCGCACTCTGCGGTTTTGTCATTACTATCGTCTGCGGGCGGGGTGCACAGTTCCTTGGGGGCATACCGGTGCGGGCGATGAGCTATACGGTGATAGGTGCGGTCACGCTGCTGGCCTTCCTGTTGACAGGATATTTTGGCATGGTGATACTGGTGTGTGCCACCCTTGTCGGGATTATCCCGTCCCTTGTCAATGTCAGGCGGGTTTTCTGTATGGGTGCGGTGATGCTGCCGGTCATTCTCTTCTCGCTCAATATTCTCTGAAAAAAAAGTCTGCAGAACTGAACAGCCCTGAAAACGGGGTGTGATTCAGTTGGTCAGTATCCGATATAGAGGGCAATCACGTAGGTAAAGTAGGCCACCACGAGAAGAGAGGCCCAGATCCTGATGAAACGGGGTTTCCCCTTTACAATCGGGATGACAGCCAGTGAGAAGAGCAGCATAATGATGACATCGGTATATGCCGGGATGGGTATCGGGCGGATGAGGGCACCGGTGCCGAGGACGAGGAGCAGGTTGAAGATATTGCTGCCCATCAGGTTGCCTGCCGATATGCCGAGGTCGCCACGCAGAATGGCCACAAGGGAGGTGGCCAGTTCCGGGAGCGATGTGCCGAATGCGACGATGGTCATGCCGATGACAAACTCCGGTATGCCAAACGCCCCGGCGATGGTGATCGCACCATCGAGGACAAGCTGTGATCCGATGATGACTGCCACAAGACCGCCCACAGTCATCACCCAGTCCATTTTGCCGTGCACTTCGATGCGTTCCACCGGTTCAGTGCCGAGTTTCTTCCATGTGATATAGAGGACGGTGCAGAATGCGGCGAGCATCAGCACGCCTGAAATCCGGGTCAGCTCACCGGTCAGTGCCAGCAGAGCAAAGAAGACCGTGGCTGCGATCATGAGGATGGTCTCGTTTTCCACACGGCCCTTTCCGGACGGCCCGGACATGAACATGGCAGGGCTGATGATGGCACAGAGTGCGAGTACAAGGGCGATATTGGCAATATTGCTGCCCAGTACATTACCGAGTGCCACCCCGGAGTTGCCGGAGATGATGGCATTGACACTCACCACAAATTCCGGAAGTGAGGTGCCGAATGCAATGACGGTAAACCCGATGGTGGCTGAGGATACTCCGTAGCGTGCAGCAAGGCCGCCGCCTCCCTTCACAAAAAAGTCGGCCCCTTTGACAAGGAGTGCCATACCCAATACAAATAACAGTGCTGCAGCAACGATCATGGATATTCTCTGGTGAAACAGAATTTGCTCTCTGGCTTTAAGCTGGTTTGTGCCGGAAAACCGTCTTCTCCAACCAATTTATTAGTGGGGATATGCAATGTTAGGGTAGATGCGCAGCTACTGGTTCGGTGACATTGACAACGGTGTATGCACTCCTGCCCAGGGCGATGAAGACAGGGTCCTGGAACGGTGCGATACGATACGGGTAAAAGTGGATACCGGCTTTGTCCCGGTCTCTGTGGATGAGGCATGTGACTGCGGTTTTTTTGCAGATCGTGAGGAGTATCTTGCACGGCTGCGCAGTGTCACGATACGGGATGCCCGGCGTAAGATTGTCGCGGCGTTCAGTGAAGGTGACGCTGAACTGATCCAGATGGTGCGGATGCTTGACGAGATTGACGAGGTGGTCAATCTGCTGACCGAGAAGGCAGTGGAGTGGTATCTCGTCAGAAATCCCGGATTCTCCCGCAAGTACAAGTCAATGAGTGCGAAACGGATGGTCGGGGTGATGAAGAAGGAGAGGGGGCCTCTCGGACGGATCTGTGCAGAGATCGATGGCCTTTCTGATCAGCGTAGCTCTCTGATGCAGGATGTTTCAAAGCGAACGGATGCGGTGATGCCCAACTGCAGTGCCCTTGTCGGGGGTCTGGTGGCGGCACGCCTGATGGAACGTGCGGGCGGTCTCTCGGTTCTTGCCGGTCTGCCTGCGTCCACGATTCAGGTGCTTGGTGCTGAAGGGGCGCTCTTTTCCCATCTCCGGTCAGGGAGTCCGCCGCCCAAACACGGTATCATCTTCCAGCACCGCCGGGTGCATAACGCCCCCCGCAATGTGAGGGGGAAGGTGTCGCGTGCGGTCGCCGGAAAACTGGCGATTGCAGCGAAGATTGACTATTATCGTGGTGAACTGGACCCGGCATTTATCGAACGTGCCCAGGACAGGATTGATGTGGTAGGTGAGAAGGAATGAAACTCATTCGCGGAACAATAGTATCTGTCGGAGAAGGCGGTGTCTACGGCGAGCGGATGCTGAATGGATGCCGGGTCTGGGATCCGCACCGCAGCAAGCTTCCGGCAGCCATCATCAACGGTGCTCCGCTGGATCTGACGGCCGACATGCGGGTGCTCTACCTGGGTGCGGCGAACGGCACGACGGTCTCCCACGTGGCAGATTACGTTGAGACGGTATACGCCGTTGAATTCGCTCCCCGTCCGATGCAGGATCTTATTGAGGTGGCACGCCGCAGACCGAACCTTGTGCCCATTATGGGGGACGCAAACCGCCCGGAGGTTTATGGATGCTTTGTGGAGCAGGTGGATATGATCTACCAGGATGTGGCACAGCCGAATCAGGCAGATATTCTCAGGAAGAACCTGCCCTTCCTCAAAGACGGTGGTATTGCGGTTCTGATGCTGAAGGCACGGAGTGTGGATGTCAGGAAGAAGTCAGAGGAAGTGGCAGAAGAGACCTGCACGGCGCTCCGGGAGATGGGCCTGACCATTGTCTGGTCCGGCACGCTGGATCCATTTCACCGGGATCATACCTGTATGATCTGTACAAAATGAACATAGAATAGGGGCAATTGAGGAATGAGACAGTATTATTTCAATCCGTTCTCTTTTTTGCTCATTCTTGTAGTGATAATATTGTTACTGCTCTTTCTTCCGCTGCTCTTTCTTGGGATGATCGGAGGGGCGTTCAGGAGCCTGGGCTTCTCCGGCTGGGAGATCCTCTTTTTAATCATCGCGTCTGTCATCGGGAGTTTCATCAATATTCCGGTGACACAGATAGCAGGCGGGCGAAACCGTGAATATCAGTTCAGGGACCGCTTTGGCAGGATCGCCGCGATGCATGACGGCCCGGACACCGCCGTTGCCGTCAACGTGGGCGGTGTCCTCATCCCGCTTTTTGTCACGCTCTATCTGGTGTACTATATACTTTCGTCACCCGTCTTCTTCCCGCAGCCGTTGGCAGTCATTATGGGGGGTGGTGCGGGAATTCTTTTGGTGGCGGGCATTACGCACGCTGTGGCAAAGGTGGTTCCGGGGCTGGGTATCACGACTCCGATATTTATTCCGCCGCTCTGTGCCCTTTTGTGTGGCATTCTCTTCTCCTTTGGTGACCCGCTGGCAGCTCCGCCCATTGCGTTTGCAAGCGGCACGATGGGCACATTAATTGGTGCTGACCTGCTGAACTGGCGTCATCTGGGTAAGATCGGCGCACCGCTGGTGAGTATCGGCGGTGCGGGCACGTTTGACGGTATATTTCTCAGCGGCATTCTGGCGGCGTTTCTTGCCTGAATGGATAACCGGACGGATCAGATTCGTGCTGTCGGCGCTGCGATTTTGTTCCTGATGTCTTCACCATTTCACCCGGTTTTCACACGCAAAGTGAAAACACAGAGACAAAAAATAATCCCCGCATTGGCGTTAATTCTTCTAAATAAGTACAATATATAGAGATATGTACAGATAGTAAGGGAAGTATTCATGCCACCGGGAGAACATTCAGCATGTCTGATTATTTTACAGGGGTGCGTCTGCGTCTCTATGAGTCCGGGAAGGGTGAAAATGAAAAAGTGAGTCGTGCATACGCGCAGGAATTGTCAAATCAAGACCATCCTGGGCATCATTCACAATACCCACACAGAATGAAAGCAAAGAATACGTATGAAAAAGTGAAAAACAACCATCTGGATATTGGAAACGGAAGTGCTGCCTCTCCCCTGTTTTTGTAACCCGTTATCCACCCTTCTTGCCTCCCTGCGCAGGGGAATCGGAAGGCAAAATGAACGTATTTTCTGCTCATTTTTTCTGCCGGAAAATGACGGTTGTAATGCCTTTTATTTGCTGAAATAGCGGTTGATTGCGAACTATTAAGGGGTCGCTATTGGCGGATATTTTAGGAGGGTGTATCGGTTGTCCCGACTGAGATCGGCCCGCTCCGGGCTCCTGTGTGGACATGTTTTTCCTGGGCAAAGATCCGGGGGATGTGTCGTTTAAGCAATATTCTTCCCCGGTTGCCTGGTTTTTGTCCAAAATAACGAGATGCGTACACCACAGCTGTGGGAGTTGGGGCGGACAGCACGCAACAGACTGCACGTCCGGTGCCCGTCACCCTGAATGTGAGCCTGGATCAAAGGCTGGGAAACAAAAGATGAGGGCAAACCACTACGCCAGTAAAGAAGAAGTGGAATCACCCTTCTGTTGAATAGGGCGTTACGTTGGGTGTGGATCTTTCTTCTCTTCTCATGTCTCTGTTTTTTCCCGTTTACCTGCCGGGGATGTGGCAGGATATGGGCATGAGGGAGTGTAGATTCCTAAAAGGGGGTGTGGTCTCTTTGTGTGATCGGAGAAGAATGTTATGATCAACAATCTGTATTCATAACTGATTCTGATCCCCAATGGCAAATATCATTGTTGCATGGAGGATTTTCTATCTGGTTGTAATCGCTGAAATAATCTCAAAAAGAAGAATCAAAAATAGTCCGGAGCAGATTCGAACTGCTGTCGCAAGATCCAGAGTCTCACATGATTGACCGCTACACTACCGGACTGGGCAATGCAAAGTATTGCTCTACCTAGTTGTGGCTGTCAGGTAATTAATCTAACGATATTGTCGTGCGGATATGCGTTGGTGTGGCGGCAGGGTGCTCCTGCATGAGGTCTGCCGGTTTGTTGGGCGCGTATTCCGGATAGTTTTCGACCATAATTGTCATCGGACTTCTCCCACACCGTTGATATGACGGGGGGTGGTGCATTCTCTCCACATGCTCATCGGTGGTGGGATTGCCCGGAAATTTGAGTTTTGACGGGCTATTCCGCCGTCTTGTTCGTTTCTTAAAAATACTTCAACCACAAAGGATATATTAAGTGTTTGTCAAATATTGTGGTATATTCCGTCGTTCGGAGTATGGAGCAAAGTGAATCGTTTTTCGTCATATGACGAAAATCCATGCTGTTCCTTAACTTAATCGTATGGAGGCTATGAATGAAAGCAAAAATTAGTATTATACTCCTTGCCCTTGTGGCAGTGGCATTTCTCGCAGTTGCACCTGTAGCAGCTGCAGACCTGACCATTGTGCCCCAGGGCGGAGTCGTATTCGTTGGTGAGCAAGGCCTCACCTTC
>NZ_JAAAWJ010000008.1 GCF_009914725.1 Methanogenium sp. MK-MG
TCTTAGTGTTTGCATCAAGTTTGGGCTATGCAAACCGATGGATAATGAAGTTTGTTAATGGGGAAATCAATTAACAAAAGTATGGTTCTTAACTATAATCTCTCCAATCAGTTTTTTGAATTGTTCTTCGGTGATATTTTCCTCTGAAAAACGCTGCTGTTCTGTTGATGTCAGTATTCTGATGGTCTGCTCTGTGTTCTTTTGATCTGCATTATCGAGAAGGTACTCTCTGCATTCCCTGTCTGAGATCTCCTTTTCGGAGAAGTGTTCTGAAGAAATATTCATTCTGAGGGCCCGTACTGCCATACTGACGGCTTCCTTTTTGTAGCCCCTGAAAAAAGAGCGATTCGGCGGCATGCAGTATGTCCATGGCGTCATACGTTTGAATGTCACCACAGGTCTCGGTGTCCCTCCAACAGCACATACTCCCCTGCTGCAAAGGCAATAAATAACTGTCTTATTACATTCTCCTGTCCGACAATTACTTTTTTAATCTCTGATTCAAGAAGGGCAGGTTTATCTGAATATATGGATACATCCGCATTTCTGCTGATATCAAAATTATTGGCGGGATGTATCGTATTGTTGAATTCTTCTGCACGAACATCTCTTTCGTATTTATCAGACATTATACTCAGGGATAGCATATGATGTTAAATCCTTATGAAATTATTATGCGTGGCGGTCCGTGATATTTCCTTGTGTCAATTGGGTACATTTAACCTGCTATGCTGATCTTAAATCGAAAAGTGAATGGATTTATGTGTTGCCCGAGAAACGTAAAATTACTGATTCAAAATAATCTGAAAAAATGATGGTACATCATTTTTAATTAACTCTGGCTGGATTCTACGAAAAAAACACATTTGATTTATCAGGTTGGGACACAACCCTATTTGATGTCGACAATAAGCCAATTTTTATCCCTTTGATTAACTAAATGGCACTAATCAAGTCTATTTTGGTCAATAAATTGTCGTTCTGGCGAGACAGATTTAGTTCTGTCCCAGCCTGTTATCCCGGATTTAACATTCAGGTGCAAATTATGCGTGTGTTTTTAGCCGGTGCAACGCTGACCGGTGATGCCATTTAAATATTGACTGCTGGCAACCCGCGCTCTGATGATAAATAGAAACAGGAGACAAATAAATGAAAATATATCTTGCAATGGACGACACGGATAGTCTGGATTCACGCGGCACAGGGAAACTTGCGAGGGCTACAGGAGCAGAGATTTCAAAGGAATTTCCTGTTGACGGCATCTCACGTCATCAGCTCTTTGTGCATGAGGATATCCCATTTACCTCGCACAACAGCTGTGCGGTGATTCATATTGAGGCACAAGAGAGGGCTGACAAGGAGTGGATCTTTGAAACTGCAAAGGAGTGCATGCTTAGCGATTTTGTAGAAGGGAGTGATCCCGGAATTGCTGTTGCCTGTGCGGATGAGATTCTGCCTCCCCTTATTGCGTATGGCAGGGATGCACAGAGAATCGTTCTGAATCAGGAAAAGGCACGAACGCTTGCAGCAACTCTTGGAATCCGGCTTGAAGGTCTTGGCGGTACCAAAGATGGTGTGATTGGTACCATGGCCGGCCTTGGTCTTGCAAAAAGGAGGTAACGACGGCAGATACCTGCTTTGCGGCACAGTCAGGGACATGTCGGGCCCTGCTGATGTCGAGACCCTGCTTGAGGCAGGCATTGATGCTGTCTACACTATTGACGGACATATGGTCAAAGACGGCAGAATCATTATTGCTGAAGGAAAATCAGCGAAGCCATGCCCGGTTGACGGCAAAAAAATTCTGTTTGTCGAGAGTATTGACGGCCGGTATCATGCTGTAAAAAGAGGATGACCGGTTCAGGCAGATATACAAAAAGGATTGGAATTGCGTTTGCGGTTCTGGTTCTTTTTGCCGGGTCCATGCTTGCACTACAGATTGCCGGTGAGGAATGGATGAGTATTGTATTTGAATTTGAGGATACGTCTGGAAATTGTTGTTGAAGATTTTTTCAAAGCATTTGCTCTCTTTAAAGTAATAAGTTTCAACTGATCTTCAATTTCCTGTTTTTTTCCGGTTCTCAATTCCTTTTTCCGATCCGTTTTAAGATCGCCCAACGTCCCTGTGGGAGTGGCGCGGGACGGCTACATTTTTATACAACAAATGCCATTGTGTTTCCTGTTGATGTTGGTATGCCGAGCGATTATTTTGAAATGATGCTGCGTTCACTGAACCTGACGCCTGAAGAACGGGAGATGGTGGTGGAGAAGCGAAAGGAGCAGTGTATCTGTGATCTCTGCCCGACGTTTGAGGCGTGTGGGGGTAAGACGGAAGAAAACGAAGCATTCGCCTTCTGCACACTGGGGGCGAGTGCCTGTATCGAAGAAGAGGTTGAATGTCTCTGTTCCACCTGTCCCCTGTCGCGAGAGATGGGGCTTGCGTATTCCTTTTACTGCACGAGGGGTTCTGAAACGCAGCAGAAGATCAGGGATGTTATTGGTGTGAAGTAACCAGGCTGTTCTGCCAAAACTCTCAATTCATGGCTTATGTGATGGGAGATATTCCGCACTACGGTGTGAGTCTCCCGGAAACCTGTTCTCCAGTGTCTGTCTTATCCCTTCTCCGGGGACAAAAAGTTGAATGTCAGAATCAGAGTTGTTTATCCGGCACTTCCTCAATTGACAAAACAGAAATCGAGGAGTCTTTAATGCTGCCGCGTTCTGCAAGTGCTGACCTGACATCCCTGAGGATGGCTTCCATCAGAATTTCTGCATCACACTGCTGGTCGGTGTCCACTTCAATAAATCCGGTGAGTGTTGCGCTGAATGTTTTCATGAAAATTCTTCCTTACCGGGATATTGCATCTCTTTTGGCATCAAACAGACGTTACCGACAAAAAACTGGTCTGTTTATAGGGCGTAAAACCATCTGGTCTTTAGCCAGGGGGATGTAAGCGTTTGTTTTCATAGGCATAAATTAAATAATTGTAACAGTAATATGAGATTACCTGATTACGAGAACCAAGTAATCATTTTCTGGGTAAATTTTGGGGGATTCATGGTGCCGCAGGAAGTCTTTGAACGCCATGCCGCTGCGTATGATAACTGGTATGTGGAGCACCGAAAGGTGTACCGTGCCGAATGTGAGCGTATCAGGCAGGGCCTTCCCGCCCCGGACGCCCGGACGGTCGAGGTTGGAGTTGGGTCCGGGCGGTTTGCCGTACCGCTGGGGATCCCTCTTGGGATTGAACCGTCCGTTTCCCTCGGTCGGATGGCCCGCCAGCGGGGGGTTGAGGTAATCCGTGGTGTGGGGGAGTGGCTTCCTTTAAAAGACGGGTCGTGTTCGTCAGTCCTGATGGTGACCGTCATCTGCTTCTTTGACGACATGGCCCGGGCCTTTGCGGAGGCATACCGGGTGCTCGTTCCCGGCGGTGTCCTCGTCGCCGGTTTTCTCGAACGCGGAGGGACGGTTATACAGGCGTACCTGCACGGTGACGTGGAGCACCGTTTTCTCTCGCAGGGCAAATTCCACTCTTCAGGAGAGGTCAGGATGCTCCTCCGGGACGTCGGATTTGATATCCGCTCGGCAGAGACTGAGAATGACTTCTGCGTGATTGTTGCGGAAAAGAACAAAGCCTGAGAATGGAATAAGCACCAGAAATCAGGTAAGCATGGCATGAATCCGCATCACGGCAGGGAATGCCATGTTATGTGCTATCGCGTCAAAAAGTGCTGTAGGAATGAAGAGACCCGCCGACGCCCCAAAGATAGATCGCTGTAGTGAGGAGGCCGACCGCATCCAGCGGTTCTTTATCCGGCCCGTCTTTTTGAGTTTCACCATCGGCATCCCGTTCTGCATCTTTAAACTCCTCTTCGGCATCACTGCTGTGCGCATCGGGACGGGTATACTGCCTGCCCTCGTCTGGTTCGGCTGGCTCGTTATTGGGTGGGCGGCCGCCGACCTTGTGATGAACGTCGGGAGGAGCGTTCTCGACCTCATCGGGCGGCCCGCACCCTTTGACTACTGCACGATTGCACAGGCAGGCAGTATCACAGGACGACCGCTTGTCTTTCTTGCGTTTGACACCTTCCTCTCATTTGTAATCATCTGCTTCATGCTCTGGTCCGGATGGATAACGGAGCTTTCCACCGTTGAAGGCTACCTCTGGTATGCCGCCACCACCCTGAACCTGATCAGCCTCTCGGTGGTGTCTATCTATAATGAGATGAGGCGGGGGGAGTCAACTACCCACGACTGAAGTCGTGGGCTTCCTGCCTGCTTTGATCGTGAACACATTCGTTCGGAGAATGAAGCGGGAAGCACCTGAATCTTTAGCTCGGGTGTAGTTCACAATCAGTGTTTAAACATGGTATTTTTTGAATCAATGGATCTCCTTTTGTTGGATAAACTTATCTTTAATGTCGGCCATTACATGCCGTGGTATTTATTACTGGATCATTTTATCAAACAAAAAGTTTTGCTTTTATGATTTCCGCAAACAATGCCAGACCAGGGATGCCTGAATGCCTTTTTGGGGAAGTTGCCGGGTCCGGTTTCCCGTCAGAACGTTGTCTGTGTACGGGATAAAAGGTCGAATGTGTCAGGTCAGAAAGAGGTGATTTAATGAAGAAAAAGTTAGAATCATTAATCGAAGCATATCAGGGGCATTTTGTTGAGCGTGAAGATGAAATTAAGGGTGCATTTCTGGCGATTCTTGCCAATGAAAACCTGCTCTTTCTCGGTCCGCCGGGGACGGCAAAGACATACCTGGCACAAAACATATGCAGCAGCATCGGTGATGCCGAATTTTTTTATTACTTTCTGACGCACTTTACAACATCTGAAGAACTCTTTGGGCCGTTGTCGCTGAAAGCGCTTGAGGGGGATGAATTCAGAAGAAAGATGGAAGGATGCCTGCCAACGTCCCATATCGGATATCTTGATGAAATTTTCAAGGCGAACAGTTCGATACTGAATGGTCTTTTAACCATACTCAACGATCGAAAGTTCCACGATGGCCCTGAAGTTGTTGATACACCCCTTTTATCAATTTTCGGTGCCTCAAACGAGCTTCCTGAGAAAGATGAAAATATTGAGACTCTCTATGACCGATTTCTCTTCAGATATGAGGTAAAACCCATTACCTTTGAGGAAAACCTCTGGAAGCTGATCTTTGAAAACTCTGAAGTCTTTCTGCCGCCCGTGAATTTATCGGTCAATGAAATTCTTGAAATCAGGGAAAAAGCAAAGAATGTCGGTTTTTATGACGATGTCATGGATATACTCATGGCAATTCGACGTGAGTTGAGGACAAAGGTCGGGGGTGATGGGACGCAGATCTATATTTCAGACCGCCGCTGGAAAAAGATCGTGAATGTGTTAAAAGTGGCTGCGGCAACCCAGGGTTATGACAAAGTGAACCGCTCTATGCTTCTCATACTGGAGCATCTGTTGTGGGATCATCCTGAACAGAAAACTGCAGTCCGGCGCATCATCATCGAATTGACAATATCTGGCGGGAAAAGTTTCGATGACATTGAGGATAGAATAAAGAGGCTTGATCCGGAAAAATATTCATTCTCCAAGAAAACGATAAAACTTCCACAGACGGTCATATTCAGAAAAAATAATGGTCATTCTGGCATTGGATCTGCTTCATCCGGGAATGTGAAACTGCTCTTGACACTGGCTGACGTTATAGTCGCTGGTAAATCGAGGTATTGCAACGATTCTGTATGTAATTTCACCATGAATTATGGGGATTATACTTATGAAGGATTAATGGAAGCACTTCTTAATGAATATGGCATTAGTCTAGAATCACAAATTCATGACTCATTTATTGACTATAGATATCAGGTTGAGGAAATCCGGGATGAGTTTCTTGATCTGAAACGATATGATGCAAATTATTTTAACCACTATAAAAGGAATCTGGAGGACAATATATGGGTAAACAGACGTGATGTTGACGAAGTGGTCATCTATCATCAGAAGAAGATGTATGAAATGGACCGTCTGGAGAAGGAAATTTCAAAAGTTGAACAGATAAACCTTGAATATGTTTTAACTAAAGATGGCGGAAATAATCAGAATTCAGATCAGCGAAACGGCCGATTCATAGGTTATTGATCCGGTTTTGGATATCGATTTGATTAACTGTGGTGTACAATCATACTCTGGAGAATGTCTGCGCTGCAATTGTCAGGTTCAGCCCGTCCTGGGGATTATTCCCAATATACGCACGGAAATAAATGGAAGAACACGTGTGTAAGTGTGCAAACCGGTCGGATGAATATCGGAAACGGGGGCTACTGCCTCCACCCTGTTTTTTGTCACCCTTTGTCTACCCCTTTGACCACCTGTTTTTGGGAAAATATGGGCAGAATGGACGTTTTTTCTGCTCTTTTTTGATGGCGGGGAAATACGGCTGTAATGCCTTTTATTTGCTAAAATGACGGTTGGTTGCAGACTATTAAGCGGTCGCTATTGGTAGATATTTTGGGAGGGTCTACAGGTTGTCTCCGGTTGTGATCGGCCCGCTCCGGGCTTCTGTGTGGACGCGTTTTTCCGGGGTGCAGGCCCTTTTTGGGGTTATTTAAGTGTTCCTTAACCAGATGCCGGGATTTTGTCCCAAATGAAGAGTGTCGTACACCGCAGCTGCAGGAGAAAGAGCAAACAGCAGATCCAATGTGCTCGTCACCCAGAAGAATAATCTGAATTCAATGGTTGAGAAACGGAAGACACAGAGCCATAATTTCTTATATTTACTGTTCGTATATACGAACAAATGTTCTCTATTGCGAACATATGTTCGGAAAAATCATTCATAATCATCCGGCATCTTGGAAGAAGATACAACGAGTCCTTCTATGTCAGAGAGATTGCAAAGGAGCTGGGTCTTTCTCTCGGCCCGGTCAGCGAGACCTTAAAGAAACTCGAACAGTCAGGTATGTTAATCAGAAGGGTCAGGGGCAGAATTGTTACCTACAGGGCAAATATGGAGAGTCCTGTTCTGCGTGAGATGAAGATTGTTATCACCCTTCTTGAGTGCCGGGAACTGTTAAAGGAGCTTGAAAAATCGGCTGGAAGGGTGATTCTCTTTGGCAGCTGTGCAAGGGGGGATGATACCGCCAAAAGTGATATTGATCTGTTAATAGAGACGGATGAGAAGGACGTGGCATCTCTGGCTGTCAACTCTTCTGAATTCATAGGGGGCAGAAAACTCTCTGCAATTATCATGTCTCCGGATGAATTCAGGGAGCTGAGGGGAAGTGATAAACCATTTTATGAGAGAGTGATGCAGGGGAAGACTCTTTTCAGGAGGGATGAAGATGAGATCGCGGTTTGAAAGATGCATTGAAAATGGAAAGATTGCACAGATCAGAAAAGATCCGGCTCTTGTATCAAAGGAGATTTCAGAAGCAGAAAACGATCTTGAATCTGCAAGGGATTCTCTTGAGAGAGAGAATTTCAAGTGGGCGATTGTACAGGGGTATTATTCACAGTTTCACTCGTTACGAGCTCTTGTGTTTAAAGAAGGATACCGGGAAAAAACTCATTCCTGCCTTCGTTCTGCGGCAGAAGCCCTTCTTCTTGATAAGGGTTTAATAGACACTGAAGTGACAGACGGGTTTTCATATGCAATGAGAGTCAGGGAGGCCGCAGATTATAATTCAACATACAAAGAGGATGCGGCAGTGGATGTTGTCGAAACAGCGGAGAGAACTCTTGGGATTGCAAAGGCAATTGTCGAAAAATAAATATGAGAATAAAGATCTGTGGTATCACCACAAAAGAGGATGCGGTAGCTGCAGTTGCGGCTGGTGCAGATGCGATTGGTGTGATCTCCTGTTCACCCGAATCGCGGCGCAACCTGCCGGATACCAGAGTACGGGAAATATTTTCAGCAGTGGGTTCCGACACGGTATGTGCCTGTGTCACCCATACGACTGACCCGGATGAACTTCAGGCCGTCTGTGCACTCTGCCCTGATGAAATACAGATGAGTTGTCCGTTTCCCCGCTCGATGGTGCCCCATTCGATTCGTGTTGTCCGGGTCATATCACCCGGTATGCCTGTAGCGGATGATTGTGACGGGGTGATAGTCGATGCGAGTATGGGGAAGGGAAAACATTACAATCCTGCATATTCGGTTTCAGTGAGAAAAGTGGCGAAGGTTCCGGTCTATCTCGCGGGAGGTCTGACACCGGAAAATGTTGGTGAGGCAGTGAAAACCGTCCGTCCGGATGGTGTGGATGTGGCAACCGGCGTTGAAGTGTCACCCGGCATTAAAGATCATACCAAAATCCGTGCATTTATCCGGGCGGTGAGGGAAGCTGAAGGATCACTCAAAAATCGTAAATGAACAGTGAGGGCAGAATTTAGGGTGAGATGATGGTGGTAATTTCATCCCTGAACGCTTCAGCTTCCTTTTCTGTCTCTGCCTCAACATAGAGGCGCATAAAGGGTTCTGTGCCTGAAGGCCGGAGAAGTGCCCACATCCCCTGCCGGTTAATTCTGACACCATCCGTCAGATCGAGGGCATCGCCAGAAAAGGCTTTTTCTGCTTTTATCAGGAGTGTCTGTGGTGACTCTGTGTGAATTTTATCTTTCAGCATTGCATGGGGCGGAAGCGTCTCTCTGAGTTCACTGAGCTTTTTTCCACTCGATTTCAGGAGTGCCACCATCGTTGCGGCAGTCATCGCGCCGTCACGGCAGTGCTGGTGACCCGGAAGAATGAGGCCGCCGTTTCCTTCCCCGCCAAAGACAACGGTCTTTCCTTCTTCTGCCAGGGCAAGCATCCGCCGTGCGACATAGATGCTTCCGACCCGCGTGTAGTCAACAAGGGAACCGGTCTCTTCTGCAATACGTTCTGCAAGGAATGATGTACTGACCGGTGTTACGACAATGCCGGGTGTGTCTGAACAGATGAACCGTTCAATAAGTGCAAACTCTTCATTCTCCTCCAGGTATTGTCCGGTTTCATCGACAAAGACCGCACGGTCTGCATCACCGTCATGGGCGACACCGAAGGCTGCACCTGTCTGGCGTACAAGTTCTGCCAGGGGCTGCAGGCCTTCCGGTGACGGTTCCGGCATTCTGCCCGGAAATGTCCCGTCCATCATGCCGTTGATGGTGACCACATGGCATCCCATCTTTGTGAGCACCTGTGGGGTGCTCTCACAGGCCGGGCCCGAGCCCGGGTCGGCGACAATGGTCATCCCGTCAGCATTGATATCTTTCCAGTATCCTGCGACCGCATTGATATACTCATATATCATTTCCGGAGCAGCAGAGAGGGTGCCCATCGCTTCCCATCCTGCGAGGGTGAACTCTTCTGCAAAGAGATGTTCTTCAAGGCGGATGGTCTGGGTATCGTCCATCTCAGTACCGTCGCCTTCGATTATTTTCACACCGTTATATTCCGGTGGGTTATGGGATGCAGTGATGACAGCGCCGGCATCAAAGTGTTCGCGCACCAGATACTGGACAGCGGGGGTGGGGAGCACACCGAGGTCAACGACATCGCACCCGGTTGCAAGCAGCCCTGCTATTACTGCACGGGACAGTGCCGGGCCGGATGTGCGGGTATCGCGTCCCACTCCGATACGCCCTTTTCTCATGGTCCCAAGTGCCATTCCTATCTTCATCACCAGTTCAGGGTTCATCTCTTCACCGATGATACCCCGGACTCCGTTTGTACCGAACAGTTGCTTTTCAGGCGTTTCCATGATATTCTCCCTCCAGTGTTTTTCCTGCATCATGTAATTCATGTTTCATTCTGTCGATTCCCTGCATCAGTGCTGCAAAGGCTTCCTGGCGGTGACGGGCGATAACGGCAATATACGTGAGGTCATCACCTGCGGGAATGACACCTGTCCGGTGGTGAAAGCGCACACCCAGGACGCCGGGAATTTGTTCCATACCCTTGCGTATATCTTCAGAGAGTGTATGGATGGTCGCAGTGTCTGTAAAGTCCATTGTTTCTGTTATCTCAGTGCCGGTAACCTTCCGGACAATTCCGTTAAATGCGGCAACACATCCGGTGTCATCTGACATGCAGTCACGTTTCAGTTCCTGCACCAGACCCTGAAGGGTGCATACTTCGGAAAATTCGCTGATATGAGTGAGGACATCTTCGGGCTTTGGATTTCTGAGAACGCAATTCTCAATTTCCAGGTCACCGATAACCACCTTTTGAAATGATTCTGCTTTATGGCCTTCAATGACGGTGAATTCCACTCCCTGATCCGAGAGGAGGTTCAGCATATCATGCAGTGACCCGTTACGTATAGCAGCCATTGCTTTTTCCGGATCTGTGCCGATGACAATGTCTGCCCCGTGTTCATAGTGGGTTGTGGTGTCTTTGCCGGGAGTCTGTTCAAAATGGTGTGAATGAAGGTGTTTTATCACTGCTGTCTTCCCCTGTTCCCTGAGCAGGGGGATGAGGGAATGAATAAAGGTGGTCTTCCCGCTGTTTGACCTGCCGACTACATGTATAATTCTCATATGTGTTCTCCGTCTGTTTGTGTGTCTTCTTTTTTCTCTGTCTCTTTGTCAGTCGCTGCCGTTTCACGATTTCTGATCATGGATGCCGCTTCTGCAACCTCACGCATGACCTCGGTGATGCGGTCCTCAATATCGATTTCATCATCTAAGTCAATGGACGTACCTTCGACTTCCAGAAGAAAGCGGGCCACTTCTGAGGATTCAAAGAGGATGTCATCGAGTTCATCTGCGGTAAAGAAACCACAGAGAGCTCCATAAAAAAATGTGGCCCCTGATTTACGGACTTTTCGTTTGAATGAACTGCGTGCCTGATTGACTGCCTGCGGCGAATAGGTGTCTGTCATGAAGGGGACCAGATCCGGGAGATTCTCCCCGATAAATGTCATCTCTGCACCGCCTCGTGTGGAAAAATCAGCACACAGGCGGGCAATGGCCCATTCGCGTGCAGTTATATAGGTATGTTTTCGGAGAAACTGGTTTACTCTCCGGTAGGCTGCGCCATCCACTTTCTGAAACTTACGGTATTTGTTAATCCGTTCTTCATCTTCAGGAGAAAGAGGCGTTCGTCCCGGCATCAGGGCAGGCAATTCAGGGTTAAAGCCGAGAATGGCCTGCACTTCCTCCTGTATCTGTGAATATGATTTATCTGACGGTGGTGCTGTGGAATTATTCAGTATTTTTGAAGAAGTATTTATGGCTTCAGGAGGGGTGGTTTCAGTGATTTCAGTGATTTCTTCCTGTTCTCCCTTTGTAATTTCGTTTCCGGTATTTTGATTGTCTGATTTTTCTGCGATGATTGCCTTGTTATTATCGGTTAATACAGCCGGTTCATGCTGTTCTTCCCGGAGCATTCCTTCCTTTGGTTCAGAAGGTTCATTCTGCCCATCTTCTTTTTTCGAGAAATTCCCTTCAGCAGCCATCAATTAATATGGGGGTGTCCCATTCATCAACCTTATGGGATCGTTCCGGTTTTTTGCTGAGATATATAGCAACATAGGGTTCCGGCAGGAGGTGGGCGGGCCTGAATGTTCTGCCAGTCTCTCTGAATATTTTTTGAATTGTTTATTTTTGTAATTCACCCTTTGCGTTTGGTAATCATCTGGGTCTGAACTGCTGACCTGGGAATTCTTCCGGTTTGTGTATGGAAGAATGGTTTTGTGGAATTTTTTGAATCATGAAGGGATGCTTCTCTCCGTGTTTTTTCTCTCAAGTGCTGACATATTCCCACGACTAAAGTTGTGGGCAGGTCTTGAGGGGCAATGTAAATTCTTCATTGTTGCACTGGTGGATATTTTTGGCAGAATGCAATACAATCGGGCATCGTTTACATATAGCATCATATGGTTTATTGGCGTTCATGTCTAATCGTGCTGAAGTCAAAATTTCAGGAATATTTGCCAATATTATGTGAATTTACCCTGGATTCTGCCATAATTGGGATTTATGTCTCTGCCGTTTCGGCTGGGTGGCCCATGCTGTGCTGGGAATTGCTTGGGGTGGAAGGGAACGAACAAAATAGTGTCTGGATTCGCAATTTCTGTGATGGAACACTCCGATTGAGTGTTTAATGAATAATTGCTGCCTGATATGCTACGTGATCTTCTGGCTTTGTTGAAACCCTGTCATTGAACGATCATACCTGGAGGGAATGATCTCTATATCAAACTAATCTATTCTGTCCTCTCCAATGTGCTACATCCATCCCATTTGCCGCTTTATTCCTGCAAATTTGTGAAACCCTCGCTACAGATTATTACAATCTGGTGGGTCTCACTTCAGCTGAGTTGGGTTCCCTATTACTCAACGGTCCACAACGCTATGGCCCACATTCTCTCTGTTTTTTTCGCGAGAATCCTGAACAAATCCCTTAAACTTTTTTATTCTCAGGGAGGGATTGTTCTGCCCACAGCCATTGATCCCTTGGGGTTCGCCCGTTCTTATGTTAGTCATTATTTTACTCCTGGCGGACGGTAAAGATGTGAAATAACTTTCTAAAAAACGTCGATTGCAGTGGACATATGGTAAACAGGTGACCCATGCGATGGGCAGTGTGGACGCTGAAACACTGCTCAGGCAGACTCAAAGGACCAGAAGGGCCGGGTGCTATGTGTTATTGGATAAATGATATGATCGAGATACTTCATCGCCAGATCAGGGGAGAAACTGGCGCTCATTCGGTGATGCCCGTCAGAACATGGGAAAGTAAGATTCATTCCGGAAAATACCGGCAGGGAGGTATTCCAACTTCGATGATAATCGCTGTCATGAAAGAAATGGCGTCGAAACAGCATTATCAGTCCTCAAAAAAGATTTAGGGGGAAGGTGGAGGCAAGAAAATATTGGTGTCAGGTCAGGGGGAGATCATGATCAAACTTTGCCTCCATAACCTCATGACGGCAGTTTCTGTCAGTCATGTTCGTTGTTAGGTTGAGGGATTCAAACAGTGTCCTTGAAAACGTCAATTGCAGTAGATAAACGCAAACAAGGTGATCTTATTCTTTCAGGATCTTTCTGAAACACTTTGCTCAGACATACTCATAGGTCCGGAAGAATGGGGTGCTATGTTTTATGGATAGATGATGTGATTCTGCAGAGGGTCCCATCGCCAAACCAGAGAGGAAATTGGTGTAAATTCAGTTGTACCTATCAGGAAATGGGAAGGGATGATGCGCTCCGGAAAATATGGGCAGGGGATGTATTCCAACCTTGATGGTGGGCGCTATCCTGAAAGAAACAAATTCGAAACAGCATTCTCAGTAATCAAAAGAAGATTGGGAGAGGTGCTGAAGGCATGAAAATATTGGTATCAGATCAAAGAGATCAAGATCAGACTTTGTCTCCATAATCTTACGAAGGGGGGGTCAATCGGTTGTTTTCGTTGTCATCTTTGAGAAATTCAACAGGGCCGTATTTTTATTTTTTCCGGGCGTCGTCTGCCCATTGTCTTCAGGTTTTTGTCAATGTGGTGGTAGTGGTGAATGGGGATCATCCATTTTGTAATGGTTCTGATGGGTCTGGGTGTATTATTTGAAAAACGGCAAATCGGCCCTTAGAATCTGCAGTTTTGAAAAGGTAGTATACGTCATGTGCGAGAAAAAGTGACAACAGGGGGGCATTATGTGGCTGTTTCCTGGCTCGTCAGATCGCGAATGCAGGCAGTTCGTTATTTTGATGCACCTGTTTTCATGCACTTGTCCTGATGGATAAAAATAATATTCCCTGTTTTGCCTGTTTCTTTTTCACTCTGATTTTTCCTTTTGTGGGGTATTATTTGCTCACTGTGATTCCCGGAAAATACGGATTTTCTGGTGGGCTGTGTGGGTGTAATCTGAAGCTGAAAAATAATCGTTAATTTTCAGCAAAGCAGTGGGTGTTACAATCTGTTACTTGTATAGATCTGCCCTTTTTCTGTATCTGTTCTGTTCTCCCTGCTCTTTGAATGGATGTGATATAAATCTGAATGGTTTGAAATGGGATGAAATTTTCGGCAGAATGGCTGTTGTTACGTTTTGTTACGAGGGGTGGAGCTGCATTTTTCAGTATTTTCCGGGGTATTTCTGGCTGATTGTTCAGGAAATTTGGATCAAAATATCCTGATTTTTGTCTTCAGGATATTCGGAATATCTTGTTTTTGTGTCTGTATCTGTGGGTGAAACTTTTTGCGTGAAATGAAGATTCTGCGCAAAAAGCATATAAACGGTTAAATTAAAGAAATATCTATGCAGGGCGATTATTTTTCAGAGTGGCTTCCACGGTTCTTACACCACCTCAGAATGAGGAATTATTCGCCTGGTACGATAACGAGCTATGGGCGGGTGATCCGAAAATTCGGATACTATCTCTGGATCTGCCGTAACAAGGGTGTGGGAAAACTTGAAGCACACTGGCATGATCCGGCCAATGGTTGCCTTGATACGGGGGTGAATACGACTCCGATTATAATTGATGATTACCTGGCTTTCCTGATGTCATTGCGTGACTATAAAGCCACAACTCTGCACCGGATTATCTCATCACTGTCATCATTCTACCGCTACCTGTATACCCAGGGAATTGTTGAATCCAATCCACTTCCGGCAGTGGGCCGGCCCAGAATTAAAGAGAAAGAACTCAAATATCTCAAGCATAATCAGATGATGCGACTGCTGGGGTCAATTCCTGATACTGATTTCCGCGACAGGCTGATTATCCGGCTGATATATGCTACCGGAGTTCGTGTTTCTGAACTGTGTGGTATGACACTCTCTGATATCGATTTTGATGATTATACCATCCGTGTGTTGGGTAAAGGTGGGAAAGTACGGATTGTCTTTGTTGATGACGATACTCTTGAAGAGATTCAGAAGTTTACTGAGGGGAGGATAGATGGCCCTCTGTTTGTGGGGCAGATGGGGCATGCAATTTCACCCCGCACGGTTCAGCATCTCTTCAGGAAATGGGCCCCTAAAGGAATTACTCCCCATAAAATTCGCCATTCATATGCTTCTGAATTATACCGGAGATCTAAAAATCTCCGGGTTGTGCAGGAGAATCTGGGCCATTCCTCTATCCAGACCACTGAAATATATCTGCATACTGATGTTGATGAAAGAAGGGATGTTTATCAGCAGTACTTCCCCCTTTCGCGGCATGACTGATCATGTGCAGGGAAACTCCTCTCAGGGGCAGTTCCCTTCTCTGTGTTTGACAAAATCAAGCACATGGATTGGGTTTGTTGGGGTCAGTGAATTGGCTATGCCATACTCCCTACATTCCCGCAAATTCATAACGAGCCAGATCCAAAATTGCTGAATTTCGACTAAAATTAAAAATGGGGCGAATTTCATTGATTGAAATAATTGTGCTCGTTAGGTGTCAAGTACGACACATAACGAGTTTGTCTATTTTCAGAATGCTGAAAATATGTCAACTAAACTGCAATCAAACTAATATGGTGGCTCTTTTTTCTCCTCATAGTTATGTGTCACCGGGAATGCAGGATACTCGTCAGTAATCTCCTTTCCCAGTGCTTGGGGGCATCTCGCCGATTTATTCCTGTAAATACTATTGGGAAGCATGTGCTCGGCACCAACTCGTGGCCATTCGTTTTTTTCGTGAAGCCCCCTCTGCGGGGCATGTCCTCGCCGTGTCGGGCCTCCAGCCACTCAACCGTTCAACAAATGCTGGCACATCTCTCCCCGTTTTTTATGATAATCTAGGGCCAATTCTCTGAACTGTTTCATTGCCGGGGGAGATATGCTTCCGAAGATGGGTATTGATTTCATCAGATTTTGCCCGTTTCTATGTTGATCACGATTTTATTTTTGGCGGACAGGAAAACTGAGTCGGCGACTCTACGTTCTTCAGGATATCTTTGGGGCGGATACAGGGGATGATATTGGGCTGAAACATACTTTGGCATACATCTCCGGAAGGGCCGGTTGACGCGGGTGTTATGGGTGGCTAATGTGATATTCGGTGATTTCATCACCGGGCCGGGGAAGTCATCCGGGATATTCGTAGACAATAGAAAAAGGGCATTTCCATTTCGGAAAATAGGTGCAAGGGGTGTATGCTAGCCTGATTTGTGTTGGAACGGCGCCCTCGTTTCTCAAAATACGATTTGAGGGGGAGCAAGATCAAACAGTATCTTCATGATTTCATGGAGGTCGTTCAATCAGTCATATTTTTTGTTAAAAAATAGTTGAAGAATCCGGCAGGATCTATTTTTTTCAGATCCCATTGTGTTTTGTTTTCCCCATTTATTCTCCAATAAACCATATGATGCTATATGGGCGACGAACCCCATCTGACTATCAATGATTGCGCAGTTTGTTTATGAAATCGTATCAATTTTATCTGAGGTCGGAATTTCATCATCTGGTCTTTCGGATACTGAATAAAATTGTATTTTTGAATATAGGTTCGAAGAGACTGTGATACACAATCCCAATGGCAAGTAAATATCCCGAGCATCAAAACGCAGAGATATTTCCATTTTTGGTATTCTTCTGTGACCATTCGCTGTTTTGATTTTATCACTAATATGGAGAGAATGGATTTGGAGGGGCGTGAACACATGGTGAGCATGAGATTATGAGAATTCCAGATTCTTCCACACCGATGAGGAGGCCCGGAAGATCGTTGCAATGATTCCATGAATTGATCGGACAAACAGAACACCTCGACTTTATCCATCAGGTCAGCCGGAGGTTGATTTGCTGATATGCTATGTGTGATTGCCTTTGAAGATCTGAACAAGGAATGTGCAGCAGAACCACCACCTGACAAAAAGCATTGCTGATGATGTGGCCGGAGGGATGTCAGTATCACACAGATCAAAGCAGAAGAAGCCTGTCTCTTCCAGCTGGTAATGGAGTATCTCAGGGACACATCGCAGTGGTGCTTCATATGTGGAATGATTGTCAGGAAATATTATCCGATCGTGTCTATACTTGCCCGCATTGTGGGCTTGTAATGGATCGTGACCAGAATGTGGCGATTGAGACATACTGTGTGGCCGCAAAACCCCAGGTGTCCCTGGCTTCAGTTGGGTGAGCAGTCACCAGGGGATGTGTGGCAGATGTTTGAGAAAAAAAGATGAAAACCAATTTCAATCTGAAGGAATGCAGACGAGATAATGGTGGTCTGATGTTAGCAAAAAACGCTACAAAGTAATGAATGGGTAAATGGATGATCCTTCTTTCATTTTGGTCTTCACATTTTATGTGCGTACAGTGAATCAGGTTTCATGCTCACCAATTTCATGCCATCCTGTGCGTCTTGTATTGAGACACCCCTACAGGTGTTCATATCAAACAGGGAGAAGGTGTGCACACAGTGGGCATGAGAGATGTTTCACTTCCCGGAGGATATCATTGCCTCCTGAAGAAGGGTTTTCTTAAGAACCAGTGTGGGAGTGACATTGCTATATGAAACAACGATGTGCCTTCATCTTCTCAGATGGAAGTATTTTTGATCAGTGCTGAATTATTTTTATTCGGTGGAGAATGGATAATTAACCCACCCACAATATTATCGTTCATTTTTTCTGGCAGATTAATTTTCTGCAGGCGTATGGAGTTCATTCGTACGGATAAAACAATATTGAAGGATATTGATTTTTATTCAGTTGTAGTAAACACAAAAAAGCGGGATAAATTAGATTGAAAGGGAGAATGTGCAATCCTGGCCTGCATTCAGCCAGATGCCATCTCCGGGGTTAATCGTTTCAACGAGATCATACTTTCGTGAGGTCGTATTATACCAGTATGCTGAATCAGGTATCAGGGAACCTTCCGGGACGACTGTTGCATCTGCTATGGCGACTGGTCTGCTTAGTGAACCAACCATGTTCCAGCCTGTCTCCAGAGGCACGGTGTATGAGTTCAGGGGCACCCCGGTTGCAATGATCTGTCCCGGTAAATTTGATGCAGCCCAGTATCCCTTTCCAGGAATGATTTCATCAACCGGAACTGTATCGTAATTTCCGGCTGTTATGTTATAGATAAACAGCGGCGGTAAAAATCCGGGGGGGAACACCGGGGTATCGTTAACCACATCGACTGATATCATATTCCACCCTGCCTTGATATCTGTCTCCTGAGTCATGATTTCGGTGATAACAACGCTGAGCTGGTCGAGTGCCAGCATGTCATACTCTGCATCTGTACCGAGAGCATACAGCTGGTAATTTCCAGGTACGAGGGCATCTAGTTGTTCTGCGGGGATGACAATGCTGTTACCATTCCTCTCCACATCAGATATGCCGTATCCCGGTGTAATTGCAAGCGTTTTGTCAGTTGCAAATGGTGGATAAACAGGTTCACTTGTCAGTTTTATTGCATAGGTGTAGGCACCATCGGGGCCCGGACCAAAGCTGCGGATACCATCTTCAAGAATCTGTGGCATTGCAGGTGATGATGGGATCAGATTCTGCCAGCTTGTCCGTGCTGCCTCAAGAAGATTAGTGGTATCGACGTGGACAATTGCGTCATACTGCTCGTCGGTATTCACCAGTGCGTATGACATGTTTGAGATATCTGCTATGTTGTCAAATGTGACGGTTACATCCTCGCTTACATTCTGGATGAATGTTGGTGCTGCGGTTGAACCGTTCCAGAGGATTTTACGGTCACCGTCCATGATGATGACCGGCAGGCCTCCATGGACATGGAATGTCTCATTTTCGGGGAAGTAGGCAAGCGCTGAAACCGCGTATTTTCCGTCTGTTGTTGGTCTTGGTAATGAAAGTGATCCGACCCTGTCTGTTGTGTAATCTGCGTGTGATACCACATTGTTCACATGTGTCAGGGTATCTCCGAGATTGGCGGGGTCATAGTACGGGCCGGTGGCGCCCACCTTTACGATTCCTTCATTGACCGGGCCTCCCGGGGGATCGATCCGGTAGATGATACCTTCATACTCACTGTCTGTTGCACCGGCAAAGAAGTACATCGCTTCCTGCAGGCGGAAGCAGTCACCCCAGGTGGTGAAATCCCCACTTGCTGCACTGTTATTATACTTGCCCAGTCCGATGACTCCCTCCTTTCCGGGGATTTTGGCTGCAAATGCAGGGACATAAAGGTCTGTGAAGACGTTTGTCGAATACGCCCTGCCGATGGTCACCGTGGATGACGCCTCAGCAATGGTGATGGTCGCTCCTCCAATCGTTCCCTGTGTATCGGTAAATTCCCGTTCCACATTTCTCACAAACGGGGATGTGATGGTCTTAACTTCATTTCCGCATGAGGTTGCCTGATGAATGGACATTTCTGTCTGGTCCAGCTGCATCAGGTCATCCACTTTCAGATACTGGAAACTGGTATTGAGATACGAGTAATTTGTATCAAGCTCAACCTCGACAAAGGCTGCTGCTGCCGGACTTCCGGCAACCAATGCCAGTAACAGGCACATTGTAATTGTTTGCTGTAATTTTACTATCATATGCGTCCTCCTAACACTCTATAAATAAATAATTCTTATGGTGGCGCGTGATGCTATATATTTTTATGTTTTTATTGTGAATTATATTAAATGATTCCAAGAAATGCTGTTATTTTTCTGTCTCTCCTATTCGGGATATTCATTTCCTGTATTACTGTAGCAGGGGCAGTGTCAGTTGCGATTTCTCCTGATCAGGTAGGAGAAGGTGATCAAATTTCGATATCCGTTCAGGATCTTCCTGACGCTTCATCCTTCTCCCTCCTGATTGAGGGCTACTACGATGTGGGCACCGGATCACCGTTTTCGTTTGAGGTTGCCAACCTGAATATGCCATTTTCTCTCTCCGGTGGAAGAATCATTGCATATGCTGAAAAATCCGAATTTCTCCGTGTGAATTATCAGGAGGGATCCGGTGGTGTTATCAAGACGCTCTCAATCATATCCGACGAAAGCGGTTCCTGTACAATTGATGAAAGTGCGTCGATTTCAGCCGGTGTCTACAATAAACTCTGGCTTGAAGGTATGACGATGGATGAAGCAACCGTGAAAAGCCGTCTGAACCTTGTCGGCACCAAGACCGGGCCCGAGGACTCGTCAATTACTTTTAATGTGAGGGGAATTGATGCGGGAACACTTCTTATTGTTGTGAGTATTGACGGCGGAGCATACGTGATGAGCAAAGATATCACGCTGGGATCCGGTTCATCACATACTCCTGTCCCCACGACTGAGGTTCCTACCTCCACTCCTACCTCCACTCCCATTCCGCATTCATCCGGGTCTGATAACGACGACAGTGATATTCCGACAACAGCGCCAACGCCAACGCAGACAGAAGTTTCCGGTGAGTCCTCAATATCTTCCATCGGTAAAGATGTGACCTTCTCTCCGGCTAAAGCGAGCACTGCCATGCTGATGCTTGCATCGGCCGCTGATGTTCCTGATGACTGGAAAACAGCAGGGGATGCATACTCATTGATATTTACCGGGGATTATGCAGGCAATTCAGGAACGATTGTTTTTACGATTCCATCCTCAATGGAAAAGACTGATGATCTCCATTCATTCTTCATTGCACGGTATATCGGGGGAAGCTGGACCATCATGCCCAGTGAAGTCATTGGAGGCAGTCAGGTGCGGGCCTCTGTGCCGGGACAGGGTACCTATGCACTGATGTATTATTCTTCAGATGATGCGGGTACTTCAACCCGGACACTGGTCCCGACACAGGGAACGGTTCCCACTGCGTCGTCAGCCACTGCAACTCCTGAACCTGCTGCAACACAGACGCCGCTGCCTATGATAGGACTTGTGGCAGGTATTGGAATGGCAGCAGTCTGTATGCGGCGTATCTGAACATTTTCTCTTTTTTTGGATATTTATGGCAAAATCCTTGACAACAGAAGATCTCTATACGGCCTTTGGAACAGGCATCTGGTTTCGCGATCTCGCAGGAATCCTGATCTGGCTGGGCATTGCGGTTCTGACAATATATGTACCGTATCTGAATGAAAGTCCGCTGAGGATTATATTTGCCCTTCCGGTAGTGCTCTTTATTCCCGGATATGCACTCATCGCAGCATTGTTCCCCGGAAAAGAAGAGATAGATACGCTTGAACGAACCGCACTCTCATTTGGACTTTCAATAGCTGTGGTACCATTGATTGGGCTTGCGCTGAATTATACGCCGTGGGGAATACGACTGGATCCGATTGTTATCTCCCTGTCCGTCTTCACGGTAATGATGGTGCTGGTCGCCCATTACCGCCGCGCCATGCTGGGCCGGGAAGAGCGGTTTTCCCTGCCGGTACGGGAATGGTATGATGAGGCAAGAACCGAACTTTTCTCTGAAGACCAGAGTTCACTTGACCGTGCCCTCTCGTATATCCTCATCATTGCCATCCTCGCTGCCGTTATCACCACCGTATTTGTGATCGTTGTGCCGAAGGAGGGTGAGCACTTCACGGAATTTTATATTCTGGGAGAAGAAGGGATGGCAGCGGATTACCCCGATCGGTTTCCCGCGGGCACACCGCAGCAGGCGATCATCGGAGTCGGAAATCATGAATACGCACCGGTGAACTATGTCATTGAGACCTGGGCAATGAACCAGACCTGGATTGCTGAAGAAAACCGATCAGAAATCTATTCAATGGGACTATTGGATCGGATTCCGGTAGCAGTGATGCACAATGAGACTGCTGAGATTCCCTACAACTTTACCGTAACCGATGTTGGAGCAAACAGAATTCAGTTCCTGCTCTTCATGGATATGGTGCCTGACGATTCTGTGTCAGGCGCCAAACGGGTCAATGCGTCGTACCGGGACCTCCATCTCTGGGTGGATGTGCGTCCTCCATACGACCAAAGGTAAGTATCATCTCATTTTTTTCAGGTGAGGGAGCGATTCCCTCAATTTTCCACACCATCCCGGTTCCCGCAGCAAGGATGCACCCTGCAAGGCTGCAGGGAGGGCAGGGAGCAATTTCACAGATCTTCAGAGACTCAGACCGTACCTGTTCACACGCTGCGGTAAACCTGAATCCTGAGAATCTGACAACGATGTTCTCCCCTTCTTCTGTCACCTCTACATCTTCTGCTGCATGTACCAGATCACGTTCTGTTTCTGAAATGGCCGTGCAGATGTCAGTGATCTCGTGGGGGATTTGCAGTTCACCGGAACGGCGAAGTTTCTCCATTACCGGCATCCCGGAAGGCACTGAAAAGATTCCTCCTGTTTCCGGTTCTGGCACAATTACTGTGGGACCCGGTTTTGGTATTCTTTGGGTAGCGTCTGCCGGATTGAACTGGCGTACCGTGTCCCCATCCGGAATGAAATGTGCCGGGCCTGAAGCCCCCAGTTCAGCCACAACCTGGGCGTAGCTGATCATAAGGCCTGTTGAAAAGAGTGATGCCACATCTGCCGGAATACCTTCCTCTGGTCGTGTGACCATCAGGAATACTGCGCCAAAAAAGCAGGCGCATGATGCAACAACCAGGGTTGCTGCGGGCAGATCTGTTCTTCCGGAGATAAACACCGGAACAATCAGAAATAGTGCAATTACGATCAGAAGTATCGGTGACTGATATTCTTTGGAAATGATGTTATTCATCTGAATTACTCCTCATTGCCCGTGATATCGCTTCTTCCCGGGCATACCCTGAAATGACAAGAATTGCGCAGAGAATTACAAGCCCTGCAGTCCACCATCCGGTATGATGCATCTGCTGTGCTGCTGCAGCCAGAATGGCGAGAGAGATGGTGGTTGCAATAAGCAGTTTCATTCGTGTATTCCCTGCAACCGCAGCAAAGAGGCTGACTTCGCAGACGACAGCTGCGATATATGAACCACAGGCAGCTCCATAAACCAGCAGTTGACCGGCAGCCAGGATATACAGGGCGGTGTTCTCTCTTTTCCCCAGAACGGTTATCGCAGCCAGGATCACACTCCCCGGGATGATTATTTCCATGATTCCCCCAAAGGCAAGAGAGATTATGGCACCAAGAATTGCGATGCAGATACATCCTGTTCTCCATCGGCCGGACGTCATGGTATCACCTCAAGTGAGCCTGCATTAAAGAACTCTGCAACTTTTCTGATATCTTCTCCGAATGATTCCTTTGGGAGAAATATCCTCACCTGGCGGTGCAATGCATACGCGGCGGTTGCCATGGCCCAGATGTGGCTGAGATCCCCTGTTCCGGTGGTATAACATTGAATTTCTGTATCGTGGGATGATGCCAGTACACGGTACATCGTCTCCTCAAATCTGATCTGGTCTGCTGACCTGCTGTATGTCTCAACAGCTGTCTGTGCCATAGTGGTCAGAGGCATTTGTCCTCCTGCAGCCCGCATCCGTATTGCAAGCATTACCGGAGAATACGCCCGATAGAGTGAGTGTATGCGTTTTTTTGGAGTGAGTATACCGGAGAGTTCATGAAGAATATCAGCACCCGGAACAATATCCATCATTGCTACAATCTCGCATCCTGCCAGAACAACTATCAGGGAAGATTCACGCCGGTCCTGTATCTCTGCAATTCTTTGGATGACTGCCTTTCGTACACCGGAAAAAATCTCTTCAGTAACAACTGTCGTATCATCAGGGAGATCAACAACCAGTGTTGCCGTCCCCCCTTCAATACCGGCATATTCACGCACATATGTTGTTCCGTATTTGGCCGTCATCTTCCAGTCAATGGCCCGTATATTATCCCCCTGCCGAAATTCACGGAATGAACGGACACCGCTGCTTTTCATAGGTGTCCTGCGCATTGTCTCCTTGTCACTGTATCCTCCCGAACCTTCGTATCCCGGCCCTTTTTCCGGAAATGCAAAGAGGGCCGGACCCTGCAGTGGAGAATTCTGAATCGAAACCCCGATAGTAAAGAAGGCATCCGAACAGCGGAGGATGACCCCGCCAGGATGAATGGTGCCATGGGCGAGAAGCCGGAAGGAATACTGCAGTGTGCAGGTTCCGTCCTCATCGGAGATGATGCCCCTCGTTTCCCCTATGATGTCTGTGGCAGAATCCGGAAGAATATCCTCTGCTTCCAGGCAATATCCGGGCAGAACCTGGCTGCTGAGGGTCGTTGTCATGTGTATCCGGGTACCTGAACGGGAAAAACGCTCTTTCGTCTGTCTCTCTCCCGTCAGGTGGTGCGCTGCATTCCGGGCAGCAGAGATGCTCGTGTGCAGGGAAAGGAGGAGAAATAGCCATACGGCACCTCCTGCGAAGAAAAATGACGGGTCATCGAAGATCCATGCAGATACCAAAAATGCTCCGCCAAGGAGCATTACTGCCCTGCAGAGACGGGTTGGCTGCACGTCTCAGGGCACCTCGACAGAATCAAGGATTTGCCGGATGACGGCTGTAGCGTTTGTTCCGCTGATCTCTGCCTCACGTCTGAGAATGATCCTGTGCTGAAGTGCCTGCAGGGTTACTGCCTTTACATCATCAGGAATGACATAATCTCTGTTCTCCAGTGCCGCCTTTGCCCGACTCCCCCGAATAAGAGCAATCGACCCGCGGCTGCTTGAACCCAGTGCAATATCCGCATGTTCACGCGTTGCCATGATAATATCCCGTATGTATGAAAGAATCTCTTCTCCTGCATGGATCTGTTTAACATATTTCACATCATTGAGAATGCCTTCTCTGGTAAAAAGCGGCGACATGTTTTTTGCAAATGTTTTCCAGTTGAGCATACCGTCCCGTTCACGCCGGATGATCTCAAATTCATCTTCAGCAGAGAGCTGTGTCGCATTGACTGAGAACATAAACCGGTCTTTCTGTGCCTCGATGAGGGGGAATGTCCCTTCAAATTCCATGGGGTTCTGGGTTGCAATGGTAAAAAAGGGATGGGGAAGGGGATATTCGGTTCCGTCGATGGTTGCCTGTGTCTCCGAGAGTGCCTCGATGAATGCACTCTGGGTTTTGGGCGGGAGGCGGTTAATCTCATCAACAAGAAGGATATTCGTGAAAATTGGTCCTTTCTTCAGTTCAAATATATTCCTGTCAGCGTTCCAGAACTGTATGCCGATGATATCTGCCGGCTGACTGTCAACCGAGGACTGAAACCGGTGGAATTCGCAGCCTAAAAGAATCGCAGAGGTCTTTGCAAGTGTTGTCTTGGCAGTGCCGGGCACCCCTTCTATCAGTATATGACCTTCTGAGAGAACGGCAATGACTATCATTTCAATGAGTTCATCATTTCCGACAACCAACTGCCTTATCTCATCCCGCATCTGGAAATACTTATCTGAGATCTGTGTAACTGAGTCTGTATTTTTATATCGTGTCATTTATTTTCCCTGATATGCTGATTTATAGTATTCTCCGTGCATATGCGGCGCAGATAATGCCTGTAATTAGTAATAATACTAATATTTTAATGATGGTTGTATTTTTTGCACCGGTAACGGCCTGCAGGGCACCATCCGTTTCAAATGGCTGTGAAGCGATGGTGTCATAGGCTGTATCCATACCGGTAGCAAGGTTATTTCGTAATCGTGTATTGTCCCGTTCAGATACCGTGGTATCCATACTGTTGATGAGAACTCCGCTGTCTGAAAGAATAATGATTTCCCCGGATTCAAGAAACTCGCGTGCCATCACAGTTTCTTTGCCAAACGTCTCCATACCGTCTGCCCTCCCGTTGTTATTTCTGTCAATCCACGAGATAACTGAGGTCTGAAGCAGTATCTCCCCACCGGTCAGTGTTGACGGCTGGTTCAGGGCAATGCTCTCCACGCCTTTGAGAAGTCTGTGGTCCTGTGCCCGGTAGGCGATTACCATACGCGGGTCTGCATATTCCCTGTCGATGCTTGACAGTATGGATTCATGAATCCTGATGGAACTTCCCATGGCCTCCAGGATACTGTTTGCCGATTCATTTTTTGCAATTACAATAAGCGTCCCACCGTCTCTCACAAATTGCCTGATACTGTCTGTTTCCTCTTCAGGCAGAGCGTGTGGTTCAACCATGATTAACGTCTCAGGAGGTGCTGAACGGAGAATGGCATAGGACGTAATGGCAGTGCTGCCGGTTCTGTCAAGCTGGTCATAGAAAGCGGAGGTGCCGTTCCATCCGCCGTTATAGCGGGATAGTTCAGCATCTGTTGAGGAGAGATAGCTAAGTATCACGATGCCTGCAAGTATCAACGCTGCAACTACCAGTATGTTTCCTGTGGTCTGTTTCATGCGGCACCCATGCACCGGATGGCCTCGTCCCACGCCACGAGAAGTTCATCCCCTTTTTGGTGGTATTTTCCGTAGACCATTGCTTCATACATGGTTACAAACACGTATGCCTGTTCCCGGCATCTGCCTTCCAGTCTGTCTGCCTGTTCTCGCATCGTCTCAGACGGTCTGCACTTCTGTCCGGTATAGAACCCAATTGCGGCAGTAAGTCCTTCTCCCAGTATACGGGAGGCATCAGCAGGTGAGAGTGTAGTTCTCTGCGAAATATATCTGCTGCGGAAATCCTGTATTGCAGTGGCTTCTGACCGACTGTCTCCACGCGTATCTTCTGCTCTTTCAGGCAGGGGACTCGTGGAAGGATGCTCTTCTGTTGTATCAGGTTCACTTGTCTCTTCGGGCGACCCTTCTTTTTCTCTGTTATTATATCTGCGGCGAAGTATCAGGTATCCGGCACCCGCTGCAACAATTGTGAACAGTAATAGATAGAGGAGGAGGTCATTTTGGCCGACTGAGACTACAGATTCCCTGCTTCTGCACTCATTCACCGGAAAACCCGGGTCTGAGAAGACTGACTGGATAATGTAATCTCCCGGTCTGACCTCTGTTTCATATGAATATGCACCCGAGCTGTCTGTATATACTGTCGTCTCTGTTTCGTTATCCAGACCCCTGAGGTAGATGGTCACCGGTGCATCGGAGACATCCCTACATTCAGTTGTCAGTCTGCCTGAAGAAAGCACAGTACTGCCCATCACAGATACATTGAGTGTCAGCACGCCTGCTGTCCCGGCAACAGAGACCGGTATGATCGGGGAGAATACATTGCCGGCCCGTGTATAAACAAGATGTGTGCCTGCATACATGTGGTGAATAGTAAACGGGATGCCATACTCTCCTGTATTCGTACAGGCTGAAACGGCGAATTCTCTGCTGTCGATGTAGAGGGTGACAGGTTCTCCTGTGGGAATATCTCCTGTCCGCGAATATACTCCTGCTGCATGAATTCCATCGCCATATATACCACCGGAAGGATTTGTGGCAAGTGTCAGCTCTTCATTGAATGTTATGGCGGTATCTGATGCCCGGACAATCCGTTCTTCCTGCCTGCCTTCAATTTCTCTGATATGGTCTGCAAAGTGATCAACAGAAGATTCCATTGCTTCAGGGTCCACTTCAATCGCTCTCCCTGTCTTTGCCATTGCAGCAGTGTTCTTTTGGTATTGCCCGAATTCCTGTGTGATCTTTTCGCGAAGTGCTTCCCCTTCATATGCGATGGAATACATCATCTCAGGATTGTCTTCGTTCTGATACTGAATTTCAAGGCGGTTCAGTTCATCAAATGCGATTGAATCGTTGAGCAGTTCTTCAAGATTTCTGATGTTTTCTGCATTGTTCTTCCTGAATTCACCAATTTCAGACTCGCTCATATCCAGGTTGATAACGAGACGGTCAAACTGCGATGCCGCCCTGCGGTACTCGGCAAGATCCTCTTGCGCATCTTCAAAATTATTTAAGCGCACATTCAGAACAATGGTTCCGGAGGAGCCAAGGAAGTCCTGCATCAGCGGCTGAAGGTCAGCGGTTTTCTCCTGCGAAATCTGTTTCAGGGCGATTGGGTTCTTAAAAATCCCGGCCCCTTCGACATTGCTTATCGCATATATTTCAGGTTCTGCGGTGTATGGCATCAGCAAAACTGCAAAGAGGATGGCCAGCCAGATGAAGATGATGGGGGCGGTATACCTCTTCATGAACCGATAATCTCCATGATCTTCTGCAGCACAATAATTCCGAAGATGATTACGCCTCCGGCGGCCAGGTATTTTGCATACCTGATCATTCTTGGTTCAATGAACGGTGGGTCGGTCAGTTCAATGATTACGAGCACCCCAATCAACCATAATACAAAGAATATTTCGAGGTTAACCACCTGGGCGAGTGTCATGAACCCAAGGATGATGAGCATCCAGAGAAAGATGGCAAGTAGAGAATACCCCCGAGTTGTAATGCCCATTTCTTAGAATTTCTCTTCTTTGATACTAATAAGAATATCGACTATTTCTGGCATGCGCAACGCATTCGCAACAAAGGAATAAAATACTCGGGGAACATATTGGGTGTCAGGTGTTATATTATGAAACAAATACTGACAATTCTTGCCATATTATGTTTCTTCTCAGTCATGGCGGCTCCGGCATCAGCATTTACTGCTGAATCTCTTTCTATTAATGTGTCAGAGAACGGGGATGCGACGGTTACATTCTCATATAATCTTGGCTGGGCTGAAAAAATTGCGGTATTCTTGCGTATTGCAGATCCTGCCACTGAATTAAAGGGTGCTCTGGAGAGCAATTCCGGAAAAGAGGTCTCGGTAAGTGAAGTGACAACAAATTCTGCTTCATTTCTGATCAATGGATATGCACATGTCGATACCGGTGACAGTGAGATGACCTACACAACACCGGCATTATCATTTACCCGTGCCAGTGAAATCCTTTCAGATTACTGGTTTGCCCCGCTCATATCTGTGGATTTATCTCCTGCAGAGACGACGGTTATCTTCCCCGACGGGTATACAGAATATTTCTATGACAGTATCGAGATACCAAAGATCAGTCATGCCATCTCTCTTTCATAATCTTCTTTTTTGGCTACCATATGTTCACGTAATAAGACTCATATCGCCAAAGGTAGACTCCTATACTGAGTCGAGATGAGCAAAGGACCAACACCTGCAATGAAGCAGTTTTATGAGATGAAATCACGGTATCCCGGCTGTGTTCTCTTTTTTCAGATGGGGGACTTCTACGAGACGTTTGGGGAGGATGCCGAACTGATATCACGGGAACTTGACATCACCCTTACCTCACGCGGTAAGGACCAAAATGGAGAGCGTATGCCTCTTGCCGGTGTCCCGATTCATGCAGGAGAAGCCTATATTGCCCGTATGGTGAAGAAAGGATACCGTGTGGCCGTCTGTGATCAGGTTGAAGATCCAAAAAAAGCAAAGGGTGTTGTGAAACGTGATGTTGTCCGTGTCATCACCCCGGGCACGGTGATAGACTCTTCGATGGTTCCTTCTGAGGGGCAGGCATATCTTATGGCAGTCGTCCCTGATTTGAAACAAACCAGCTTTGGTCTTGCATTTCTGGACATCACCACGGGTGAATTCTTTGTCACCACATGCAGGGCAGATGACGGAGGTAATGGTCTTCTCTCTGCAATAGACCGTACCGGGCCGCGGGAATGTCTCCTGCCTCAATCGTTGTCCCCGAGGCTGCAGCCTCTTTTTGAGGGCCGGGGAATAGCTATCACACCCTGCGGCACAGAATACTTTGACTATAAAGAGGCGCTGTCCCGGTTAACGCGGCAGTTTGGTGTATCAACTCTGGGGGGATTTGGCTGTAATGACATGGATGAAGCAGTGACTGCAGCCGGTGCCTGTCTGCGGTATGCCACAGAGACACAGAAGTGTGATCTGGGGCATATCACTACACTGTATACACGGCTGCCTGAGCGTGGTATGCTGCTTGACGCAATCACGATGCGCAATCTTGAACTGATACGCAATATTCGTGACGGTGGGACGGAACATACCCTTCTCTCGGTCCTTGACCGGACAAAGACTGCCATGGGCGGTCGCCTTCTCCGCACATTCATCACCAGTCCCCTTACCGATAAAGAGGAGATAATGGCGCGTCTGGATGCCGTCGACTACTGTCTGAATGAACCACTCCGGCGTGAAATTATCAGAAGTCACCTGCATCGGTTTGCGGATATTGAACGCATTGCCGGCAGAATTGCATATGGTAATGTGGGTCCCCGGGATCTTCTCACACTCCGTGATTCGCTGGAACGGTCACCCGGGATCCGGGACGTGCTCTCCTTAGATGACAGCATGACTCCTCTTCTTCTCTCTGAAATAGAGGCAGGCATCAGGGATCACACGGATCAGGTTTCCCTGATCTGTGCTGCAATTGTTGATGACCCGCCTGTGCTGGCACGGACTGGCGGGGTAATACGGGAAGGGTTCAGTAGTGAACTGGACGAAATACAGAATATCAGCCGTAGCGGTAAAGACTGGATTGCATCATTCCAGCAGCAGGAGCGGGACCGCAGCGGTATAAAATCACTGAAGATCGGGTATAACAAAGTATTTGGATATTATATCGAAGTGACAAAGGCAAATCTCTCGCTTGTGCCGCCGGAGTATCTCAGAAAGCAGACCCTGACTAACGGCGAACGGTTTACCCTCCCGGAACTACAGGAGATGGAGCAGAAGATTGCGCATGCACAAGAGCGTCAGAGTGCCCTTGAAGAAGAACTCTATGCAGAGATCATCATCCGTCTGAAAAAGGCTGTTCCCTCCATACAGGCAACCGCGCAGGCAATTGCCCGTCTTGACCTCTTCTCTGCCCTTGCGGATGCTGCCGCTGAAAACGGATATACACGTCCTGTTATTGAAGATTCCGGACGCCTTCTGATCACCGATGGCCGTCATCCGGTGGTGGAAGAGAGTCTTTCATCCGTCGGATTTGTCCCGAATGACGCTGAGCTCGATACGGGAATGGATCAGATCGTCATCATCACCGGTGCCAATATGGCAGGAAAATCCACCTATATGCGGGAAGTTGCCCTCATCTGTATCATGGCACAGATGGGGAGTTTTGTGCCTGCTGCCCGGGCCGTTGTCGGCATCATTGACCGTGTCTTCACCCGTGTCGGTGCATTTGATGATCTTGCAAGCGGTCAGTCGACATTTATGGTTGAGATGGTGGAACTTGCCAATATTCTCAATAATGTGACCGAACGCAGCCTCGTGATTCTTGACGAAATTGGCAGAGGTACATCAACCCTTGACGGGTATTCGATTGCACGTGCTGTTCTTGAATTCCTGCACGGGACCGGAAAACGGGGGCCGCGGACCCTGTTTGCAACCCATTTCCATGAAATCGTGGAGGTTGAAGCAGACCTGAAAAGGGTGAAAAACTGTCATTTTGCGGTGAAAGAGACGGGGAGTGATGTGGTTTTTCTGAGGAAACTGATACCGGGAGCAACAGACAGAAGTTATGGTATTCATGTGGCGCGCCTTGCGGGTATTCCCGGAAAGGTGATACAGAGGGCAGGGGAAGTGCTTGAACAGGAACGGCAGCGGACACCGGTATCTGAAGGGAGACGTGCCCCGCGGTATACTCAGATGCTCTTGATGGATGCCCCCGGGGGTGGTTGTGCCACGGAAAGCCCGGCTCTCATTGAACTGAAAAACCTGGATCCGGATTCACTGACACCGCGTGAGGCGCTTGTAAAGCTCTATGAACTCCAGAAGAAGGTGTGACAAGGGTTTGTGCTGATGCCTGAAAAGAGAGACACGGGAGTTATCCGCCTGTTAGACGATGAGACCGTTAACACGATCGCTGCCGGTGAAGTGATTGAACGGCCTGCATCTGTGGTGAAAGAACTGGTGGAGAATGCGGTGGATGCCGGTGCAGATATGATAAAGGTGGACATCACCGTCGGCACGCAGCATATCAGCTCGGTTCAGGTGTCTGATACCGGGTGTGGTATGCAGGCGTCTGATGCACGGATGTCTTTTGTCCGCCATGCGACCAGTAAGATTCACAGTCCGGACGATCTCTCCAGAATACATACGATGGGTTTTCGGGGTGAGGCACTTGCAAGTATTGCTGCCGTATCACGGATTACTCTGACAACGAGGGCAGAGGACAATGATGCGGGCACAGAAATTATCATTGAAGGCGGGGAGATACTCTCTGTTTCAGAGGTGTCCGCACCACAGGGCACAACAATACTGGTCGACAATATTTTCTTCAACACTCCTGCCCGCCGGAAATTCCTAAAGTCAAAGGAGACTGAACTGCTTCATATTTATCGTGCGGTTGAAGCAGAAGCCTTTGCACATCCTGAATCTGCATTTCGTCTGAGAGTAAACGGGAAAGAGAAACTCAGAACCCAGCGCACGACAACGATGCTGCAGACCATTGCACAGGTATTTGGAACTGAGATCTCCCGGCATATAATACCTCTCAGTGCAGGAACCCCGGTGATGAGGGTGGATGGCGCCATTGTACGCCCGGAGGCCTGTCGCCCGAATGCCGGGGAGATACATCTCTGTGTGAATGGACGTCCCGTCACATCACCACAGATTGTCAGGGCCATTCGTAAAGGATATGGCACCCTCATTCCAAAAGGCAGGTTTCCCGTGGCGTATCTGAGTATCAAAATCGACACGTCGCTCGTTGATGTGAATGTTCACCCTGCAAAACGGGAAATTCACCTGAGCCGGGAAAAAGAGATCATCAGTGGTATATCCGACGTCATCAGGGATACGCTTCAGACAACTGATTTGATCCATGGTAATACACCTGCAGCCTCAACAGGCAGCCGGGAAATCCAACCGGGCCGGAAAAAGGAGATCATCAGTGATATATCAGACGCCATCAGGGGTACGCTTCAGACAACTGACCTGACTCATGGTGACACACCTGTCCCTTCAACAGGCAACCAGAAAATCCAACTGGGCCGGAAAAAGGAGATCATCAGTGATATATCCGACGCTATCAGAGATACGCTTCAGACAACCGACCTGACTCATGGCGATACGCCTGTCCCTTCAACAGGCAGCCGGGCACCTGCATATCATCATCTCCCCGAATACCGTCAGGGGGTGGTGTCAGAGGCGATTCCCGATATCATTGGAAACTCTTCCCGGAATACTCAGCCGGAGAAGCTTCACATCAGGTATGCGGCGACAGATAAACAGCTTCGCCTCACGAGTAATATGGACGGTGACACCGGAGTGAATCTCCTGCCATCGATGCGGATTATCGGTCAGGTGGCTGATGGCTACATTCTGGCTGCATCGCGTGACAATGATGAACTGTTGATCATCGACCAGCATGCCGCCCATGAGCGCATACTCTACGACCAGTTGTGCAGGCGGAGGGATAGCGGTATCCAGAGGCAGGAACTGTTGGTGCCGCTTGTTGTTGAGCTGAATGCTGCAGAAAAACTGGCACTTTCAGCAAATGTTGATATACTGCTGGACCTGGGTTTTATTGTTGATGAATTCGGGCCCGATGCGTTTGTAGTGAGGGCAGTACCGATGGTTCTCGGCAAACGTCTGGGAACGGAGATGATCCATGACATTGTCTCTGACCTGGTAATAGAAAGCCGGAAAACAGCTGATGAAAAATCTGACCGCATCACCGCGACCATTGCATGCCGGGGAGCAATTAAGGCAGGCAGTCCCCTGACACAGGAACAGATGGAACGTCTGGTTCTTCAGTTGTCCCACACCAGTGAACCTTACACCTGTCCGCATGGACGTCCGGTCATTCTCTCATATTCGCACAAGGAACTTGACCGCATGTTTCACCGGACCTGAGATAACATTTCCATCCCTGAGGGAATTTGTATCTCATCTCTCCTTTTTTGTTGCTTCAGTCTCTAAGACTGCAGAGGTCATGGGTTATGCGGAAGACCACCAGACGCTCCCCTTCTGTTGTCTCCTCACCGACAATACATGACAGAAATCCCTGCTCTGCAAAGAGTTCACGTGTCTCCTGAATGCCAGTCAGGGATGAAACCAAAAGAAGCACGCGTCCATATGGTTGAAGGATACGCTGCAGTCCGGATGCAAACCGACGGATGACTGCCCTGCCGTCCGGGCCTCCGTCAAGTGCATACTCCAGCCAGTCGTCTATCCGTTCGTTCTCTGCTGTCGGAAGATAGGGCGGGTTGAATACTATCAGGTCAAACGGTCCATTCAGTCCGGCATAGAGGTCAGTACGGACGGCTTCCACACCCATCTCATGGGCCATCCTGCACGCGTGGGGGTTTACATCGGTTGCAACACATCTGGCACGCTCGCTGCATGCCTGTGCGATGACACCGCTTCCGGTTCCCACTTCCAGAACAGTGTCGCCGTTTCGGATTTCATTTTTGACCGATGAAAGGAGCAGATAGGTATCAGTCTCCGGCTGATATACCTGTTCGTGATATTCAGGTGCTTTTGAGTTCATTCCTGCGTTCTCTTCATATACATTGTATGTTACCCGATAAGGGTTCTTTCCCCGGATGTTCTGTTGACCGTTAACCATGAGGAGGTGCTCCATTCCATTATTGTATGGAGTAACACATTGGGTAGGCATACGGACAGGATTTTAGTGCCAGTTTCCTGTCTGGTGAAACGGGAGTGCCTGCCTCATCCCTGTCGTCACCCTTTGGTTGCCCTCTTTGATCCTGTACGGGGGAATTGGGGGGTAAAATGGGCATATTTTCTGCTCATTTTTACTGCCGGAAAATGACGGTTGTAATGCCTTTTATTTGCTAAACTGGCTGTTGATTGCGGACTACTGAGGGGTCGCTATTGGCGCAAATTTTGAGAGGATCTTACCGGTTGTCTTCGGTTGAGATCGGCCCGCTCCGGGCTTCTGTGTGGACGTTTTTTTCCCGGACGCAGGGCCATTGGGGGGTTATTTATGCGTTGCTTAACCCGATGAAGGGATTTTTGCCCCAAATGAAGAGTGTTGCAATCCGCGGCCTGCAGGGGTGAACAAACGGCATGTCCGGGTGGCCCACATATCACCCCGAAAAATAATCTCTATTGGTAGAGAAGGTAACGCCAGTTGTAGATCATATTGTTCTCTGTTCCGGGCTCAGTTCTCTCAGAGTATTTCTACAAGGTAGAAATGGGTGCTTGTAGCACGCCAAAAAGTGATTATTCTGGTTTTCCCGAATATCCCGCATTTGCAATTTTTGCAAAGTCACTCAGCAGGAGTTCTTCTGGTCTTTTTTTGAGAATCTCTTCCGGAATGTTCTCTTCGATTGCTGCCACACATTCTTTTCCGATAATGCCCGCTGATATCCGCAGGGCTTTACGTATTGTCTTTCTGCGGTAAGAAAAGAGTTCACGTACAACAAGGGCGTAAAACTGATGGTCATTAATTGGGTGCGGTGGTTCTCTCGGGATGATGCGCATGACCCAGGACTGCACAGCAGGCGGAGGAGAAAATGCCCGTGCTGAAAGCTGCATTATTGGTTTTGCCTTTGCATAGGTCTGCACCATAATAGACAGTCTGCCAACGCCGGGAGTCCCCGGTGGGGCAATCATCCGCTGTCCGAATTCCTTCTGATACATCAGTATGGCCTCCTCAAATCCTGCCTCAAGAAGCCTGAATGTAATCTTTGAAGATGCAGAATACGGAAGGTTTGAAACCGATATGTCAAATGGCGGATAAACACATTTCACTGCATTTCCGTGAATAAGTGTAAGGTCGCCAGCACGTATTTCACGGTGAAAACGGTTGTTCAGGTATTCAATTAAATCCGGGTCAAGTTCAATTGCAGTAACGATGGCACCATGATCCAGAAGTGCACGGGTAAGTGGCCCTTCTCCCGGACCAATTTCCAGCACATGCTTCCCTGAAACGTCAGCTGCGGAGGCGATCCGCTCAATTGCCTTTTTGTCAGTTAAAAAATGTTGATCGTGAGGTGCTTTCATTGTGATGTGAAGATCCGGTATTTAATATCCGGATCCTGAATCTCTTCCAGCACTCTCTTTACGATCATCTGTTCTGGGTGGGGGATAGTCTTGATACGTCCACTGATGTCAGAAAAACTTGTAAACGGGCGTTTTTGTCGTTCTGTAAGAATCTCCTGCATCAGTTTTTTTCCAATGCCAGGTAGCAGGTGAAGCATGTGGAGTTTGATTGAAATAGGGACAGCATTATTGTAGAAAGCAACATACCGTTCCTCATCATCTTTGACTATGCCCTCGATTGCAAACGGTAGTTCAACCTTTGCAGTCTGGGTAAGATCTGAATACCCGATACGACGCTTCACCCGTTCGATTTTGTTACGTTCCTTATCGCCGATGTAGACTTTATCATTAATTGAAATGGTATCGACTTTCGGAATAAGTTCAAGAAGCTTGAACTGGTCTTTCCCAACAGCCTGAACAATTGGTTCATGCTTATATTGTTGCCTCCCACCTGCCTCACTCCTGCCATGGAGAAGATACTCAATAACAACTGCATAGATTTCTTTCTTGTCAGAACGCATGGGGTCTCCCTCAGTAATGGGTGATAACCAGTTCAATTATCTCATCAAGTTCTTCACCGGAAAGAGTAAACCGTTCTTTTGCATAGATGGCCCGGAGTTCATCTCTGGTCCGTGGCATAAGATTTGCAATGCGGTATGCAATGTCTGGTTTAATCTTTTCGAGTGTCAACAGTTTCTCCACAAGTGAACGTGCGTTTACTGCACTTGTTTTCGTTAACTGGTTGGCATGCTCGATACTCCTGCGGAGTTCGTACGGAAGTTCACTGCCGGATTCAAGTCTGGATGCCTCTACAGCGAGAAGTGTTTCCCTGACTTCTGATAATGTAATTCTCTCTTCATCGACAATTCCTTTAACATTCATGCCAATCCCGTCCTTGTGAAAATTATTGTTTTTGTGGTTTTAGATGTTGTGGTTTTGAGATGACAGTCTTTGTTTTGTTACCGTCTTTTATCTCAAGAACCCATGCACGTCCACGTTTCCCGATAACAGTTCCTGTCTTTCCATGGAAACGTCTGTGAGGCATGCCTTTCTGAATACTGGAATCAATTACGATATGAACTTTACTTCCCTCATCAAATGACTGGATGATGGTGGTTACTGGTGCCATACCGCGTCGCCTCAGCGCTTTCTTGAATTTACCGCGAGTCTTTTTTCGTGGACCGTTGTGATGTGCCATTTCTCTAATCCTCCTTGAATTTGTTTTCCTTTTCGGGAACAACACCTTCGACCATAATAACGTCGAGGGCTGTTACCTTTGCGGGTGCCCCAATGCATTCAGTGAGGCTCGGAATTGTTCTCCCTTCATCGCCTGAGATGAGCTCTTTGATATAAAGGCCTGCGTCTCCGAGAACTTCAATTCTGTATTGGCCGTCCTCTACGCCTCTCAGGCAGATATCAATGACGTCCCGCTTTCTCTCCTTGTCAGCCCTTCGGTGAGCTACCCTCTGAGGAGTGCGCTGCGATATTGACGCCCCATTTAGGGCAGACAGAGATAATCTGACGTCATCATCAGAGAAATCGCCGTCTACTTCTACCAGAATGCTGTATTTCTTATGCGCTTTTCCCGATTTAATCCTTTCCACCTCGCGGCGGTCACTGATATGATCAAGCACAACAGTCACCCGGCCGTCTGCAGTGGAATTTATAGTTTCTTCGAGTACAGAAAGGGGAATGCTGCGTATATTCGGATGAACTATTTCCATGATAAACGGCCTTCCGGTACCGATCATACGGGCATCAATATCCTCTCTGCCTGCACCATGGAGAATCACATCTTCAGCGCTGCAGCATTCAGTGACCGGCCGGCCAATGAGTTCTTCAACAGAATCCGGATACATCTTCCCGGTGAAGTTGCAGCGTTCACAGCCAGCTCCGTGGCATTCGCGGCAGTGCCATCTGGTCTGTGGAATACCCCGTTCGTATTTCCGGTATCTTCCATAGATGTAGATGGGGTTGATCTCTATTTCCACAGTGTTGTCAGCAGGATTGCAGACTGCAACCAGATCCGGGCGCTTGAAATCAACTTCTGAACCGCTTCTGGCAGAGAAAGCCTTACCCACTTCACGATTGAACTGTGCCTTCAGTGTTTCCGGAGATGTCAGACCGAGGTCGCTCCAGACCATCTCTTCGCTCTCTGCCATAATGGGGGGTACCCGGCAGCCGACTAACAGTGTTGAAAATTCAATGCCCCGTACACTCTCTTCGATTCGTCCTGCCCACACATCTGTTTCATCAAACATGTTTCCGCAGATCCAGCAGGGTTTTGTCTCTTCTGTGTAGGGATGATTGTCTTCAAGTGCAAGTGCCGTACGTAATGCCCGGCCCCGTTCTTCATTGGCAAGTCCGAATGAACGTTTACCAAAGAATCTTCCGAGGCAGTGATTGCATATAATTCCATATGCAAGTATTTCCCGTGTTTCTTTGATTACTCCGATGATTTTTCCCTCCTGTCCATTTCATTGAGAACCACAGTGATGGTATGGTCGGCGTGAAGAACCGCCGGGCCGACCGAGACACGTGGCAGATGATGTGTAATTGCACTCTCGCTCCCGGAGAAATTCTGATGGTCTGAGAGGAGGTAGGCTGACGGAAGCTCCTGCATATCCCGGATATCTGTGCCACCTTCATCAAGAAGAACCGGGCTGCATTCTGTGAGGAGCTCTTCAAGACCTCCCCTGCGAACATACACTCCGGGTGTTGATTCACGGAATTCTTCGTCACATGGTAATGCAAGGGCCTTTTTGATGAGTGATCCTGCACTACGTTCGTCCGGGCTGAGATACCGGAGAGAATCTCCCCTGAATAGAATGGTCTTTTGGGGATCCGGTTCACCCAATAACACCAGATAGCATTCCGTATCGCGCCTGAGGTCATGCGAGAGGAAAAACGATGAATTTACACACCTGCACAGGACATCGATTCTTCCTGCCCCACCCGGCATATCGTTGAGGGAAAAGTCTCCGTCTGTCCGGGCGAGGTGCCCGATGACGATAAACTGTTTCATAACTGTTACATCCCGCCGAATTTCTTCATCATGCGCTGCATGTTGAACTTACCCTGCCCGCCGCGCATCGTTTTCAGGGTACGCTGCATTGTTTTGTAATATTTGATTAACTCGCGCACTTCCTCAGGGGAGGTGCCGGACCCGGTTGATATCCGCTGAATTCGTGAACCGCTGATCACGCCAGGATTGTCAAGTTCTCCATCTGTCATCGAGTCCATGATATACTTAAAGCGGTCCATCTTCACCGACGTTACATCAAAGGCATCCTGGGGGAGGTCGACATTTCCCAGTGGAAGCATATTCATTACCTGCTTCAGTGGCCCCATCTTTTTCAGGGCTTCCAGCTGCTTGTACATGTCACGAAGGGTAAATTTCCCTTTGAGCATTGCATTGACATCCACATCTTCAGGAGATATCACGTCTTCGGCACGCTCAATGAGTGCCCTGAGATCTCCCATTCCAAGCAGGCGGGATATGAAGCCGTCGGGGTCAAAGCGTTCAAGATCCTCTATCGTCTCACCGCTTCCGACAAACACAATGCCTGATTTGGTCTCTGCCACAGCGGAAAGGGCACCACCTCCCTTTGCGGTACCATCCATTTTGGTAATGATAACGCCGTCAATGTCTATTGCTTCATGGAACCTGCGCGCCTGTTCCCGTGCCTGCTGGCCGAGCGCAGCATCAATTACAAGCCAGCGGTGTGTGGCATGGGACAGCTCGTTAAGTGCAATGATCTCCTCGATGAGTTCATTCTCAAGTGCATGTCTGCCCTGGGTATCGATGATAAGCACTTCTGTGCCGGTCAGCTCTTTCATTCCGCGGGTGACGATGCCAATGGCATCCGTTTCACCACGTTCTCCATAGCAGGGCACATTGACCTTCTGGCAGAGTGTACTGAGTTGATCATATGCACCGGGCCGGAATACGTCGGCACAGATGACCCCCACACGGAGCCCTTTTCTCTGGAAGAAACGTGCAAGTTTGCCGGTTGTCGTTGTTTTTCCGCTTCCCTGAAGGCCGGCCATCAGAATGGTCTGGGATTCAAGTTTGACATCAACCTCTTCTCCCATCAGGTTGACAAGCTCTTCATATACAATTCTCAGTACATGTTCGCGTGCTCCCATTCCCTTTGGTGGCTCTTCTTCAAGAGAACGTTTTTTGATGGTCGTTGTGAGCTCCATAACGAGCTTCACATTTATGTCTGACTGAATGAGCACCCGTTGCAGATCACGGACCAGTTCATCGACTGCTGCTTTGTCGATGACAGATTTCCCTGCAAGTTTCTTTACAGCATCCTTAAGACCGCTACCAAATCTGTCCAGCATTGTTATTCATCTCCGAGAAGGTCGCTGACCACGGCTCTAGGTTCGAATGGAATGATGTCGGTATATTCCTGCCCCGTTCCAAGGAACATGATCGGTCGGCCGATGGTGTGCGCAATTGAGATCGCTGCACCACCCTTGGTGTCCATGTCAGCTTTTGTAAGTACAACAACATCTGTTCCTACAGCATTGTTAAACTCTTCTGCCCTGATGACAGCGTCATTACCGGCAACGGCTTCGTCGACATATGCCACAATGTCAGGGCTAAAGACACGGCGAATCTTAGCCAGCTGATTCATCAGGTTTGCCCGGTTATGGAATCGTCCTGCAGTGTCTGCGAGCACTACATCGATGCCATGTGCCTTTGCATATTCAACAGCATCATAAAGGACTGCAGACGGGTCTGCACCTTCCTGGTGTCGGATGACTTTGACACCGACACGGTCTGCATGGGTCTGCATCTGTTCGTTTGCACCGGCTCTGAATGTATCGCCTGAACCAATTACGACTGAATAACCCTCTGCTTTCAGATAGGCTGCCACCTTCGCAATTGTTGTCGTTTTTCCTGCACCGTTGACACCGGTAAAGAGAACTTTCACCGGATGGTCATGGGTATTGATGTACGTGGTGAGTGAGAACCCTTCGCCAAGGACATTCAGAAGGGCACCTCTGAGGGCATCCATTACCATGGTGTCAATGGATGAACCTATTTTTTTTGTGCTTCCGGTCAGTTCATTGCGCATCTGTTCTGATATTGCATCCACTGTCTGAAGTGCAACATCATTTTCGAGCAGAACTAATTCAAGTTCCTGAAGTGGTCCTTCAATCTTTTTCTCAGATATGTGGACTTCCCGATCTTTGACCAGAGAACGAATTTTTGCAGAAAAGGCTATTTTTTCCTTCTTTGGTTCTGAAGGGGGTTCGGTTTCAGTTTCATCCGGAAACTCAGCTGTACGCAATGATTGGTTGTCTGTTGAGATCTCTTCAGAGGCGGTTTCCGGGGCAGGAGATGGAATCTCTCTGTCCCCTGAGACTTCTTCAACAAAAGAGTCCTCGAATTCACGGGAAAATCTACTGCGTACCCCTCTCAGTTTTGATTTCAGAGAATCAAACATGCCATATCAGCCCTGAATCCCCGGATCCATCCGGGACTGGGCCTGCGAATATGCCGATTCCATTCTTTTGGCAACATCGCGACCCTGCTTCTGGACCTGCTCGATGGACTCAGCAATTTTTTTGGCAAGCGCTTCCATTTCAGTCATGCGCTCTTCAAGATAATCCACTGTTTCGGTGTTTGTCCGTTCAACAACCACATCGGCACCGATGTTTAAGAGCACAGTATCCGTATCAGGCACGTGTACTCTCAGGCTTGCGCCGCCACCGATCTGGAGAAGTACTGTCGGTCCTTCCTGATCAGCCAGATTGTTCAGGGTTTCAACTGCAGTAGCAGTCTCCATCCTTCGGTTCTCCAGCATTTCAAGCTGCCGGGAGTATGCTTCAACCTGCTGTGTGAACTGTTCAAGATACTGTTCCAGCATCTGAAGTTCGCGGGCGTCAACATTCTCCATATTATTCACCATTCATCGGGGTAATTGCGTTAATTTTAATATAGCATCTCATCAGGTGGTGTTTACTGCCGATGACTGTGAATGCCCGCTCTTCAGCGACTTTCTCGTTTGGTGCTACAATTACTTTGTTAAATGGTTTCCATACTTTGCGTTCCCGGTATTTACCGGTGATCTCAAAATTTTTGTCTGTCATCACCATCACTCCACAAATCCAAATACTTCTTCAATTCTGCTAAGCTCGTAGCCGCTTGTTGCACTTCCGGCCACATAGCCGGAATTGTTCGCAATCAGGCCTGTTCCGATGAGATTGGTTCCCATGTTAATAGTCCCTGTACCAACGGGTAAGTCAGTATACTCTTCAATTGCCTCGATCTCCTGTTGGGATGCTCTGGGAGGAAGAAGAATGCCACGGGTGGTTGCAACTGCAGTCATTCCGACTGTAGGTACACCACCTATTGGCATCATGAGAACCGGAACGTTAAGAAATTCTGCGATCTCCTCCGCAAAGCGTTCTGGCATATCCGGGTGAACTATCGCAAGGTCATCATTTGCGAGAATGATATTTCCGGCAGCGTTCATGCCACGTTCAAGTCTCAAAACGTCACGGTATTCCTGAAGTACTGCTATCTCTTCAGGTGTTGCCATGCCGCTTACGATGAATCCGTGGTTGTTCCCTACAAGAAGTGACCCGATGATCGAACTTCCCTGTATATATGTCTTTACAACCGGCACTGAAAGTTCTTCTCCAACTACCTGGATAAACCGGTCCGGAGCATCAGATGCAACAAAAGCCACATCGTCAAATGCCCTGCAATATACCCCGATATGTTCGTTGCCTGCGATATCGATCGTTTCAGTCATTGTTTTACTCTTCCGCAAGTTCAGCCTGAACCTGTCCGTCCTCAAATTTCATGGCACGGATGCGAATCTTGCGAGGGGGCTTTTCTGATCCCCGTTCCCAGACTTTTTCATTGATTGTCTGGTCAAGTTTCACGTCATCGCTCTTCATGTGCTTCATGAGGTAAGAACGGATATCTTTCATTGCACGCTGACTCCTTCTCCATCGGGGAGCCTTCTTGACATCCCTAAGGGGGATGATATAGATCTGTTCATTGAGAATGTTAGCCATTGTCTTACACCTTCAAGGAACTGCGTCTCCAGTTACGGCGGCAGGGGTGGCTGACCACACTGCGCTTGGTCCTTACCATCACCCATGCCGGAACGCGGCGGTTCTGTTCACATGCCTTTGCAAGCCGGATTTTTCGGCCTTTTGTTGGTTTACTCATGGTTTATCACCAGTTTCGTTTTATCCTTCCACCCGGTCACCAGGGACTGCTGGTGGCGGTTTGGGAATATCGTATACGGATCGATACCTCGTGCGTTGAATGCTGCCCGGATTTCGCGTTCATAGTCTCCGTTGTGGATGGAGCCTGTTTCACCATAGGAAATGGTGAAATGCCTGTTCGCCAGGCGGTCCACTTCAGTCTTTCCGAATCCGAGCAGAGGACGCACATAGGAACACTCATGCCTCGCTTCAAGGCTCTGAACCTCCGATAGGCTGAGCATTGGAACACGGTCATTCAGCCGTATTCCATCCCCTATAACGTCATAATACTCTGCAAGAGTCCTGACGGCGTTCCTGTGCACAAGGTTGATGGCATCGTTGGGATATCCCGTTGATACCATCATTTCGACAACCGTGTCCAGAAAATCCGGCTCAAATACTCTTTTCACAAAAGGAAATCCAAGGGCATCTGCCACACTCTCAAGTTCCGGAACTGTCCTGCTTTCATCAAAGACGAAAGTATTCAGTTCGACCTCATAATCCCTGGAGAGCATGAGGGCCGCAAGAGAGCTGTCTTTTCCTCCGGAGAAGAGAATTCCTGCCTTCATTTTCGGGTAATCTTATAATCTTTCTTCTTCGGCGTAAGCTGTGCGAGAAGACTTTTGAGCATCTCGTCAGAGATCTTGTCACGAAGACGTCCACTCTGTGCGAGGATGACCAGTTGCTGCTCGACAGATTTTGCAAATTCCGGACGGGTCAATTTGATGGTGTTCAACCGCTCCCGTGCCTCCGGTTCCAGGATCTGCATGAGGACCATGTGGATCTGTGCATCCTGCTGTTGTCGCTGGCGTGCCATCTCCTCGTCCACTGCGCCCTGCTGTTGCTGCTGGCGCTGGAGATCCTCCATTCTTCTCCGGCGGAGTTCGTTCAGCTCGTCGTCTCCCATCTCTTTTTCCTCATCAGTATTTTGCAAGTGCCGGGTTCTGCTCTACAGCATCTGCTTTGAGACCGTGTGCAACACCGTCAAGGAATGATTCCCCTTTTGCGGTGATTTTGCGGCCTTTATCAGCGTTCTCAATGAGTCCCTCACCCTCAAGCTGCTGGACCACTTTTCGGATTACTGATCCGGATCCTTTCCTGAACTTGTCTGGGTTTGAGCCACGGTTCTGCTTTCCGCCGTAGAATGATCTCAGTCTCTCTACACCAATCGGTCCGTCCACGTAGATACGGCGCAGAACTGCTGCCGCACGGGTGTACCACCAGTCTTCATCGAATGGTGCTGCCTGTTTGTGGACACCTGTCTTGGCAAATGCTGCCCAGTCCGGTGCTTCCACTGTCTCCATTGCCTTGAGTTCATCAGCAGTTTTACTGATCAGAACATCTGCAGGCAAATCATATACGGTTGTCATCTGTTTACCACTCTCTAGTATGCCTATTAGCAGTCTTTACATATAGGTAAGATATTGATTTAAATATTCCGAGGATGTATGTCAGCGGGATATTTTTCTTTGCCGGGTAAGAACCATAGTGCGGCCCCGCGTCTGCACCAGTTCTGCTTTACAGGCAGTTGCAATACCTGCCGGGTCCACCTCTGTACTTCTGAGCCACTTTATTTTTACCATGCCACGATCTTTGATCTGGCGCCTGATTTCTTCATATGTCTGTTCCGTGACTCCGCTTTTTCCAATCCATATAGTCGCTTTTAACTGCGATGCTGCTGTTTTATCGATGATATCCCCTCCCAACAGGGCAGCGCCACTGATGGCCGCATACCCGACAGGTTATGATGATTCTGCTCTGGTGAATTCGAATTCGTACATTTATTCCGGGAATAAGAAATGATGAGCATTTTCGGCAAAATTTCCTTTTCCATACCAGGGGAACTGCAATCCGTTCTCTCATTGCAATACGGCGCGCCCGCATGATATATTCTCGTGCCCGGTCCTGATTATCGCGCGCGGCATTTTCGGCCTCTGAAAAGAGGATTTCAATACGCTCCTTTGCAATCGGTCGCCTTGATTTTTGCTGCCGTTTCTTTCCACCCATTTATTCTATTAAATTTGTCTTCTGGGATGATGAATTTCACTCATCCTGATGATCATGGATGATGACTGTTCTCCCGGATACCTCAAGCCGGTCTTCACAGAAGAGTTTCACTGCCAGGGGAAGAGACAGATGTTCAAATTCCATAATTCTTGCTGCAAGAGATTCTTCAGTATCATCACTGAGCACAACCACCGGATACTGGAGAATAATTAGTCCGGTATCCATACCTTCGTCAACAAAATGCACGGTGCATCCGGCTATTTTTACGCCGTAATCCAATGCCTGCTGTTGGGCATGGAGGCCGGAAAAGCTTGGCAGAAGGGCAGGATGAATATTGATCATTTTTCCGGCAAAGCCACGTACTGTCTCAGGTTTTAACAAGCGCATGTAACCGGCAAGTACAAAGAGGTCTGCCCCGGATTCCTGCATTGCTTTTTCAAGTGCCTGATTATATGATTCACGATCAGGATAATCAGAAAAACTGACGACAGATACGGAAATGTCATGTTTTTCCGCCCGTTTTATCGCATACGCAGATGGATTATCAGTGATGAGGCAGGCAAACTCTGCCGGGATTGTCCCGTCACATACCCTGTCAATTATTGCCTGAAAATTGGAGCCTCTTCCTGATGCAAGCACCGCAATGCGTTTCATACCCATATGTTGGCAGAATTTTATATTAACGATTCGTGTATGTGCCTCTGTCCATCGGGAATATGAGTTTGATATTTTCGATACGGCGATCATTCATCTTCATCACCATCAGGCGAATACCTGATTCAGAAATGGTTACAACTTCACCTTTATGGGGGATCTGGCCCAGCTGATCAATGATCAAACCTCCAATTGTTTCATAGGATTCACTTGTGGGGAGTGTAATTTTCAGGTCTTCATTGACACGTTCAACCCATGCGCGTGCATCAATGAGATACACCCAGTCATTGATCTTCTGAATGTCAGGTTCTTCTTCATCAAATTCATCCATTATTTCACCGACAAGTTCCTCAAGAATATCCTCTACTGTGACAATGCCCGCAAATGTTCCGTATTCATCAACAACGATTGCAAGGTGAACCTTACGCTTCTGCATTTCACGCAGGAGATCATCAATTTCCTTGGATTCAGGAACAAAATATGCTTCGTAGACCAGGTCTGGTATGTCAGCATTTGGCCCGGGTGAATATATGACGCTGAAGACGTCCTTTACGTTTAATATGCCAACGATGTTGTCAATCTGTTCTTCATATACAGGAATGCGGGTAAATCCGGTTTCATTAAAGATATTGATTGAATCTTCCAGAGAACTTTTCCGGTTTATCATCACCACATCTGCCCGTGGCATCATGATCTCCCTGGCACGCGTATCTGAGAATGCAAATACCCGGTAGAGCATCTCATGTTCTTCCTCTTCGATTGTGCCTTCTTCTTCTCCAACATCAATCCACTGTTTTATTTCGTCTTCTGTGACCGTTGGTTTCACTTCACGGTTACGTGAAAAGATACTTTTTCCGATATCAATGACCCAGAATAACGGATGGAGGAGATATGAAAGCCACAATATCGGACGGGAGACTGCGAGAGCTACCTTTTCCGAAGACCTGGTCGCGTAGGTCTTGGGGATGATTTCCCCAAAGGTCAGCATCAGAATGGTTGTTACAAATGTTGCAATACCAATTCCAATCTCTCCCCAGATGTCAATGGCAACAGCTGTCGCAATCGAAGCAGCGCCGATGTTAACCAGGTTATTGCCGATGAGAATGGTAATGAGCAGGCGATCAGGATCAGCTTTCAGGTGTTCAAGTGCCTCAGATCCGATCTTTTTCTGTTCAACAAGGGTTCGCACCTTTGCAGGATTGATCGAGATCAATGCAACTTCTGACCCCGAGAAGAACCCGGAGAGGATAAGACACAAAACAAAAATAATCAGTGCAAAATTGTATTCAATCATTGCACTATGCCGCCTCCGGCGGTCCTGGTAATATTTGATTCATATATGGGTTACTCTTTGATTTATGCACTCTTTCCCAGATAAAAGCAGCGCTCAGTCAAAAAATGTTCTGACCCAGGCAGTTTCATCCGACATAATCTCAATTTTTTTACTGAGGGACAATTCCGGCTGAAATGTGAGATCCTCAATTTCAAGTATGAGAGGTCCTGCATATCCGTATTCGGCAAGAAGAGTGAGTACATGTGCCACGTCAGCATTGTCCTTTGTCCTGCAGTGCATTCTGCCATCAATACAGGCACTGACATGAACTACTGCAATGCGGCTATAAAGCTGTTCGATGTACTCCGCTGCCCCTCCGTTACCTCCGGTGAAGGTATGTGCAGTATCAAGCGTAAAAGAGAGCCATCGTTCTTTCTTTAACAGTGAGATGAAGTCATGTGGTGCAGGAAGAAGGGAATTTACCTTCTGCTCCATATTTTCAAGTGCAACAGTTATACCAGCAGCTGCCGCACAGGTTTTTACTTCTGAAAGATAATGTGCCAGACGTTCTTTGTCAGCAAAGGATGCAGGGCGCTTTGCTGTTCTTCTGCCCGGGTGAATGGTTACCGCGCAGGCATCGATCTGTTTGGCAATGTTAATTGCCCGGCAGGCCCACCGGATGGAAATCTCTGCCACATCAGGGTTCACAGAACAAGGATTCAGGTCAAGTACCGGCGCATGAACACTGACGGAACGGATGGCAGGATGGGTGTGGATGGCATCCAGAAGAATATCTGTGGGCAGGTTTTTTAGCCAGAAAGAGGGGGTTTCGAGCCAGAATTCCATGGCATCACATCCGGCGTCCGTGAGTGCGTCAAAGATAATATCTACTGGATATTCATGAAAAAACATGGTTGATGCGCCAACCGTTGTCATACTCTCCTCTTTCATCCCTCTCATAATAGTCTTTTACTCTGTATACCCGATACACGGTATTCATAAGGGAATGCGATAAAAATAGTGTTCATGCGACCAATGGGAGATGAGGGCCCCGGAGATTCCGGTATATATTCCGTTTCTTCCCTGACAGCAGTAATTGCATCACTCCTTGATGACAACCGCATTAAAAATGTCTGGGTTGAAGGAGAGGTTACAAACTATATTCACCACCGGTCGGGTCACCGGTATTTTTCACTCTCTGAGGATCCGGGTACACGCCCCTCGGTGATCCGCTGTGCAATGTGGAAAAGTTATGGGCGCGAACTGACATTTACACCGGTAAACGGAATGCGTGTACGGGTGTACGGGTCTGTGGATCTTTATGAACCGGGCGGTGAATACAAATTTATCGCAAGAGAGATGGAGGAAACGGGCCACGGTGAGATCTATCGGCTGGTAAACCAGTGGAAACAGGTACTGGAAGAAGAAGGGCACTTTGCGCTGTCAAAGAAACAGTCACTGCCTTGCTATCCACAGGTTGTTGGGGTGGTGACGGCGGAGAATGGTGCTGCACGCCGGGATATTGAACAGGTGATCGCGCGCCGGTTTCCCGTGACGCTTCTCTTGTCTCCATGCAGTGTCCAGGGGTCAGGGTCCGAACATGAAATTGCTGACGCCATCCGTGCTATTGACGGGAAGGCCGATGTTATCATTGTCGGGCGGGGAGGGGGGTCGTTTGAGGACCTCCTCTCATTTAATCATCCGGAGGTGGTCCGGGCTGTTAGTGCCTGCCGGACGCCGGTTGTCAGTGCTGTTGGACATGAAGTTGATACAACACTTATTGATTATGCCGCAGACATCCGGGCACCAACCCCGTCTGCAGCAGCGGAGCTTGTTGTTCCAGACAAAAAAGAACTGAAACAGGAGCTCTTAACACTTAAACAGCGCACATCTGAGAGTTCCGGACGTTATTTGCATCGCTTCCACTCAGATATAGAGGATTTCCGCCTCAGGCTTCGTCCTGACAGACTCAGGGTGCAGATCTCCCGTGAACAGGAGTATATTAATGAAATTAGTGAGCGAATTCTAATGCTTGTAAACAGGGAATGTGAGGGGAAACGCATGATTCTTACAGCAGAAAAAACACGACTAACAGGCCTTGACCCGTATGGCCCAGTGCAGCGAGGTTATGTGCTTGTCAAAAAAGATGGAATTCTCATCACATCGGCAGGGTCTCTGTGTCCTGACGATGAGGTTTCACTCAGCTTTAGCGACGGTTTTGCACGGGCTGGTATCCATGAGGTGACGCATGACACGGACATATGAAGAAAATCTGAAGGAACTCAAAGATCTTATACGAACACTTGAATCAGGTGCTGTCCCGCTTGAAGAGATGCTTGTTCACTATGAGCGTGGGATGGAGCTTATATGTAGCTGTGAAAAAATGCTTGAATCTGCAGAGCTGAAGATCGTTCTTCTTCAGGAATCGTGAATATTTTCATATCTACCGTCATTTTTTCGTCATCTGCAATTGCAGCAATAAGTTCCCGTGGAAGTGTTTTCGCTGTGAAATCAGCGTAAATTGCAATGGTCCTGCTGTCGATATATGAACTTCTTCTCCAGACAAGATCGGTGGGATGAGTGAGTGTCAGCCTGTTGCTTCCCCGCGCAGTAATTGTACATGTCTCTGTCCCCGCAGAGAGAGTGGTCACCAGAAGTGCAGTATCTGAAGCGAGTGATTTCCTGAATTCCGGATCCAGGTCACATAGTCCTTTGTTTGCATGCACGCCAATGATGCATGTTCCACTGGGTGTGATGCTTTCATCTTTTGTGACTTCAAATGTGGACTGATGCAGCGCCCTGATATTCGGGTGGCCACTGCAGATCAGTCTCTCACACTGTCGTTTATCCATTGACAGGAATATTATTTGACTGCCATATTCAAATTATTCCCTGCGTTCAGGCTCAGGTTAATCCCTGTATAGTGCCAATAACATAGCCAATGACGTATGAAGTACTCTGTCCCATCTGTGGGGAAGAGACAACTCACCGTATCCTGAAGGAGTCATCTGACCTTCTGGTTCAGTGTGAGGTGTGCAGCCATGTCCATCATGTGCCGCGCCCCTCTCCCCCGGAACCACTTGTTGTCCGGACAATAATCAGTGATGAAGATAGCTCAAAAGTCGGGACAATCGAACTAAATGAATCGGATATATGTTTTATTGGGGATTTTTTTGTTGCTGAAGTAGGAGAGGAAGTCTATACAGTTGAGGTCTGTGGCATTGAGGTGGGACAACGTCGCCCGTCCCGTGCACAGGCCCCGGATATTACCGCTATCTGGACACGGGTCATTGACACCGTGGTTGCAAAAATCTCTGTTCATGATGGCATGCGCACAATTCCATGTTATCTTCGCTGTGATGGTGAACGTGATTTTGAAATTGGGAGTATCGAAAATATTGATGGTATGAGTGCTCGCATAACTCATATTAAACTGCGAAACGGATCGATGATGAGAAAAGAGGGATGGAAGGCATATGCGCGGAAAATCCGCCGGGTGTATGGCACCCGCTTATAACCAGATATATTTTTTTAGTATTTCTTCAAGAACCTGGCCTGGTGTAATTCCCTCCAGTCGTTCTTTCTCTGTTCCATTAACAAGAACAAGAATTGTGGGTGTGACCTGCAGAGCGTATTTTTGAATGGCTCCTTCT
>NZ_JAAAWJ010000080.1 GCF_009914725.1 Methanogenium sp. MK-MG
ATTAAATGATTTAAATAGTATTTATATGATTGCCTGTTTACTCATCCAGTGTTGAGATGTCGCCGGGATCAATTCCCATCTCCTGTGCTTTCAAAACCCTACGCATAATTTTCCCGCTTCTGGTCTTTGGTAATGAGTCAACGAATTCAATTTCAGAGGGTACCGCAATCGGGCCAAGTGTCTGCCTGACATGATACTTGAGATCATGAATGAGCTTTTCAGTGACTGTTGTACCTTCAATAAGTATTACAAATGTCTTCAGTAAGTTCCCTTTCACCGGGTCTGGTTTTCCGATGGCTGCTGCTTCGGCAACCGCATGATGTGAAATAAGCGCACTTTCGACTTCAGCCGTTCCGATATTGTGCCCGCTTACAATGATCAGATCATCTGACCGTCCAAGCATCATGATGTAGCCGTCTTCATCTTTTATTGCGAGGTCGTTTGTGCTGTAATATGGATATTTTCCTAAATTCCAGTAGGTCAGATAGCGTTCCTCATCATTATGGACGTGCCGCATCATTGATGGCCATGGGGCGGTGATTGCAAGATATCCTGTCTGATTGGGGGCTACGGGCTTGCCATCTTTATCCACCACATCTGCCATAATTCCCGGAATCGGTTTTCCTGCATATCCGGGTTTCATCTTCTCTCCGGCAAGAGTGGTTATCATATGGCTTCCGGTTTCTGTCTGCCACCAGGTATCTATTATTGGGCATCTCTGTTTGCCTATTACATTATAGAACCACTCAAACGCTTCAGGATTGAGTGGTTCTCCGACTGATGCAAGTATTCGCAGGGAACTCAGATCATATTTGTCCGGCCATTCTGCACCATATCGCATAAACATGCGGATGGCAGTCGGTGCAGTATAGAGGACATTAATGCCATATGCTTCAATCAGTTGCCACCAGATCCCGACATCAGGGTAGTCGGGTGTATGTTCTGTCATGAATATGGTTGAACCCAGAAGCAGGGGTCCATATACTGCGTATGTGTGCCCGGTGATCCAGCCCGGGTCTGCGGTACACCAGTATACATCGTCATCCTTGACATTAAGGACATATTTGGTTGTGTAATAGGCACCCACCATATACCCTCCACAGGTGTGGACAATTCCTTTTGGGGCACCGGTTGTACCTGATGTGTAGAGTATGAAGAGGGTATCTTCAGCATCCATCTCTTCAGGAGGGCAGTTTTTTTCTGCCTTTTTCATAATCTTGTAGAAGTCGACCTCAAAATCATCAAGAAGACTGGTAGGGGGATCCTGGAGGCGGAGGACAACCACCCGTTCGACACTGGGTGCATGAATGAGTGCCTCTTCGACAATTGGCTTAAGTGGGATGCTTCTTCCCCTGCGCATTGAAACATCTGCGGTAATCACAATTTTAGCTGCTGAACCTACAATCCGCTCGTTCAGTGCTGATGCACCATATCCGGCAAATACAACGGTATGTACCGCGCCAATACGTGCACAGGCAAGCATTGCTATGACCTGTTCAGGGACTGTTGGCATGTAAATACATACGACATCCTCCTTCCCGACGCCAAGACTCTTTAATGCATTTGCAAACTGCATGACCGCTTTGTAGAGCCGGTCATATGTGTATATCTTCTCAGTTCCGTCTTCTCCACGCCAGAACAAGGCTACTTTATTTCGCCGGTTGTTCTTCAGATGGCGTTCCAGGCAATTGTAGGTGATGTTGCATTTTGCATTAACGAACCACTTTGCATGTGGATATTCCCATTCTTTGACCTTGTCCCATGGTTTGAACCAGAGCAGGTCTGAAGCAACGCGCCTCCAGAAATCATCCGGGTCTTTCTCAAAGTTTGCATATGAGAGTGCGTAGTCTTTAATTCTTGCGTCTTTCTGGCATTCGGGGGCCGGTTTGTACACTTTTTGTGTGAATCCGGGTTGTTCCATAGGATTTGTCATGATTTGTCACACATCTGGAATATTACTCAATTTATTCCAATGATTAAAATCATTTTGTTTTGCCCCGTGTTCCGGGGATTTGACATGATTAACAATTACAAACATATATGTATGAGCCGATCAAACAAAATGACAGAAACGTGACGAAGCAGTTTTCGTCAATTGTTGAACAGGTTCCCTGAAAATAGTGCTTTATTCTGATAGGTGAGGATGAAATAGATGAAGGAATGGATGTTAAGTGAAGCAGAAGGATATGAAATACTTGGTAAGTATGGCGTCCCTGTACCTGCGTTTAAGATTGTAACCACTGCAGAAGAAGCAGGGGATGTTGCGGAAAGTATTGGATTTCCTGTTGTGATGAAAATTGTTTCTCCCCAGATCATTCATAAGAGTGATTCAGGAGGGGTTGTCACCAGTATCGGGACAAAAGAAGGTGCTCAGGCTGCTTTTAACCGGATTGTGACAAGCGTCAAGGAATATAACCCAAAGGCAAAAATTGATGGAGTAATCATAGAAGAACAGGCGAAACCTGGTCTTGAGCTGATTATTGGCGGAAAAACTGATCCTACGTTTGGCAAGGTGATCACCTTTGGGATTGGTGGCACGCTTGTCGAGCTGATGAAGGATGTGGCCCTGAGAATTCTTCCGGCAACTGAGGAGGATGTAAGGGAGATGGTCAAAGAGATCAGAAGTTATCCCCTGATCTCAGGCTATCGTGGTTCAAAACCCAAGGATGAAGAGATACTGGTGAATACCATCCTGAATGTCTGCAGGTTCTTTGAGGAGAATAAACAGGTAAAGGAATTTGATATCAATCCATTACGTCTGTATGAATCCGGTGCCTGTGCTGTTGATTCACGTGTTATACTGAGAGACGTTAACAATGCGCAGAAAAAGGAAGAACGTCCTGATATTCCTCTTGAATACTTCAATCCCCGTTCAGTAGCCATAATCGGAGCATCTGACGACCCCACAAAGATGGGATATGCGGTGATGCACAATCTTCTTCATTTCCCTGGTCAGCTCTATCCGGTAAATAATAAGCGTGATACTATTCAGGGTCTTAAGGCATATCAGACGATAAAGGATATTTCGTCACCGGTTGATATGGCAGTTATTACCGTCCCTGCAATGTATGTCCCCAAGGTCGTAGAAGAATGCGGTGAAAAAGGAGTCAATATTGCTGTTGTTATCACTGCAGGATTCAAAGAGATGGGTGAAGACGGCAAGGCCCTTGAAGAACGGGTTGTTGCGATTGCCAACAGGTATGGCATGCGCATTGTCGGGCCAAACTGTCTGGGGCTCATTGTTCCTCCCCGCGGTCTTGATACGACATATGTTCATCAGTCCCCCCGGCCGGGTAATATTGCATTTCTTTCGCAGAGTGGCGCAATTGTAAATACCGTCGTTGACTGGAGTCTCGCTGAGGATGTTGGTTTTTCTGCGGTGGTCTCTGTAGGGAATCAGTCAGATCTAAACTTCTTTGATTATATGCGATGGGTTGAGCGTGACCCGAATACAAAGGCAATAATCATGTACATTGAGGAGATCAGTGATGGTGAGGCCTTCATGAAGGTTGCAAGCGAGGTTTCAAAGACAAAACCGATTATTGCAATCAAATCCGGTTCTTCTGACCGTGGTTCAAAGGCTGCAGCCTCACATACAGGATCTCTCTCCGGTTCTTATGATGTATATATGGAGGCGTTCAGGCGGTCCGGAGTTCTTGCAGTCCATACCCTGACAGGGGCGTTCCTTGCAGCTGAGATGCTCTCGCATCCCAAGCGATATCCAAAGGGTTCGCGTGCTGTCGTCGTGACAAATGCCGGCGGATTTGCTGTGCTTTCATCTGACTATGCAGAACGGTATGGTATTGATATCGTGGATCTGCCTGCGGACGTTATTGCAGAACTGAATGAGTTTCTGCCTGAATTCTGGAATAAAGGCAATCCCGTCGATCTGTTGGGTGACGCATCTGAACACCGGTTTGAACAGACATTTGAGGTTCTCGCCAGACATGATGATCTCTGGGATATGTGCTTTGTCGTAGGTTTCCCCAACAATATTCTGTCATCAGAACAGCTTGCAAATCAGATACTGAAACTTTCAGGCAATACAGATAAGCGTATTATATCTTCTCTTCTTGGTGGAGCATCAATGGATCGTGGCAGAAAGATTCTGCGCGAGCATTCAATTCCAAGTTTCGAGGAACTTGATTTTACCTTCAGGGTTGTCGGAAGGGTACTCTGGCAGCAATTCAGGGTTTCAGCACCCGGTCTGCTGTAAAAAAAAGCAAAAAATTTATTTTTTAATCGTATTCGCGCCACGTGTATTTGCATTTAATGCAGCGGAAGAATCTGGTCTCAGACTCATCAGCAGACCGAAGCTGACGAAGCCACCATTCTGCTGTAGGGCAGCCACATTCCGGACATTTTGCAGCGATAGTCGGGAGAGTTCTGATATCATCCGCTTCATCAACAATGACAATTTCCTTTTCTACCCGTTTACTGCGTATCATCATATTTTCTGCTGTGTCTTCTCCCGGTTCTTCTGTATAACCGCATTTTCTGCACCGGAAAATGCCTTCAGAAGAGATCATGAATGATTTACAATTAGGACAGAATTTCATCGACTAATTATTTGTTGTACAGTCTGATTAAGATATGGAATCTGTGCCTTTCTGTATGACATTCATATTGTGAAAATTATTTGAGGGTACATGCCATAACTAAATGTAATGCAGGAGATTTTTGTTCTCATATCCTTTATTGCATTCTTTCTGTTTCTCTTCCCAACGGGTTTCAGAAAATATTTTGCAATTGCTGGCTGGATAAGTGTCGTTGGTATCCTTTTTGCAAAATTTCCCGAATACATTATTGGAAATAATTTTATGTACCCGGTTGCCGCATTTCTCGGCATACCGTTCCTGATAATAATTATACCAAAACTGCTTGAAGAGAATGAATACAGTATCATCATAAGCCGGATGGCGGGTATTGCATATGTCATATTTGCTCCTTTTATGCTGATTCCGCTACTTGCAGACTGGCTTATCGCGGTTAATGTTGACCTGCTTGCATGGGTGTTTACGGGAATCGGTCTTCCGTATGAACTCGTTGAATGGAATATGTTCAGGATAAATCTGTACCGTGTTGAAATTATTCTCGCATGTACCGGTATTCAGGGTATGGCAATTATGCTGGGTGTTGCCTGGGCCATACCATCTTCTGTGAAACAGAAAGTCGTTTCTTTCTTTGTTATTGTGCCGGTGATATTTGCATTAAATATCCTGAGAAATACCTTTATTCTCGTCGCATATGGTGATCAGTGGTTCCCATATTTACCGGAAATCGCTTCAAACGGGCAAATTGGCTATGAAAGTTTCTTCTGGGCACACAATTTTGTTGCAGAAATCGGAGCGCTCTTCGCGTTTATTGCCATTGCGTATATGCTCTATTGGATCAATCCCCGGCTTGGGGAAGTGATGGCAGGAATTGTGGATTTATTTGTCAAAGAAATCAGGGGATGGTTCGGTAAAGGTAAATGATCCGCTGAATTGCTGAGAGATTTGTGCAGAGAGCGACAATAATGGCTGAAATCCATATATATCCGCTGATCCCACCGATTATAAGAATAATCAGGGTTTCCGGACGGCCAAAAAAACCAATGCCTTCCAGCGGATCAGCTATTTTTCCATTCTCTCTGTTATCATATCCGATTTCGGCGTAGACAACCGGTTTAATGAATGTGTTCATGAAAGAGCCAATGATGGCGATTGCTATGATACTAAAATCCAGCGTGTGTGCGGGGAAGGCATTCACAGAGATGATGCGGGAGATAATGGCAATACCGGACATCCCGATTCCCAGCAGTGCAAGTGTATCAATATATTTGTCAGCAATCCAGTCAAAAACTGCTCCAAAATCACTGGATTTATTATTAATCCGTGCTACGCCACCATCTATCAGATCAAGAATGCCTGAAACAAGTAGCATAATGCTTCCGGCGACAAACATTCTGTTTGCATACAGGACAGCACATGCAATACCTGAGATTATTGCAAGTAATGTCAGCTGATTTGGGGTGATACCCGTCTTTGCACATGCGTGTGCAAGAGGATTCAGGATTCTTATTGCACGGGGTCTAAATGCTGTAATATTCATTATCGTATACACAGATGGGGAGATTAAGTGTATAATTCTTTGTTAATACCCGATATTTTAGGGGATGCACAGATTAAAAATAGTTCTCTCATCTGTATAACTGTCGTATAATTACATTAATAGCACATACCGATTAAGAATAGATCAACTGGGGTTATATATGGAAAAACGAATAAACCGACCACATGTTCTTATTATGTCAGAGATGACTGTTGATGGCAAACTCACTCTTTGGAAAGGTGCGTCAAGCAAGATTCTGATGCAGTTTATGGACCCTGAAACAGAGATACTGCTCCATAAGACACGGGCCGAATATGATGCAATTATGGTAGGGTCCAATACCATCAGAATTGATAATTCTATGCTCACGGTCAGGCATGCCAAAGGGAGTAATCCGATTCGTGTTATTCCAAACAGGGGGGCTGACATTCCTCTTGATTCAAATGTACTCGGGCCCGATGCTCAGACGGTCATTACGGTATCGGAAGAAGCCCCTCAGGAACGTGTGGCAGCGCTTCTGAAAAAAGGGGTTGATGTCCTTGTGGCGGGTAAAAAAGAGATCGATTTTTCTCTGCTTATGACCCTGCTCTATGATAAATATCATGTCAGATCACTGATGGTTGAAGGGGGCCCGACGCTGAATTATTATATGTTAAAAAATCGCCTTGTGGATGAATTACGCCTGATACATCTGCCTTTTATTGTCGGAGGTGCTGACACCCCTTCTCTTGTTGGTGGGATGCATATCCGTTCAGTGGAAGAGATGTTTCATCTGAGCCTGAAAAACCATTATATGTGTGGAAAGAATCTGATAACAGAGTATGATATTCTCTATCAGTGAGTGAATCCCATGGGCTGGCTTACGGGGGAAGTAGACAGAATAAACAGAAAACGAATGCGACGCGGCTGGATTAAATATTTTTTTCTGGGAGGAATCACTGCACTTTTTCTTGCAGTGATTGTGATCGCTGCATTATGGGCCGTTTCTGAAGAATTCAGTGTCTCTGTGATACGTGTGGAAGGCACTATTGTTTCGGGGAATGTGAACGGAAACGGGTTTGCGGGAAGTGAATATATCGGCCGTGAATTACGTTCCTCGGCAGATGATCCACTTGTTGAGGGAATTGTTCTCCGGGTAAACAGTCCCGGAGGTTCACCTGCAGCAGCGCAGGAGATCATCCGTGATATCGAATACGCGAAACAACGCAAACCTGTCATTGTTTCCATGGGGGATATCGCAACATCTGCCGGCTACCACATCAGTTCTCACGCTGATGTTATCTATGCCAATCCAGATACCATGACGGGCAGCATTGGTACCATATGGACGATATTTGATTACAGTAAATCGCTTGAAGATGAAGGTGTTTCTGTTGATGTGCTCAAATCCGGTGATAAAAAGGATATTACGTCTCCATACAGGGGGCTCACAGAGGATGAACGACAGTATCTTCAGGAGCTTGTGAACCAGAGTTCTGATCTGTTTATCAGTGATGTGATGGTGCAGCGTGGAGTAAACCGGTCAATCATTGAGGATGCCCGTCCCATCCGTGGTGATTATGCGAAGAGTATCGGATTGGTCGATGAGATGGGGAATCTCTTCGACGCAATAGATGCCGTATCTGCGTATCCCTGATCTCTTTAGATCATCCGGACGGGATCAGCTTTCATATATTCCCTGCATATCGTGGTCGCATACTGACCAGGCCCAAGTGAGAATGAGAGGCGCACCGTGTCGTCACTGATCTCTGATACAACACTGGTGCTAAGACTAATCCTGCGGACGGCACCCTTGAACGACATGCCGGTTAATTCGCCTGCTTTTCTGAATGATGCATGGGATATACCGTCAGCTTCCATCAGGGTATTTATCAGCTGTTCAGATGAGCTGTGTGTGGGGATGGTCTTTTCACCCGGCATCTCCAGGCAGATATGGGCACGTCCCCGTCTTACAAGGACTTCTGCCGGACCGATGTTTGCCTCTTCAACGATGTCCGTTTTTCCGGTTTGAAATATTATTCTGTCCCAGA
>NZ_JAAAWJ010000081.1 GCF_009914725.1 Methanogenium sp. MK-MG
GATTGATTCTGTTTTTTATGCCATCCTCAAGCGGGTAGACGGTCCCGTAAATGGCTGCCGCTTCCGGATGGGCAGCAAATTCGTTATACACTGTCTCGATCCATTCAGGAGGCAGGACGCAGTCCCCGTCTGTTGTGGCAATAATATCTGCCGTTGCAAGGTCGGCACCGTCATTGCGTGCACCGCCCACCTTTTCGCGGGTCTGAATGATCACCTGGTCTGCGTACTTCCGGGCAATATCACGCGTGGTATCCTTTGAATTACCGTCCACAACAATGAGTTCGTATTCTGTTCGGTTCATCGTCTGGTTACAGAGTGATTCAAGGCACCTGCCGATATTTTTCTCTTCATTATATGTCGGAATAACTACTGAAACTTTCATGGTCAGCCACCGGTGATATTGCAGAAATGCTGAAATATCGTGGGTACATATTGCCGGTGCAGATACTTGAACGTGTGGAACGGGGTTACATAAAATGGAATGATGGTTTATTGAAACTCTGTAGTCATCAATCATACCTGAAGGAAAAGATCTACAAAATTGCTGGTTCTTGTGTAAGTTAACAAATCAAGGGCTCTGTTGAAACCCTATTGCCGAACGTCCATTCTCAAAAGGAAAGATTCATTTCGGAAAATACAGACAGGAGATGCATTCTAATTTCGATGATGAACGATATCGTGAAAAAAATAAAGTCGAAACAGCATTCTCAGTCATTAAAAGAAGATTTGGAGAAGATCTGAAGGCACGAAAGTATTGATTTCAGGTCAAAGAGATCAAGATCAAAGTGATTCTCTATAACATTACAAAAGCGGTTCAATCTGTTGCTTTCGTTGTCATATTTGAGGGATTCAACAGAGCCCAAAAATAAAAAAAAGATCTTTCTACTTTGCCTTCGCTGTATATCACATCTGTTTGATCGCATCCTCGATTGTCATGGCCGGTACGATGTGCGCTACTCCAAATGAACTGAATGGCAGCGTGATCTTCAGGAGAGATTCCTCATTCGGGGCCTCAAATATCGCAGCCGACATGTGCCTCCCGATCAGGAGGTACCGGTGAAGGACTTTCACCTCAGGTGGAAATTTGAAGCTCTTCCATAATTCGATAACCTGGGTGGTGTGATCCGGATCGAATTCATACCACATAACAAATAACATCTTTTTTACCTCGCCCCCCCTATGGTTGATGTCGTATAAATAAGTTCCCCAGGTTGCATTGGAGAGGGCATCTTCATTCCAATTATCAAACACCAGATGAAGGGTCTTTTGGAACTGAATGGTCATGTCGCCCCATTACGCAGCTGAGGGTATGATCTTTGCCATTCATGTTTTTTATGGAAACCTTTCTGCAGCCAGATGGAGCAAGCACCATTACAATAAGCAGGCTCAAAGCCCGCATGCCTTTTTTCAGTTTCATCTTTTCACCTCTATACTTTTCACCGCAGGCAGACCAATCCCTTTTCATTTTCAGGAAGCATCGGACCATCACAAGATCCATTTCATTTCATCATACATACCTCTTCAGACCACATCGTCTAAATAGCTCGACCTGTTTCGATGATGTGGCCAGAACAGCATGATGTCAGATGGTAGTGTGATAAAAGTTCTAAAAAATTGAATATGATCAGGATCGTTTCGAACCGTTATTTTTTCATTGAGAGAATAATCCCTCCTGTTTTTCGGGCAATGATATTGTACATCCCTGCAAGAAGGAACCCAACAATACTGCTGATGACAATGACTGCAACAAGCCACCCGATAATGGCAGGAATAGTGAATAATTGAAAAAAGCCTGCATATTCTTCAGGAAGAAATATCATATTCCCTCTGATGATGAAATAATACAATAACAGACCGCAAACAGATACCATAACGGCAATACCGGATATGATTCCGGTGAACATTTTTACAAATGAAAACGTATCGATTCGAGTGATTTCAACAGCATCGGTGTTGGTTACCTGTTCCTTTTTTTCCATGAATGTTACCTTTATTAAATAATTAAACTATCCGCACGTATGAACCGTTCAGAAATCAAGCAACTCCCCGGAGATAGCAAATCCACCGTCTGCCGTCTGAATGATAGGGCCAACCTTAATATCATCCCCAATGTCAAGCGATGCATCCCACATGGTCGTCCCTTCATTGTCAAGTCTGACGATGTGGGAAGTACTGGCATATACATATCCGCCGTCATCAGTCGCGATGATGGACTGGGTTACCTGCACCGGCCGTTCGCCGATCAGTTCCCCATCCGCAGAGAGGGAGACTTCAGTTATCTCTGTGACCCTTTTGCCCGCTGGTTCATTCCTCTTTGTTTGCCGGGTGGTTTCATAAATAAGGTCATATGTGCCGTCGGGGGAGAGACGGACGATATAGAGGCGGGCGGGTGATTCGGTTGAAAAGGTCCTGTTCCATACGCTGTCACCTTCGGCATTGAGTTGGGTGACCCACACGCCGGCATCGCAGGTCCCTCCGGTGACAAAGCCTCCCGTGGGTACTGCGATTATTGTACTGGCGCTCTGGTCCGGTGCAAATGTCGTTTCCCATACTATTGCTCCATCCTCGTCAAGTCTGACGGACCGGTTGTTCCCCGCTACGGCATACCCGCCGTCCGGTGCCCTGACCACCCGCCACCCCTTGTCCACTTCCCACAGCAACGGGTCGCTTTCTTCGCCGAGCGGCGTGCTCCAGAGGACGGTTCCACTTTCATTTACCCGTGTCAGGCCCGCTGAACGTCTGGTTATGGCATATCCCCCGCCCGGAGCTTCGACAAGCGAGTTACCATAGTCCGGGGGTGAACCGATGGTCATATCAGATATGGCCTCTCCATCCGCATCAAGTGTAACAATGCGGGGGATTGGACCTGTCCCTGTGCCTGCGATTGCGTATCCGCCATCACGAGTCTGGATCATCCCTTCCCCCCTGCCGTTTGGGTCTCCGTCAATGGTTGTTGTCCACTGCTCGTTCCCGTCTGCATCGATCTTGAGGAGCCACATCTTAAATGTGAGCGGTTTATGCCCCACATCAGAGCATCCGGCGGTGAATAGCAGGGTTAGCACGAAAAGAAAGATGATCAGCACGGTGGTTGTATTCCTTATTCTTTGGTGATTGTCAAACATCGTGTTCCTCATTTAAATAATCATTTCACTTCTTCACAAATACCTCTTCAGACCAAATCGTCGAAATGGATTGACCGGTTTCGATGATTCTGCCGGAAGAGCATGAGGGTATACAGTGATTATCGCATAATCATCGCAGGAAATGAATAATAATGGCGTGCAGAATATTTTTCACGATTCTTCCCGTATAAAGTCAGACCGTAATTTTTTGGCAAGCGGTTTATACTGAGGGTTGATTTCAACGGCCTTTTCAAGGCATTCTTGGGCCTCGTCAGTTCTTTTCAGAATAAATAACGAAAATGCCTTTTCATAATACGCAAATGCAAATTCTGAATCAAGCTCAATTGCAATATCATAATATTCCAGCGCTTTTTCATGCCTGCCACCCGCTGCAACACTGCACATTCCTTTTAATGTCCATTCAAGGGGATTTTCAGGATTTGTCTGGAATTTCTCCGGATCTTCCAGATATTCTGACATCCATTTCTGATGGGTTACGTTATCGTCCGTTATGTAAGGGGTACTTCCCGGCAAATATATGTCATCAATACATCCGGCCGATAGGATAATGACTGCGATTATCACACCCATGACGGGCACATAACTGATTCCCTTCATTTTTTCACCACTTTGTACCGCAGGCAGACTCGTCCCCGGATTCAGGCAGCATCAGATCCCCTAAAGATCCATTTCATTTCATCATAAATACCTCTTCAGGCCAAATCGTCGAAATGGATTGACCCGTTTCGATGATTCTGCCAAAACAGCATGAGATCATACATGTACCGGCGTATCCATGACATAAATTATTGAAGATGGGATGAGACAAATCCGGATTGATCTGATGAGGATTTCTGAATTCTTTTTCAAAAGAGCTCATCAGCGTCTGCGTGGTGGCAGAGATCTGATCCTGAGTTATTTTAGAGTCAACAAGGCGAACGGTGTATTTCTCCGTTTCATACCCTGCATGTTGTTTGACACTGGTCAGACTTCTGCATCCCTTCCGCACTCACCACCGGCACCATCACCACGCTCACCAGCAGTAGTGTCAGGAGCACGGAGAGTGCCTGCATTCCAATTTTTGTTTTCATGGTTTTCCTCTGTTTTTCATCTCACCGGTGACAGAAACAGGCAAACGTATAAACGCATGAACTCGCATATATGCAAATGTCCTCCGGGCACGCGAGGGGTTCAACCATTCTTGATCCGTTCAGGTGAACCCCGTGCAACATCTTTTAGATACTGCATTTCAGACTGTTAACTTCGTTTTATTAATGGTTTATGTCCACATCATCCAACTGTTCTGTTCAGTTGGACATAACCCCAAAAAGAGTCCCGGGTTCAGGTGCCTTTGTTCCGTGATCTCAGAAGACGGGAGTAGAGTATCAAAAGCACAAATATTATGATAATTCCAATTGCTCCAAAAATAAGTTGAACAGGTCTGTAAAAAATGCTGAATTCACTATCTGGCACCGACTTATCATAAATTACCTTGTCCCCTATTACAGGTTCTTTGAGCACTGTCTCCGATGAAGTACTTATAGGCGTGTTTCTCACTGTACTCGTGGTTTCAGGGAGTTCTGGACTGGCCATTATATAGTAAATATAGGCTTTGGAATCTGGTTCTGTCACTTGATCTTTCATATCAGCAAAAGAGATCAGATTCCAGTCTGTGTTGCTCATCTCTACTGGGCTATATTCATATAGAGAGTTTAGATCGCATCCTGTTACAGACCCAACCAAGATAAAAGATAAAATTATAATTGTAACTTCTGGATTAATTTGAGTCATTAAATGCCACCATTCTTAAGAAAAATACATTTTTTGGAATTATGATACATGAACGATGTCGGACTGAGTATTGGTAAAATCAGATCCCCTAAAGATCCATTTCGTTTCATCCTACATATCTCTTCAGACCAAATCGTCGAAATGGATTGATCCGTTTCGATGATTCTGCCGGAAGAGCGTGAGGTCATAGATGTCCCGGCGCATCCGTGCCAGAAAAATTATTGAAGAGGGGAGAGGACAAACCTGGATTGATCGGAGATTTTTTTCGGTATGATATCTGCATCGATATTCTGCGACATCTCTCTTTTGCAAAATATTTCGTGATTATAATACTCCTCCGGAAAGTGACTATTCATTCCTGAATTGACAAAAAAGGTATTTAGGGAGTTGAGGAGTGGTGAATTTTGAAAAGAAAATAAATAACGATCATGAACATGAATCCCGCCAGAGTTGTATAATAACGATAGAGGATTTCTACAAAGCAGGTATATTCGAAATATTTTCGCTCGCCGGTAGTATTGTCAAAAATATATCCATAAATAAAGTTATAATACCAAAATTATGGTTGTTGTACCAATATTCCATAATATCCTCCCTTCCAGGAGAACGTCTTACTTGAATGTTCTTTCCGTATTTCAGACGCTTTTCTTTCACTTACGGTTATAGAATTAACAGATTTTGTTTCACGATTACCAAAATTTTCATCACCAATAGGGGTGACATTATGAAACAGCTCTCCTAACTCAGGATATTCCTTAAAATCGTCTTCTGAAATGTAGGTGATAGTTTGATTTTCCAAATCAATCGCCGAAGATTTTATTTCAACTAACTCAATAGGATTACCCTGACCAAAATAGGCAGAAAAATTGAGTATACCAATAAATACCAGGAATAGTGACACCAACGCAACTGCTACGAAAAAAAGGGTTTTTTTTATTTTCTTCATGTGATCTCCTTTTCAGACTAACGAACTGATATTTCCTTTCACCATTTCAATAGCTCTTGCATTGTCATGAGTTGAATCGCCATGGTAATCCAGAGATGAAATCCCGGTGAACATTCTTACCCGTGAAAACGTATCGATTCGAGAGATTTCAACAACATCAGTGTTGGTTATCGGTTCCTTTTTTCCCATGAATGTTACCTTTACCAGATTACTGAACTATCCGCACGTATGAACAAAGCGTTCAGAAATCAAGGTACCTTCCGAAGAGAGCAAATCCACCGTCTGCGGTCTGAATAATCGATGTGACGGGTCGATCATCGCCGATATCAAATGATGCATCCCAAACAACCTCACCGGCAGTGTCGAGCCTGACAACCCGAAGTGGAGAGCCAGGATTGTCTGATGAACGGAGATCGTTATATTGTGGGTGAGAATACCCGCAATATGCATATCCGCCGTCCTCGGTTGCAACGATGATCCGGGAGACCTGCACCGGTTTTTCGCCTATCTGTTCGCCTTGCGCAGATAGGGAAACTTCCATTGTCTCTGTGATCCACTTGTCTTCCTGGTTGTCCTCGGAAACATGTTGTGTGATTCCATAGATCAGATCATATGTGCCATCGGGGGATAGACGGACGATATAGAGGCGTGCGGGTAATTCGGTCGAAAACGTCCTGTTCCATACGCTGTCTCCTTCGGCATTGAGTTGGGTGACCCACACACCGGCATCGCAGATCCCTCCGGTGACAAAGCCTCCCGTAGGTGCTGCGATTATCGTTCTGGCGCTCTTGTCCGGAGCAAATGCTGTCTCCCATAGGATCATTCCATCCTCATCAAGTCTGACGGATCGGTTGTTCCCCGCTGTAGCATACCCGCCGTCCGGTGCCCTGACCACCCGCCACCCCTTGTCCACTTCCCACAGCAACGGATCGCTTTCTTCGCCGAGCGGCGTGCTCCAGAGGACGGTTCCACTTTCATCTATACGTTTCAGACATTCCCACCGTGTGGTGACGGCATACCCTCCGCCGGGAGCCTCGACAAGTGAACGACCGGAGTCCGGGGATGTATTGATGGTCAAATCCAATCCGGCATCTCCCTTCGCGTCAAGCGTAAAAATGCGGATGATTGGACCATTCCCTGAGCCTGCGATTGCGTACCCATCATCCTGAGTCTGGATCATCTCTATCCCGATACCGTTCGGGTCGTCGTCAATGATGGTGCTCCACTGCTCGTCCCCGTCTGCATCGATCTTGAGGACCCAGATGTCAAAGGTTGGCTGTTTATGCCCTATATCAGAGCATCCGGCGGTGAATAGCAGGGTTAGCAAGAAAAGAAAGATGATGAGCACGGCGACTGTACTCCTTATTTTTTGGCGGTTGTCAAACATCGTGTTCCTCATTTGAATAATTATTTCACTTCTTCACAAATACCTCTTCAGACCAAATCGTCTAAATGGATTGACCGGTTTTGATGATTCTACCGGAAGAGCGTGAGGTCATACAGTGATAATCGCATCGTGATGACACGATACACTTCATTTTTACTGGCAGTCCTTCTCCTTGCGGCACTGTGATGGAAAATCACCATAAATACGGCCCTGACAGTTAGCCATATCTGTTCTGGACGGTAGGGCCACCCGCGATATTCATTTCTCCTGTTACAAACCCCTACGGAATCCTGGACGGCAAGAAAAATATGGAAAATAGATCCCCATCCGAAGTGAAGCGGAAGTTGGAAGGGTGAACGGATATCTTGGGAAAGAGACACAACTGAGATTGTCTGAACTCAACAACAAATACTGACTTGGTATCGAGGCATTCTCCTTCCTGACAGCCAAACCAGTACCGCCACTCGATTTACATCCAGAAGAGCAACCAGAACCCAAACCCAATCAAGATCATCCCGCTAGCGGCCTTAATTACATCCCTGTGTTCTCTGATTTTACTCGACGAGCCACACCCTCCGATGATGCCGACTCCTATAAAGGGCGTGAGCACTCCGGCTCCAAAGACCAACAACAGTGACAAATCCTGTATCGTGCCACCAATCAGGATTTTGCTCAGCAATATGAGTAACATCGGTGCCGCACATGGAACCTTGACAAACGAAAACAACATTCCCAAAAAGAATAATCCAGCAAGAGTGGTTGAATACTTCCGAACAGGTAACTATTCAGCCCCCCAACCAATTTTAGCGAGAATTAACCGTTAGATCAAAATATTATGGGTACATATTAACATTCAATGAATGTGCCTCCCAGTCG
>NZ_JAAAWJ010000082.1 GCF_009914725.1 Methanogenium sp. MK-MG
AATTGGGGGATTTTATGATTTTATGGAGTGAAATTCACTAACTGTCAAATAGATTATCCGGACAAAAAATGAAAATTTTTGATCGCTGTAGCGGATAGTCTGCTCAGGTAAATGAACTCAAACTGGCAAACTTAGGTAATAATGCGGTTGTCGTACTGAAACTATAACCGGGAAAAACCGGTTTTTAAATCAAAATACGAATTTTATTTTATCAACGTGTTCTGGGGAATTTACGATCAAAACAGGCAGGAAGCCTATGGATCTGGTCGTGAGTAGTTGACTTTAGATACGTTTTGCCAAAAATACGATTGTTTTCTTCGAAATATTATTTATCATCCTCTTTTTGAATGGTTTTTATGCAGTCGAATAGGGAGGAGTATCCATTTTATTTGATCGAAGACATCCAACTGAACGGGAAAAGCTGTATGACGGGTAAACGATTGACCCATAACCCATTAATAAAACGAAGTCGAAGGTCTGGTATGTGGCACTGAAAAGATGTTGCACAGGGTTTACCTGAACCGACCAGGAACGGCTAAACCCCCCGCGTGCCCGGAGGCAAGACTGCATTGGCATCGAGATCACTTGAAGATTTTCAGACTTTGCCTCAGGCAACCTGAAAAACCGGAGGAAAGTCATGAAAACAAAAATCAGAATTTGGGCACTCCCTATACTCCCGGCAATGCTGCTGGTGAGCGTGGTTGCGGTGCCAGCGGTGAGTGCTGATGAAATGAATGTCGCACTTAATAATGAATGGTGACATTTAATGACTCAAATTAATCCAGAAGTTGCAATTATAATTTTATCTTTTATCTTGGTTGGGTCTGTAACAGGATGCGATCTAAACTCTCTTTATGAATATAGCCCAGTAGAGATGAGCAACACAGACTGGAATCTGATCTCTTTTGCTGATATGAAAGATCAAGTGACAGAACCAGATTCCAAAGCCTATATTCACCATATAATGGCCAGTCAGGAACTCCCTGAAACCACGAGTACCGTGAGAAACACACCTATAAGTACTTCATCGGAGGCAGTGCTCAAAGAACCTGTTATAGGGGACAAGGTAATTTATGATGAGTCGGTGCCAGATAGTGAATTCAGCATTTTTTACAGCCCTGTTCTACTTATTTTTGGAGCAATTGGAATTATCATAATATTTGTGCTTTTGATACTGTACTCCCGTGTTCTGAGATCACGGAGCAAAGGCACCTGAATCCGGGACTCTTTTTGAGGTTATGTCCAACTGAACAGAACAGTTGGATGATGCGTAAACGATTGGTCCATAAACCATTAATAAAACAAAGCCAACAGTCTGGTATGCGGTATCGAAAAGATGTTGCACGGGGTTCACCTGAACCGACCAAGAACGGCTGAACCCCTCGCGTGCCCGGAGGCCATCTGCATTTATGTGATTTCGCACATTTATACGTTTGCCTGTTTTTGCCTCCGGGTACATGAAAAACGGAGGAAAAACATGAAAACAAAAATTGGGATGCGAGCACTTTCCGTGCAGCAATCAGATTTAATCTCTGACGTCCGGGAAATGACCGAATATTGGAATAATATTCAGTCTGAACATGGGGACGGAGACAATCATTATGAACAATAACATGAAGAGATCTGCTGTCTGTCTTGTTCTTCTCGTACTCCTGAGTAGTTTTCCTCTCGTTGGTGCGAACTGCCAGACCGGGACTGAACCTGGCTGCTACATCGTTCACTGGTATACGTATGGCGATGCAGAAGTCTGTTTTGATGATGAGTATAAAGGCACTATCAGCGGCAGTGAACTCGTTGTCCCGGTGGACCCGGCAGCACCGCCATACCGTAGTTATTCCATCACAAAAGGGGGGCATGCGACCTTCACCGGCTATATCGATTCCGTTCCCGCACCGGGGAGAAACAATTGATCTTCATCCCTGGTACGTGCAGACAGAACAGCCTGATCCTGAATGGGATGGTGGTGACCGGGGATGGTATGTCGTGCATGAGAATGTCGAAGGGTCTGCAGTCTACTTCGACCGGAAGTATATGGGTGAAATTGCAGATGGGATACTCAGGGTTGAGGTGAATCTCACCGAACCTGCCTTCACCGAGTACCGGGTTGTTGAACCGGACGGGTGGACAAGCCATACCATGCAGGTCCAGCACATCCCTCCGGCAGGAGGGACGGTGCATTACTATGCATGGGTGCAGCCGGCCCCCCACCCCTCGTCAATGCTGCCCGGCCCGGATACACCGGAACCACTTCCCGCAACACCGGCAGCCAACTCCGGAAACACTACCGACGATGAGGGAGTAAAAACGCCCGGTTTTGGAATCGCAGTTCTCCTCACCGGGCTGGTGATCACGGCATGTGCGATGAGGAGATGGTAAACGGTGTGCATGCAGGAGCACTGAAAGGGCTTATTGTTCTGATCGTCCTTGCCTGCATGGCTGTTGCAGCCGGTGCCGGGCAATTCCCTGATGCGGCACCGGGCACGATTATGCGCCTCACCGATGATCTTAATGGCAGAAATTGTTGAGTATTGGTGAAGAATCCGGGTGAGTTATCTCATCGTGCTCTCTCCTGAAAAAATCGGATTCACCATATTTACTCACTGATCTCTCGTTTAAGAGTGTTTCAATGATTGATTCGGTTGTGCCGTTTTTCACATTTCTTCTGCTTGTATCACATATCATACATTGTGCGGAAGTCAGATCCACAAGCCATGTACAGCACCCCGAATCCCCGCAGAAATGCCGTATCCCGTGATGTCAGCGGCTGTCCGCCTCATGAATTTTTGTGAGGATTCGTTCGTTGCCCAGACTTACGGTCGTCACATATTCCTCAGTACTTATCTTGGCATCGTTCGGCACCTGGGTGGTGTGGAGTTCATTGGAGTCATAGAACGCAGCAATCTGCGTGCCCTCATTATCAAAGACCCGGACAATCCCGTCCACGGAAAAGAGCATGACTGCTCCGTACGGGATCTCGTAGTCTTTAATTTGTTCGTCTGCCGGCACCAGCATGACTCCGTGCGTGAGCAGCACCGGTTCCATCGATTGGTTCACGGTGAGCTCTGGCAGGTGTAGGTCTTCCCGGTCGACTGGGTTTGGGGGCAGGAGGGTTGGTGACGGCTCCGGCATGAGGTTGAAAATCTGTGTGGTCTCGACATCGTAGCGTTCACTATGTGGGAAGATTTCAAGGCGGTACTCGCCCGGCCTGAGCAGTGATGCATTAACGATGCAGGAAAATCCCCGCGTGGTGGCGTTTACCCATGCCACGGTGGTGTTTGTCTCTGCCATCCCGTGCGACCAGTCGTAGTCTTTATACGTTGGATGAATTGAGGTGGTCATTACGTCCACTCCGAGACTCTCCCCTTCGGGAAGGTTGGTGATCCCTGACACCCTGATGGTATTCTTTTGTGCCGTTCCTATGGGATCGATCTCGATCCAGGGTTGTTCCACAACTACCTGATAGATGGTGCAGCTGTCGCGGGAGGCCGGATCCGTGATTGCCTGGATCAGGGTGCCGGCGGAATTGTCAATTCCCATTGACCGGGCGTTGGCGAGCTGGAAGAGTACGGTGTTGCGGTACAAAGTGGCGACTTCATCAGAGGTTGCATTGTAGGTGACGCCGAACCGGTCATCAGCTCCCGGCTCCTGCACCACAATAAAATACCGGGCGTCGGCGAATCTACGCGTCTTCTCTTGGGAGACATGGTAGCTGTACGAACGGTCGAAAGGCAACTGCTGTTCGGTAACGGTTGCTGCATTCGGCCCGAACATCCAGATTCTGACTGCAGATGACCAGAGCTGCTGTGCTGTCCCGTGCACCTCAATGGATTCCCCGGAGATGACGGACAGCGTTGATTCGGGTGTCGGGAGGGGCAGTTCCTTCAGGGAGACGGGCTGCGACTGGTTGCCGCCCAACCCGATCTCAAATGTCCTGATACAGGGAGTTACACCGGCCCGCGTCTCTGCGAATACAATGACCGGATACGTCCCGGCATGCATGAACGTGTGGGTGGTGTGCTGACCGGTTGCACCCGTTCCGTCACTGAAATCCCAGCGCCACGATGTGTCGGGTGTGGTGGGTGTGGCATTGAAGATGATGGTGGCAGGGGAGGTATCATTCACTAGTCTCGCGGTAAAACCGGCATCCGCAAGATTTTCGCAGAGCATCAGGAGAACGAATGCATCCGAATTGCCCCGTTTATTTTTGAACTGTGCATCCGGTGTGGTCGGGAAGGTGGCATCCATGGTCTTTCCGGTCATCCATATCATGCCGTTTCCGGCGGCAGCGATGTCGGTACCCGTTGAATGAGTGCCATCTCCAAGGAACGTCGCGTACAAAAGCGTTGTCAGGGGGGCGTTCAGACGTGCCACGAATGCACTCGACTCCTTCACGGATGTCTGCTGGTAGGCGCCGTCGGTGGTCGGGAAGTCCGGTGAACAGGCGACACCGGTCACGTAGACGTCCCCATCCGCATCAACGGCGATGCCTCTGATCCCGTCCGATCCCGTTCCGCCCAACAGCGTTGCCACCGTTATTCCTGATCCCGTGGAGTTCAGGCGTGCCACAAATCCATTGGTGGTGCCGCTGTTCTTCTGCTGAAAGGCAGCGTCAGTCGCCGGGAAATCGGATGAACGGGTCTTCCCGGCGATCGCGATGCTGCCGTCGGGACACCGGGCGCATCCCACTGCTTCGTCGTCACCGGAGCCGCCGATATACGTCGCGAAGAGGAGGTCTGATCCCGAAGGACTGATCTTTGCCGCGAAGAGATCCGTTCCCCCTGTCCGATGCTGGCAACAGCTACCGGCAGTGGCCGGGAAGTCATCCGAACCCGTGGTGCCGGTGACGATGACGGCACCATCCGAAAAGAGAACGATGCCGGTCGCTTCATCATTTCCTGTCCCGCCGAGACGGGTGGAATAGATCAGATCTGTTCCTTCCGGGTGCAGCTTCAGGACGAATGCATCGCCCGACCCCTGCTGTTTCTGTTGGAATGCACTGGTTGTTGTGGGGAAATCTGATGAATACGTGGTGCCTGCCACAAAGGCATTCCCCTCTTCGTCCACCGCGATGGCAGCACCGCCATCACCGATTGACCCGCCGATTAACGTTGAATACACAAGCGAGGAGCCCGACGGATCAATTTTGGTGACAAAGATGTCCTGAACCCCGCTGCCTGTCCGTGAGTATGCACCGGGAGTGGTCGGGAAATCTGCGGAACTGGTCTTGCCGGTGAGGAATGCGCTGCCACTGCTGTCAACAGCGATGCGTGGGTTATATCCCCCGGCACTCCCGCCCAGATACGTTGAATAGACGAGCCGGTGTGTGGTGGCATCGAGTTTTGTCACAAACATCTGCGAGGAACCGGTAGCGCTCTCTGAGAAATCCGGAGACTGTGCATCTTTTGTAATGGGAAAGTCCGGCGAACTGGTTGTGCCGGTGACGTAGATGTTGCCGGCCGGGTCGAGTGTGATACAGTTCCCGTCTTCATTGTCCAGTCCGCCAAGGTAGGTGGAGTAGAGCAGCTGGGGGTCAATAGTGAGCGGGACGGCCGGGTCATAGGCACCAATTTCAAACCCGACGTCATTGCCGCCCAGGAGCTGGTAGCAGACAGGCACCGTCACCTCTCTTCCGTCGATCATCTGGAAGCCGACCGGTACGGATTCCGTCTGGATACCGGTGTTTGTCGTAATGACGAGTGTCCCGTCTGTATCCACAGAAATTCCCGTGATTCCTTCATAGTGGACTCTGATTTTTGAAGGGTTGGCACCGGGTGCCACGACAAACTCCCGCTTTATCCTCCCGCCTGCATCCCGGTAAACACAGTCAATACCGGGATACAGGCCGCGATACACAATGCCCGTATATGTGGTGAGGTTCGTGTAGCAGCAGGAAGATTCTGATCCAAAAAAGAAACTGGCCGTATTCTCCTGCGGGCCTGTTCCCTCAATCAGGGGGTTGGGATCTGCGCCCTCCCAGGTCTGCACGATGGCGGCAGAATCACCTGAATCTTTTTGCCCTGTGCCGTATCCGTGCACCACCAGTGAGTCAGGCATAAAAGTGAGGCTGGTCTGACCACGCAGCACCGCAAAGGAGACCTGGTCCTCAAACTGTCCGTAATTGGGAATAAACCTGACCGGCAGGATGCTGACGGAGTTATCATTCGACAGGGTAGTGGTCGATGATGGGATATCCGCTGACACGGCACCCCCGCAGACCACGGCGATGAGTGCGATTGTCAGGAGTGCGATTGTCAGGAGTGCGAGAGCAGATGCACGGAATCCGGGGTGCTGGACGGGAATGCACATAATGCTACTATTATAAAATGCAACCTTTAATTTTTCTGATACAATTTCGTCTACACGTTTTTGGTCTATAACGATCGTGAGGGGATTGTGATTGTTGAGGGATGCGCCTGTTCTGATGTATGAACCAGGAAAAAAGGTAAACCCGTCTGCTGAATCAACACTGCTTCATCGGTACATATCTGTAAGAGATGACTTCCGTAAGCATTTTTCACAATTTTAGAGAAAAACAGATTATTGAATCTGTTTTAATTTATTCTTAAGATAATCAATTGACAGTTTAACGTCATCCAGATTCTTTGCTCCCGTGAGAATTACTTTACCTGATGAAAAGAGTAATGCCACGACTTTTGGATCTGTCATTCGGTAAACCAGACCTGGAAACTGTTCCGGTTCATATTCAACACTCTCATGATTTAGCGTGATAACCACTTTATTGAGGTTAATAAAATTACCACTATCATATGAACAGACCATATTTGAAATAACAACATCAGGGGTTTCAATTGTCTTTATACCAAACTCGTTTAGCTGACGTACAATGGTAATAAGGCCTTCCCGAAATTCATCGTTGTTTGATATTCCAGTCATGACAATTTTTCCTGATGAGAAAAGCAAGAGTGCAATATCAGGGTTTTTCATATGATAAATGGCACCTGGAAATTTTGCTTTATTTAATTCACAGCCATCCAGTACGCCTGAAATATATTCAATATCAATAGCCTCTGCAACACTTCCGGAAGCAACAATATTTTCAATTTTCAGTGAACTATATTCACCCAGATCATCCATCGCCCTCTTTTATGCTTATAAAACGATAACCATTCGCCAATAATTTTATCGTTGCCTTGTTAATGGGCCAGTTTTGGATCCTGTTACAGGGGAATTCATTCAGAATATCATCGTGATATTACACATTTTTTGAAACATATGCACACTGACATAGTCCCGGCACTTTAGTCATGGGAGTATGTCAGCTATGTGCCCGTCCGGCAATGCTTGCAGGCTGTCCGGCATATGTCCCTGGAGTAGTTTTCAGGATCAGTTTATATTCTTTTTATGATATTCTATGAGTTATGGAAGAGACCGGGCATGGAGAAGAAATTCTGTTGTTTGTCTACAATGCGGACAGCGGTGTTTTCAGCGAATTAAATGATTGTGTCCATAAAACCGTTTCACCGTCCACGTACGACTGTCCACTGTGTGCAATTACCTACGGGAGCACGGGGATGAAGAAGGAATGGAATAAATTTATGAAAGACCTTGACTTCAGAGTTGAATTCCTGCACCGGGATGAGATGGCAAAGGGCTACCCCGTTGTTGCAGTCCCTCTTCCGGCTGTGTTTAAAAAAACGGGCCAATCCCTGAATCTGGTAGTGAATGCGAGAGAGATTGCGTCATGCAGGGATCTTGAGGAACTGATGGATCTGTTGACGTATAAGCTGAAACACGTTGGTGTAATGATGAATGTACAATGATAATCTCAGGTGGACTGCATCTCAGAATTTAACTTAGAGATGGATACAATCGGGTTTTATTCTCCTGCCAGCGTATGGAATACTGGCATCACATCGTTCAAAACTAATAATTAACAGAAAATAACGTGATTACAATATGTATCAGGAGAGTTTCAGGGAATTTCCATAACTCTTCTGATCTCCAATGGAGAACTCTCAAACCAGATCGACTGAACCCATGAAGAGCTCTTTAATCTCCAGTGGTGAGAGCGGGATATTCTCTGCGTCTGAATTCCCCGGT
>NZ_JAAAWJ010000083.1 GCF_009914725.1 Methanogenium sp. MK-MG
TGCTGTACTGAGTTGCGAGAGCGCTCGGGAACCATACTTCGCTGCAAATGCTCTGAAAAGAGACGAAAAAATCTGTTCTGTAACTGTTATACAAAGGAGTGAGAGCTCTTGGTGATGATTCTTTCCTGCAATGTGTGAAACCATTCTGTTCTGTATATGTCATGCAAAAGAGCGTGAGTGGTTGATTTCATTCGCTGCAAGGTGCTTGTATTGAGAGGTTCTGTAACTGTTAGACTAATGAGCGTGAGCGTTCTTTGTCTATCTGGTAATTTCCTCCGGGAAAGGTTGCCAGTGACAATGCAGCCCTGTTTAACCTTCTCTGCGTTTTTGTGTATACCTGTCTCACGAAGAAAGCAGGCAGGAAGCCCACGACTTTAGTCGTGGGTAGTTAACATACACACAATGCAAATTATTTAGTATACCGGTTGCATTATACGCACAGGGATTGTGATGCAGAAACAAGACTCAGTATCATATAATGGTGCAGGCCGCCGCTACCGTTCACATACCATGAATGCCCTGGATGCCGTTCTCACGCTGGGCACTCCTTCAAATCGTTTAGCCGCTGCTGCAGTGGCTTTAGCTGCATGGCACTACAGACGCCGCCTGATGGTTCTCTCTATGGCATATACCATACTTACACGGAAGAGACGATGAAGAAGATGAATCATCCTGGTGATGAAGTATGCATCCGTAAAACACTTTTGATAAATAATTTTCAGGTTAAAAAAAAGGGAAGATTAGAATATGTTGTAGATCTGATCATCGCCGGTGTCTGAAAGACGCTTGCGCTCAGTAGGTTCTTCAACAAGTGCAAGGACCGGAAGATCCATATTCACACCAGGCACAAACCCGAACATCTTCTCCATCTCAACCTGCAGGGAGTGCATGAAGAGCGCATTTGGAATGTCCATTGCACAGAGTTCTTCGCACTGTCCGCAGTTCACACAGGAATCAGATATGTGGCTGAACCTGATGAGGTGGAACATGAAGGGTGGCGGAACCTGTCCCGGGGTAACCAGGTGTGGTTTCTTGGTTGAACACTCGACACAGTAGCAGATTGGACAGTTCTCAATGCACTGGTAACACTTGATACAGCGTGAGGTCTCATCCATGATGAACTTCAGGCGGTCTTCGCTCTCACCAAGTGCGCTGAACTGTGCTGCACGGTGTTTGTCAGCGAGTTTGAACATTGCATTCTCGATCTTGCCGCGAATCTCAATGCCCTTGGGGATTGGTGCTGCAGTTTCGATGGCACCGGCTTTTGCTGCGCCCTCGAGAAGTGCTGCTCCCTTGTCGCTGCATACTTCAACGAAGGTTGCCTTGCCTGCTTTCTCACCAATGACTCCCCAGTTTCCGCATGCGAGATCGCACTGGCGGGGAACCTTTGTTTTACAGCGCTGACAGTTTGCACGGCGTCCGTATCCTGCTTCCTCGAGTTCGTCAATGGGGATACCCTTGTGCTCACCATTCTTATCAAGAACAATGAACTGGCCTTTGTCAATCTCTTCTTTGACAATGGAGTCCGGGTCCATCTCGAACTTGTCTGCAATCATTGTACGTGCCAGAACCGGGGACACCGATCCACCACAGTTGAGACCGATCATGATGACATTGTCAAGATTGATCTGTTTTCTCTTTGCAAGCTCGTACATTGCCTTTGCGTCACATCCCTTGAGTACGACTGCAAGCTTCTCGTTCTTTGCCCCGTCAAGATATTTCTTGATGAGTTTCGGGAGAAGGAGTGTACCACAGTGGAGTGATCCCGCTGTCTCTGCAAGCTCAGCCGGGTCTTTGATGAGGACAGGGGTTGCATCGTAGATGTCATATCCCTTCTTCACGGTAAGGACTGCATCGACCATGCCGCTTTCAAGAGCGTACTTGAGAAGTGCCGTGACTGCACCGCCACACTCTCCTTTCTCAAGAATCTCTGCATCACTTGCGGATGCGTATACCATATCGCCTTTAGCTACCATTTTCAGGCCTCCTGAATCTTTTCAATCTTCACTGAACAGGCCTTAAACTCCGGAATCTTAGCGATTGGGTCAAGAGCGTTGTTGGTCAGCATATTTGCTGCACACTCTGCAAAGTGGAACGGCATGAACATGACGCCCTTCATGATTTCAGAGGTGACCTTTGCAGGCACTTCAATTTCACCACGGCGGGTGATGGCTTTGACCATCTCTTTGTCTTTGATGCCAAGTGCTGCTGCGTCTTCAGGGTTGATCTCAATCCAGCCAGTCGGGACTTCATTTGCAAGGGTGTCTGAACGACGGGTCATGCTACCAGTGTGCCAGTGCCAGAGACAGCGGCCAGTGGTAAATACGAATGGATATTCGTCGTCAGGCACTTCTGCCGGAGGTTTCCAGTCGATCGCGTGCATAACACCCATACCGTCAGGGTGGGAGCACTTGTTGATGTGGAGAATGGGTGTACCCGGGTGATCTTCTGTGGGGCATGGCCAGTGAAGTGCCTCAGGCTTGTTGAGACGCTCGTAGGTCATTCCTCCATAGGATGGAGTCAGTGAGCGCATCTCGTTGAATACATCTTCTGTTGTTTCCCATCCAAACTGGTCTGCATAGCCCATTGCTGCTGCAATGTCTGCGATGATCTTCCAGTCGAGTTTTGCCTGTCCTGGTGGCTCCTGTGCCTTTCTCCACATCTGAACACGGCGTTCGGTGGATGTCTGGGTGCCGTCCCTCTCTGCGTAGCAGGTGGCGGGGAGCACAACATCAGCGTGTTCTGCAGTCTCTGTCAGGAAGATATCCTGGACAACGACGAATTCAAGGTTCTCGAATGCATGTTCGACGTGGTGAATGTCAGGATCTGAGAGGAACGGGTTCTCTCCCATAATGTACATTGCCTTGAGCTCGCCAGGGTTATCGGTCAGTACATCCATCATAACGGTTACTTCATACCCGTTCTGAGCTGGACAGATACCGTCGGGGAATGCCCATGCATCTTCGAATTTCTTGTGTGCGGCAGGGTCAATGACCTTCTGATATGCAGTGAACACAACAGGGAGTGCTCCCATATCACAGGCGCCCTGCACATTGTTCTGTCCACGAAGTGCGTTCACACCGCCTCCGCGCTTGCCGATGTTACCGGTAAGCATCTGGAGGTTTGCAGTGGACTTTACGTTGTCAACACCACAGGTGTGCTGGGTGATACCCATTGAGTAGAGCAGTGTACTGGATTCAGCGGTCCCGATCCACTCTGCTGCAGTCCTGAGCTGTTCTGCAGGGATTCCTGAGAGTGTCTCAACATTCTCCGGCAGGTAGTCGTCCTTCAGCACAGTTGCCTTGAGTTCATCATAGCCTTTGGCACGGTTCTGAATCCATTCCTTGTCTTCCCAGCCGTTCCGGATGATCTCTCCCATGATACAGTTCAGGATTGCGACATCAGAGCCTGATCTGAACTGCATGAAGAGGTCAGCCTGCTTTCCGGTACAGGTTAAACGTGGGTCAGCGTAGATGAGTTTTGCGCCTGCCATCTTTGCCTGCATTACTCTGCGGCCGATAAGCGGGTGCTGCTCAAATGTGTTGGACCCGATGATAAAGACACACTTTGACTCTGCAATGTCCCCAATGGAGTTGGTCATTGCACCGGAGCCGAATGATGCAGCAAGACCTGCTACCGTTGAAGCGTGGCAGAGGCGTGCACAGTGGTCAATATGGCGTGTTTTTAATGCACCGCGGGCGAACTTCATCAAAGCGTAGTTGTCTTCGTTTGAAGTACGTGCTGATGAGAGTACTGCACACTCTTCAGGGGTGTAGCTTTTAAACTTCTCTGCGATGAGGGCGTTTGCCTCTTCCCATGTTGCCTCTACAAATTTGCCGTCCTTTTTAATGAGCGGCGTGGTGAGGCGGTCTTCTCTGTTCACAAACTCGTGAGCATAGGTGCCTTTCGGACACACTTTGCCTTCATTGACGGGGGAACGGTGATACGGAGCGGTATCAACGACCTTGCCATCTTTGACCACGAGGTTGAATGAACATCCTGTCCCACAGTATGGGCAGGTTGTCTGAACGTATTTCATGTCCATTATCATTACCTCGAACATGTTCTTTTTTATACTCACAGCATATAAAGGTAATTAAAAATCGAGAGATTATTGGTGGAATTTGTGGTCTGTGCTTTTTGTTATGGAAATGGAGGGTTATTTATTGTCAATTGATTTTCCATCATGTTAATTAGTGAATATTTACTTTTTTCATTCTTGTCGTACAGGAGCGCATATTCCATCTGATCCATGGTTGGATATTACCCCATATTGCCGAAAAATGAGTAATCTGGTTCGTTGTAAAAATGTTATTTCTGGCTGTATTTTTTCTCCAGGCGGACGATAATTACGGTGATTGTGGCTGCAAAGAGAATCTGCATGATTGGCCCTGTGTTGAATTCACTCCACGGGTTGAAGATAATAATTGCAAAGAACGGCACCAGCAGAGATACCAGATCTTTTTTGGGTTTCAGGTAGGCGATGCCGCAGAGGATGAAAGAGCTGATTATACATCCCCATATTCCGACAGAATCCACATGTGAGAGTATGCCGATGGCAATTCCTGCAAAGGCAATGATGGGAACGGATGCCCAGGCATATTTGGGCAGTTGCTGTGCTGACGAAGTATTGTCTGTCATAGTAATCTCCGGTATGGATTTATTAGAAAAGGAGTTTGTCGTCCCGGTAATTAAGGAGCGTGGGTTTAAATTTTACCAGATGATCGTTTTGTCTCTGGTATGTAAAATGTGAAAATTGTTCCTTAACAGGTTTGGTTCAGGTTTTTTTGTTCGTTTTCTTGCGGATGAGAACAGCGTTTATCACCGGGTCACCAACGACTACATACCGCTTGATCACCTGTCCAAGAATTTCAACGACGTCACCTTTCTTTACGTCCTCTTTTGGTGTCGTGAACATCTTCACAGACATTTCACCGCTTTTGTCAGCGACGAGATACTGTGGACGATTGAGTGACTTAAAGAGTACGCGTTCAACAACGCCTTCAACCCTGACAATCTTACCTATGTCATTCGGGCGGATAGTAGCCACCCTGACCGACACTGCTTCTGCTTCGTAATAGGGAATCAGGTCGTTGTACTGACTCTGGCTCATGTAGTTCAGTGCTATTGGAATTGCAAGGAGCATTACAAGAACTGGAACTGCCCAGAGAAGTGAGCGATAATCCCCTGTGAGGAAGACATATGCGATTAAAATAAGGGTAAGGGCTATTACGAGTCCAACCTGGACGATTGAAACCCTTACCGTTGTTCCTTTGATTTTCATTGTTCAGAATTATGCCTGAATGTCTTGCTTGAATGAGATCCAGTAGATGAGACCGACAAAGATCATACCACCGACAATGTTGCCGAGAGTGACGACGATGATGTTGTTTGTCCACATGGTGACCCAGTTCAGGTTGGCCAGTTTTGGACCTATCGCTGCGACTTGGTCTGCTGTCAGGGAGGGCATGGTAAGGAGACCTGCGGGGATGAAGTACATGTTTGCGACACAGTGCTCAAATCCGGAGGAAACGAAAGCCATGATCGGGAACCAGACACCGACAATCTTACCGATTGCGTCATCTGCACAGATTGCGAGAAGAATTGCAAGGTTGACAAGCCAGTTACAGCAGATAGCTTTACAGAATGCGGACCAGAGTCCAAGTCCACCCATGTAGCCTACTTTTCCTGCTGCAATGTTTACTGCGGTAACACCGAATGCGGTTGCGGTTGCAGTGCCTCCTGAGACTGAGACCAGTGGTCCAACAGCCATTAAGTATGCGAATACAAGTGAACCGATCAGGTTACCGACATAGACCCATACCCATAGATTGAGGACTGCTGCCCAACTGATTTTGTGTTTAAACGCTGCCATTGGGGCAAACATTGCGTCACCAGTGAAGAGTTCTGCACCGGTAAGCACGATGATAACAAGTCCTACGGGGAACACTGAACCGAGAACTAATTTTGCGACACCTACTCCAAGGAATGCTGCAGTGCCTGTTACACAGACGGTTGCGAGTGCTGCACCCATTGCGATGTATGCACCTGCCATGAAACCACGCAGGAGCATATTCCAGGCCGGAAGGGCACACTTGCCCTTGCCTGCATCTCCAACCTTGGAGATGATTGTTGCTGGGGGATGGAATACCATTTTTTTTTCACCTCATTTGGCTTGAATTACCAAATAACACACAACTACCTATAATTTATAGGTGATTTAACGTCTTGTATTAGTATATTAATAGCTTTCGATAAAATTTCACTGAAACAGAGAGGTGTTTGGCAATCTCTCTCTAATGTCCATGGGGGTGGTAAATATAAATGCCTTAATTATTTGTTAAGTAAATTCCAGTGGTTTTACTAATGGGAAACATCACGCGGATTTCCCATCTATTTTTTTGAAAATTGAAGGATGATGCCCACACATTAATTAAAAACAGCAAATAATTTAAGTTTAATTTAAAATTAAGGTTCAGAATCTGACTGTAACTGAAAAATAAGAAAAAATGATCCATTCTGTTTTTTACATTCCCGGAGACAATATGGAGATATCAGACGATTTTCTCCAGTTTTCCGGTGTCAAGATCATAGAAAAAGCCATGGAGTTGTATTCTGTCCTCTTCTTCTGCACTCTTTACACAGGAATATGACCTGAGTTTTTCCAGCTGAACTCTGATGTTCTCCAGTTCAATCTCTTTTTTACGTGCGGCAAGGTCGGCACATTCTGCAGGATTACCATGGTCTCCTTCGACTGTCTCTTTCACTTCCTGTGAATGTTTCAGCCATCCCGGAATATATTCCTCATGTGACATGTCAGCATCAAGAGCTTTCATGGCGCCGCAGTCGGAATGACCGCATATGATGATATATTTCACCTTCAGATGGCCGACTGCATATTCAAGGACGCATCCGAGGTTTGGATCGTCCTTTGCAACAATATTGCCGATGTTACGGTGCACAAAGATGTCACCCATCTTTGCAGAGACAATGCGTTCCGGGTTTACCCGTGAATCAGAACATGCAATCCAGAGGGATTCCGGACTCTGGCTGGTTGCCAGTTTCTGATAGTGCTCATTGTCTTTCCGGAAATCGTTTTCGATAAACGCACGGTTCCCTTCTATAAATTTCTCAACCACGTTATCACACCTCTGTGATAATTGGTAATGGTCCGGCAGGATTATTTCTGCATACTGGTTTTTTGTTTATGGAGAATTATTCCGGATTGCCTGCATATACGGGCATGATATTGGAAAAAAACAGTTATGGGATTTTTTGCAGATCTGCTTTCTTTACTGTTGCAGGAGGGGTATAGCGTTTCAGCAGGAGGGATAGTGAGATGACGGTGACTGAACTGAGTGCCATGGCAAGCCCTGCAAACTCGGGACGGAAGGTGATGCCGCAGAGGGGATAGAGGATGCCTGCAGCAACCGGAATTAAGGCCGCATTGTAGGCAAATGCCCAGAAGAGGTTCAGTTTGATTCTGCCCATCACCTTCCGGCCCAGCTGTATGGCTGCTGCCACATCAAGAGGACTGCTCTGGACAAGGACGATGTCACCACTTTCAATTGCGATGTCTGTGCCGCTTCCGATGGCGATGCCGATGTCTGCTGCGGCAAGCGCGGGTGCGTCATTGATGCCGTCACCCACAAATGCAATACATTTTCCTTTGCCCTGCAGCGCCTGAATGATCCCTGACTTCTCATCCGGTAGAACTTCTGCTTTCATAAAGTCAATCCCCAGCCGTTCTGCCACTGCTGCTGCAGTCCGTTCATTGTCTCCCGTTACCATGCCGACATTAAGGCCCATCCTGTGAAGTTCTTCTGTAGCCGCCGCAGATGTCTCCCTGACACTGTCTGATATGCCGATGATGCCTGCAATGGCACCGCCGGCCGCGACCCCGACAGCTGTTTCCCCGCGAATCTGTATAGCCTGACTTTGCCAGTTGAGAAGAAATAAATGTGTTCTTGGTGATGTTTGAATCGACAAAAATGCAGACAACACCAAGAACAGATCAGATTGAGCCCAAT
>NZ_JAAAWJ010000084.1 GCF_009914725.1 Methanogenium sp. MK-MG
CCGGGTGAAGGGGCCCTCTCTGATGGGTACGTGTGTGACCCAAAAAATATTGTAAACCGATCAACAAATTCTATGCAGGAGAGGCAAATTGACAATTCAAATAGGGAAATGCGTCAAACAGTTTGCAAACCGGATTGTAAAGTGACTGCACACACTCTAAATGCAGAGAACAAACAGAGGTGCGGAATTACCCCCCTCTCCCCGACATCCTCGATCACCGGGACTTTGAGCGTTCGTCCGTGATTCTTGGGAGCTGCACCCTCTGCGGTGATGGGGCGGCAGTCTACCACTCGAAGAGTCAGCGGGCGAGCATCTGCGAATCCTGTTATGCCCGGCTCGTCCGGGAGGCGAACCGGGACGCAGGAGTGCGGTGAAAAAGGGCCTGATTACCGGGTGCCACCCTTCCCTGAACTGTTCCTGCATCCCATGCCGCAGGACAATTCTGCCGGTATGGCCACGGTTCCGGAACCGGTAGCACTCAGTCCACCCCTTTGTCCCTTCTTGTTCCCGCATGGTATCACCCGGCGACACACTCCATAGTGTTGCAAAACCAACTGTTGCGTGTGCAACAGTTATATCATACAAACCCTAACATCTCATCTGATCTCCATGCCGCAGAACATTTCCCCTCTTGATCCCATCCCGGACGACATACCGCTTGCAGGACTTATTTCAATCATCTACCGCATGCGCAACATCTATACGGATGCACAGAAGATCGCGCCGGGCCTGACAGCAGGACAGATCCCTTTTATCATGCAGATCTCCCGTGAACCGGGCACCACACAGGACAACCTTGCGGCCCACTCCATCTATGATAAGGGAACCGTCGCCCGGGCCGCCAGGAAACTGGAGGAAAGCGGCCTTTTGACCCGAATCCCCGACCCGGACAACCGGCGGAAACTGCGCCTCTTTCTGACCCCTGAAGGGGAGGCCATTGTCCCCTGGGTTTTAGCCATCGACAGGGAATGGGAGGACATTCTCCTTTCCGGCATCTCTGAAGATGACCGCCGGAACCTCTATCAAATTCTTCACCGGATGGCCGTGCGAAGTCGTGATACCGTCCGGAAAGGCGGGGATGACGGCAATGAACACCCGTGAGGACTGCTGACTGTTCTCATCCTGCCCCTCTTCCGTGATTTCTATGCAACTATCAGTTTCTTTTTGGTAGCGTATTGGCCCGTTGAACGGCGCAATCTTCGAAAAACCACAGACAACAAGAAAGACACACATGACGATGACACATTCCGCTGACAACAAAAAACACGAAACCACACCAGATAAAAACAGAGCAAGACTCGCACTTCTCATTCTCGCCTCCATGATGACGATGATGGGGGCCTCAGCGGTTGCCCCGTCGCTTCCGGGCATCAGCGCCGCCTTCTCCGGGTATCCCGAAAGCATGGTTACGATGATCGTGACCCTCCCGTCACTGGCGATTGTCCTGACCGGGTGGTGCATCGGGCTCATCTGCGACCGCGTGGGGAAGACACGGCTCCTGATGGTATCTCTGGCGCTCTTCGCCCTCTTCGGGTCGTCCGGTGCATACCTCAGTTCCCTGGAGATGATCCTTCTCGGCAGGGCGTTCCTGGGCGTTGCAATAGCAGGGATCATGACGACCACGACGGCACTGATATCAACGTATTATACCGGCCGGGAAAGGGCCAGGGCCATCGGCTACCAGTCAGCGGGGATGGGTCTGGGAGCGCTTGTTCTGGAAGTCTCCGGCGGATACCTCGCATCCATTGACTGGAGGGCGACTTTTGTCATCTACCTCATTGCCCTGCTCTTCATTCCCGGCATATTTCTGACCATGAAGGAGCCGGAACAAAGGACAAAGGATTCCGGAGAGACAGGTGCCCACTTTGAAAATGAGCCCGCACACATTCCCGTCGGTCAGATTGGACTGATCTTAACAGGCCTCTTCGGCGTAATGCTCATGTTCTATATGGTGCCGACAAAACTTCCGTATCTCCTGCAGGATGCAGGGATCACCTCGACCTTACTCTATGGGGTTCTGCTCGGTGTACCCGGATTCGTTCAGGTGTTCAGCGCCCTTTCGAGCGGCCGGCTCAACACCATATTCAGCAAAGGGGCACTCGTATCATCCGGCTTCTTTTTTATGGCAGCAGGGTCTCTTGTCATCGCAGGCGTTTCAGAACTGACATTTCTGGTCGGCGGTCTGGTACTGACCGGAATTGGTATGGGGCTGGTCATTACCATGCTCATTGGCTGGCTCAGTGAAGTGACGCCTCCCCACCGATACGGCATTGTATTCGGGCTGTATTCGGTCTTTTTCTTCATGGGACAGTTTGTATCCGGGTTTGTCGCACAGCCCCTGATTGATATGAGCGGGAGCTACCACACCGTCTTCGTCTTCAATGGAATCGTCGGTATTGTGCTGGCCATGGCCTTTGTGTGCTGCGGAGTCTGGGAGAACATGCAAAAGAGAACCGGAAGGCACCACACAGATTCCTGAGTGCATGAATGGGGGACCGCACCGTCAATCCCTAATCCCCGTACGGCTGGAAAAGAGTTGGGTGCTCACCGTTACCCGATGCGGAACCGCCCGGCTCTTGTAGGATTTGTCCCTTTGCAGCGGGAACGCGATTGACGGCATGCAGAATTATCCCTGACCACCGGGCATTCCGGCGATCATCGGTCTCCCTCGACCACTGCACGCTCTGTAACAACGGCCCGGCTCTTTATCACCCGGACGCACAGTGGGCGGGTATCTGTGAAACATGTTATGCCCGCCTTGTCCGGGAGGCGAACCGGGACAAAGGGGTGATATGAAGGGTGGAGAATATCAAAACATCACCTTTTCTGTACAAAAAAGCAGGCAGAGTGTCCATGCAGCCGTGCCCTGCCTGCTTTCACAATAGTGAATGAGTGAGAGAATGATCCCGGAGAGTGTCAGGTCCACTTTACTTACAGTGAATCACCCGTGATAGTGTCAAGTCCACTTTACATACAGCGGTTCACCCCTGATAGTGTCAGGTCTGTTTTACATAGATATGACCATCCGGAAGGGTATCACATGTAATCTACGAAGACGCAATCCTCTCTGAAGGTGTCAGGTTTACTTTACATCGATGAAAATTATTCCATCTATGTCAAGTAGAGTTGACACTCTCGCAAGAATATATAGCCAGACATCGTAATATGATACAACGACCTGTTGGGGAAGAAATGATGAAAACAAACAGATCCGGACATTTCCGGAGAATGCCGGAAGGATATAATGCATTCATTCCAAAACCACTGCCACCTGATGATTTAGACCTCGATGAGGATCTTCTCCTTTTACTGTCCAAAGCTGACAGAGCACTTGCAAAACTGGATGGTGTTACTGAGGTGCTCCCCAATCCGGATCTCTTTGTTGCAATGTACATTAAAAAAGAGGCACTTCTGAGTTCCCAGATTGAAGGAACACAGGCATCTCTCCGTGGTGTTCTTGAATTTGAAGCTGATATGAAACCGAAAGAGGACATTAACGAAATCCGTGAGGTGGTAAATTATATTCAGGCAATGGGACATGGAATGGAAAAACTTACCTTTGCTCCGTTTTCTCTTGATCTTCTGAATGAAATCCATCGATTTCTGATCAAAGGTACACGCGGAAGTGCCCGGTACCCCGGAAATATCAGAACTGAGCAGAACTGGATCGGTGTTCACGGAACAACAATCTATGATGCCATATTTGTTCCTCCCCCGCCGGAACAATTGCCTGCAATTCTGGAAGGTCTCATGGATTTTGTTACCCGGAAGGACAAAATTCCTTCTCTCGTGAAAGTTGCGCTCATTCATGCACAGTTTGAGACAATACATCCATATTATGACGGAAACGGGAGAATGGGGAGATTGCTCATTACCTTTTATCTCTATTATCAGGGTATTCTTTCCCGGCCACTGCTCTACCTGAGTTTTTACCTCAGGAAGAACCAGCAGGAATATTATGAGATTCTGAATTCCGTGAGGTTTGAGGGAAACTGGGAGATATGGATTGAATTTTTCTTAAAAGGAGTAATTGAGACGTCTGAAAGTTCAATCGAGACAGCCAGAAAGATCATCTCCCTCCAGAATGATTTAAAGAACAGGCTTGTCGAACATTCTATCGGAGGGGTTGCATCCCTCAGGTTTATTGACTTCATCTTTGGCAACCCGATTGTCTCATCGTCTCAGGTCGCACAAGAGCTTTCTGTCAGCAGACAGACAGCAACAAGTATGTTAAAAAAATTTGAGGATGCAGGAATTATCACTGAAATTACCGGTCAGAAGCGATTCAAAAAATATGTTTTTGATGAATATCTGAGGATCATTCAGGAAGGTATCAGCACATAGGGATTATCCCCTCCTATTCTGTTGAATCGGGGCCCCGGATCAATCCTGCGTCCCTGTTTTCGACAAATATTTCATATTTTTTTACCGGGCCTGGTGAACAGCATGTTGATCTCTCTCTCTCTCTCCAGCACAACTGATCAAATTCATCCACTTCATTATCAGTAAACTCCGTATTCTCGATATATCCGGAGTCTTTCTCTGGCCGTTGAAAAGGGATCGAACCGACGACGCAGAGCCAGCCTGAAAGTTTTGTGGATGAGAATTCTGAGGAAAAATAGATTGATCCCAGCCAGAACAAGGTGATTCAGACCACCGATACCTGCAAAAGGGAGCCGGTTAAAATCAGTCGTACGATAACCGGGTCTTTTCGTCGGTGACTGTCGGTGCGATCAGTTCCTTCCATAACGCGGAATCCCAGGTGCCGAGACCCGTGTGCGTCCGGTAATAATTCTCAGGGATGGGATGCGTCCCCACAACTACTTCAAGACAGTACTTCTCTCTGATGAACTCTGTGAAATATTTTATACGCGGACAGGGAGGGTAGCCCACAACCATTCCGGTGGCCAGATGAACCACTTCTGCGCCGTTCTTCTTCATCTCCTGCGGCACATACTCGATATTCCCTCCGGGGCATCCGTTACAGGTTGCAAAACCGACCAGCTCCACATCCATTCCCATATACCTCTCAAAGGCGCCTTCACGGTTGTGAAGAGCTCTCATGCACTTGCCTCCGGCACAGGTCCGGTAGCGGTCACAGATTATAACACCTATTCTGACAGTATCATTCATTCTCCATCCCTCTCAATGTATCCGTTCACAAATTATTGTTCAAAGCCTTCGTAAAGTGTTGTCCGCTGCTGGAGTGTCCGGCCGATATCTTCAGCTATTCTCTTCATCTCAGAAGGATCAAGATACTCTGTATCCTTTGCTCCTGCTTTTTTCGATATGTTCTCTTCGAACATCGTACCGCCAAGATCGTTTCCACCCGCCAGAAGGGCAAGCTGTGCCATCTTTGTCCCGTACTTTACCCACGATACCTGAATATTGTCGATATTATCGAGATAAAGCCTTGAAACTGCTATCATAAGGAGATCTTCACGCCCTGTCGCTCCTGCCTTTGCTATGCCGTTCAGGTAGATGGGGGTGTTGTAATGAATAAATGAAAGTGGTACAAATTCTGTAAATCCCATCGTGTCATCCTGAATGTCCCTTAATATTTTAAGATGTGAAACACGGTCTTTTGGATCGTCAATATGACCATACATAATTGTAGCTGTAGTCCGGATGTCCAGATCATGGGCTTCTCTGATTATCCGTTCCCACGTGGATGTATCAATTTTATCCGGGCAGATAATCTCCCGGATGTCATCAACAAGGATTTCAGCGGCAGTCCCGCAGAGTGATCCCAGACCTGCGTCCTTCATCAGTTCAAGCATATCGCGGCTTGACATGTCGCTCTCTGCCGCTCCATACGCAACCTCCATCGGATTGCTGGCATGAATATGGATATCAGGTCCGGCCTTATGCATCCATGCGATAATATCAATATATGACTGTGCTGTAAATTCCGGGTGCAGACCGCTTACCGTGCAGATTTCTGTCACCTTCCGGGACTTTGCTTCCGCCACCTTTTCTTCTATTCCTTTTCGGTCTAAATAAAAAAGGTCGTCATCTCCCGATTTCCTCGAAAAACCACAGAAACCACAGGAATTGACACAATTATTTGTGACGTTAATGTTCTGGTTTCTGACATAAGTGATGGTGTCACCTGTTTTTTGTTCCCTCATCTGATCAGCTGCCGCTGCAATATCCCAGACCTCACGCCCCCGGGTATTCAACAGCATAAGTGCCTCGGCCTCGTTTAAACGATGCCCCCCGAGGACATCTTCAAGAAGTTTTCTGATTTTCAAATTAATGCCCCTGCTGGATTTTTGAAGCTGATGTCAGGTTTCGTTATGATGGTGTTTCACCTATAATCATAAGAAGATTACCCAGGGCGCATTGTTTTTCAACATCTTCTGATATTTCCGAAGGTTTTCCCTCATTCGGGAAGAACTGTTTTGGATCTGATCTTGAGAAGTCTGTGGAGAAGGCCCGGCCAGCTATCATTCAGACGCACAGCGGGTGAGTATATGCGAAGGATGTATGCACGGCTGGTCAGGGAACGGAACCGGGGCGAAGGGGGGGTGAGGAAAATGGCCGTTAAAAAAAGGTCTCCTGTTTTTCACTGGGACCGCAGCCAGTCCCAGGCTTCCGACAGCTGATTATTTTTGAAAAACCTGATCTCTATACCCGTGATAGTGGCATAGACCCTGAAAAGCCAGCTTGTGAATTCGTGCCAGTTCTCATCGACCAGAACAGCCATCCGTTCGACTGACCTGAATTTCGGCCAGTTCATGAAGTCATCCCAGGCTCCGTGAGCTGTCCAGCCTTCGAAATTTTTCATCTGGAAAAGGAGGCGGATTTTTTCCTGGGTTTTGATCGCTTCTTCCACCGGAGGGAGGAGTCCCTGCCGGTAGTCTTCATCGGTTAGTTGTCCATCGATCAGAAAACCGATGACCCCGTCGGAACTATCGGGTAGTAGTGTTATCATGCGTGGCAATGGTGATTGCTGGCATATATATATTTGCCCGGTATGTGCCCCCCGGACTCCTGACAGTCACACCAGATGATCGCAAAAAAAAATTATTGGAACGGTTCAAATTCAATCTCACTGACGACTGCCCGGAGAATTTGGGGCTCGTTTTGTCGAGTGGATTTGGATAAACCCCATTCACTGCTATACCTGTCCCCGGATGCGGGTGTCTTCTGTTTCGGCGTCCGCATATTTACTGATTTAAACCCTTCCCGTTCCATACGCCGTATGTCTCCGGACTCAGGTTTGCCCCATCCCCAGAACGTCTTATTGATCCCCCGTACTTTAAACAACGGCGTCAGTCCGGACTGGCAGATGATCGTGACGTTCATATTCTTTTCATTGGTTATTCCGAAACCGGCATCCATATTCGCCAGGGATAATTGGGGGACCTGCATCTTTGCTTTTAACCCGATAGCCGCATCCTTCCCCTGTGAGATTAAGATCGTTGCAGAAGCGGCCACCACCAGGTCACTGATCACCACCCAGTCATCCTTCCACTCCCCGTGTTCATGTGCATCCAGAATCGTCTGGTCGAGGCTACTGACATCCGCAATCAACTGGTGTTCCGTGCCTGTTGCTTCAAACACCACCCCTGCACTGCTTCCGAACTTTACAACGATACCGGCATCGGCCACATCGAGACTGAACTGCGGGA
>NZ_JAAAWJ010000085.1 GCF_009914725.1 Methanogenium sp. MK-MG
CCGTGGTGATGTTCCTGGTGAAGTTTACCGGGTTTGCCGTGCGGGTGCTGGTTGAGGAAGGAAAACTGGTCTTGCCTGCGACCGTGAATACTCAGGACTTTGCGTTCATGTACGGGATTGAGTATGCCATGCCCAACATGATGATCTGGGCAATCTTTGCGGTGATTGTTCTGGCAGCCGTGATGTCGACAACAGATCGGCTGATGCTCACCATCGGGACGCTCTTCTCCTGGGATGTCTACCGGAATCTGCTGAAGCCGAATGCCCCTGACCGGGAAGTGCTGAAGGTCAGTCAGATCTGTGTGGTCATTGCAGCGGCCGTGTCCCTGTTCCTGGCAATCAATCCGCCGGATATGCTGGCGTGGCTGATATGGATGGGCATCGGCGTTATGCTCGCGACCTTTGCCGTGCCTCTCTTAGCGGCACTCTACTGGCGGCGGGCGAACGGTGCGGGTGCTATTGCAAGTATGCTTGCCGGTCTCATCGGTTCGGGTATCTTTGGATATTACCACAAGTTTGTTGCACCGCTGCCGGTGCATTTCAGTCTCATTGCCCTGATACTCGCAGCCATTGCAATGATTGTCTTCAGCCTGATGACGCCGAAGAACAGTGAAGATGTGCTGGATGCCACCATGACCGGCCCATACATTCAGCCAAAATAATTTTTCCCCGCCTTTTTTATGCCCCGGCGGCATAATAATTTAGATTGTGACGACAGCAATAATCGGTGGCGGACTTACCGGTGTCACGCTTGGCAGACTGCTTTTCCTGCAGGGTGAAGAAGTAATCATTCTTGAGCGTGACGAGACATACGGGGGATTGTGCCGTTCCCATACGGAAGATGGATTTACGTTTGACGACGGGGGTTCCCATATCATATTCTCGCGTGATGCTGAGGTCCAGTCATTTATGCGTGATGTGTTGCAGGATAACAAGGCTGAGCGGAACCGGAATACCAAGATCTTTTTTAAGGGAGCGTATGTCAAGTATCCGTTTGAAAACGGTCTTGCCGAACTTCCTGCAGAAGACAGGTTTTACTGCATCAATGAATATATCAAGACGCTCATCGCGCTTGAAAAAGGGGAACTCCAGCCCCCGGAAAACTTCCGGGAGTGGATTCTGTATACGTTTGGCACCGGGATTGCCGACCTCTATATGATCCCGTATAATGAGAAGATATGGAATTATCCGTCGGATAAAATGTCACTGCACTGGGTGGATGGCCGTATCCCCCGTCCTCCGGTGGAAGATATCATCAAATCCGCGATTGGGATTGAGACTGAAGGCTATACGCACCAGTCGGTCTTTACCTATCCGGTGACCGGCGGTATCGAAGCACTGGTGCGTGCGATTGCCGCACCCGTTGAAGATAAAATCCGGTGCGGCTTTTCGGTCTCTTCTATTGAGAAGACCGCGGACGGATTTTTAATCAGCAACGGCACGGAAACGATTACGGCTGACCGGTGCATATCAACGATTCCCCCGCAGGAATTGCTGCCCTGTCTGTCGGATGTGCCTTTGGAGGTGCGTGATGCGATTTCTGCTCTCTGCTATAATTCCCTGTATTCCGTCTGCATTGGGGTATCCCATAAGGTGAATGATTATTCCTGGCTGTATGTGCCCCAGAAGGAGCTGGGTATGTTCAACCGCATATCATTCCCGTCCAATTATTCGGATGCGGTTGCTCCTGCCGGGCAGTCGTCGGTGCTGGCCGAAATTACTTTTAATGAGGGCGATGACGTCTCCCGGATGACCGATGATGAGATCATCTCCCATACGGTAGAAGGACTGACAGAGATGGATATTCTTGGGTCGCCTGACGATGTGGTGTATGCAGCAGTCAAACGGCAGGAGTATGCATATGTCGTCTATGATCTTGCCTACCAGGAGAATATCGGGATTGTTCTTTCCTATCTGAAAGATATTGGAATCGAACCTCTCGGGAGGTTTGGTGAGTTTGAATACCTGAATATGGACGGCTGTATCCGGCGTGTCCTTGATTTCCTGGACCTGAAAAATCCGGCCTGAAGAACAAGAGGCCACCGTTTTCTTATTTCTGGCTGACATGCTCCCACGATGAAAGTCGTGGGCTTTCTGCCTGTTTTTTTGTAAGAAAAATAAAAGAGATTCCTCTCATACCAGACGGTAGGTTTCAAGGTTCATGGGTGAAACGGTCTGTATATGATAACTTTTGTAAATTGAGGAAGCCAGGTCAATAGTGCTCTTCTCATCGCCGTGGATGGTGAAGATTCGTTCCGGCCGGGGCTGAAGATGTTTGACATACCGCATCAGCTGATTTCTGTCAGAATGTCCGGAAAATCCATCAACGGTCTGTATTTCACAGTTCATATTGATGGTCTCACGCCGTCCGATTGGTATCTCCTTCCATCCCTTCTGAATCCTTCTTCCAAGGGTGCCGTCCGCCTGGTATCCCACAAAGACCAGTGCATTCTTTTCATCAGGTGCAAGTGTACGCAGATATTCCATCACAGGGCCGCCTGAAAGCATACCGCTCGTTGTAATGATGATGCACGGGTCGCCTTCAATGACCTTCCTTCGGAGGTCGGATGAATCAACCTGCTCAAAACATTCAGCCAGAAACGGATTCATGCCTTCTTTGAATATCTGTGTTCTGAGATCCGGATTCAGATATTCAGGATAGGTCGTATGAATGGCCGTTGCTTCCTTGATCATACCGTCCAGATAGATCTTGACGTCAGGAATTTTTTTCAGCCGTACCCCTTCTTCCAGGGTCAGCATCACTTCCTGTGAACGTCCAACGGCAAATGCCGGAATGACGACCTTTCCCCCCCGCTTTATTGTCGTATTAACAATATTGTAGAGTTTTTCTTCTGCATCCTTTTTGGATGGCTGGATATCACGAGAACCCCCATATGTACTCTCCATGAAAAGTGTCTCCAGGCGGGGGAACTGCACGGTTGCAGGGCCGAAGAGACGGGTCGTGTCGTAATTGAAATCGCCTGTAAACGCGACATTATAGAGTCCGTCTCCCACGTGGAAATGAGAGATGGCAGATCCCAGAATGTGCCCTGCATTATGAAAAGTCAGTTTGACATCCGGGGCAATATCGGTGACAGAACCATAGTTCAGGGTAATGGAATGTTTGAGATACTCCTGTACTTCCCGTGATGAATAAGGGGCCACCCCACCTTCTTTATTTACCACATCAATGTAATCCAGCTGAAGCATGGCAGAGAGGTCACGCGTTGCAGGTGTACTGTATACCGGCCCGTCAAATCCATATTTATACAGCAGGGGTATCATTGCACAGTGGTCAAGGTGTGCATGTGTCAGGACAACTGCATCCAGTGAACTGAGCGGGGATATTTCAGGAACACCAAGATAAGGGAATCCTTCAGACGAACTGCCGGGTTTTTCACCGCAGTCAATCAGAATCCTGCTCTCCGGTGTCGAGAGGAGAAAAGCTGCTCTTCCCACTTCACGGCAGCAGCCAAGGGTGGTGACACGCACCCATTTATCCTTGCTCCTGACATCACGATGGATTCTCTTCCCTATCCGGCGAAGAAATTCTTTTCGTTCATCCTTTACCGACCGAAGATACTTGCGTATATCCCTGACCGTTTTGCTCTCGATGGGTGGTGTCCGCACAACCTTTGCTGTCCATCCGATCTCTTTTGTGATGTCACGGAGTGTTGCTCCGTTCTTTCCAATAACAAGCCCTGGTTTTTCGGCTTCAACCAGCACTTCGCCGGTATCGGGATCAAAGAACAGGTCCGTTATTCCCGCGCTGTCAGGTACAACTGCGCGCACTTTTGCAGCAGCTTTTTCCGGGTCTTCCAGTATATTGGGGCGGACAACAATTCGTTTGCGTAATTCACGGGCAAGGATTTTGATTAAATCCGCCTGTTCGGCAAATTTTTTTGTATCATCGGTGTAGATGACAAGTTCAGGTCCTTCAAATTCAACCTCTGATATCGAAATACCAGCAGGCACTTTGGCATTGATCTTATTCCTGAGATCTTCTAAACGCTCTTCAATTAACATTAAAATCGTCCTAAAAAAGAAAAATAGTGGGATGAAAGCGGGGTTTTAAATAACCTCCTCTGTCATCTCCTCATATTTATCTTTGGTAATTATTACAATACTCATGGATTCACCTGATGCTGAATCCCGCCGAATGGCTGACCTGAGTGCTCGTTTTGCAAGGTGAACCGCTGCTGCTTCATCCATACCGGATTCATAGCGGTCTTCAAGTACACCGTATGCAAACGGGGACCCTGAACCGGTTGCAACAATCTCATCTTCCTTTGATGCACCTCCCATCGCATCCACCGAGTAAATGCTTGGGCCGTTAATATCAAATCCGCCAACAAGCAGCTGGACATAATATGGATAATGCCGGTTCTGGTTCAGAACATTTGAAAGAAGCGATGCTGATGCACCTACGGTCATATCGCGGCCACGACGAATCTGGTACAGGTTGCATTCCACCTGCATCAGCCGCGCAAGTGTCTGTGCATCACCCACTCCTCCGGCTGTTGTCATGCCGATTCGGTCTGCAATCTGGTAGACTTTCTTTGCTCGCTTGCTTGCAATCATTGTACCCATTGTGGCACGCTGTTCAGTTGCAAGCACTACACCATCATGAAACACAAGACCTACAGTTGTAGTGCCTTTTGTTACCCCTTCCGGTAGTTCTGACATTCACAATCCTCCAATCAAAAGTACGCTATATAAGGGAGTAAAAGCGCTTAGGTATAGAACGCGCCATTCTTTCATAAAGGTATTGGATATATTTTCAGAAAACTGTTCTGAAAATATTCTGATATGAAGAAGATGTTACGCTTCTTCAAGAATTATTTTGATCAGTTCACGGTCATAGAGCATAGAGACCATCTTGCGGTCCCCGTTTATTACCGGGAGCTGATCCACCCGTGCACGTTTCATCTTCAGTGCGCATTCGCTGATCTCTGCATTGAGAGGGACTGCAACAACTTCCCTTACCATCGCATCCTTTACGGGTTTATCCGGAAGCTGAACCTTGGAGATGCCATATGATATGGTGTAGTTATCGCGGAGTGATTCCCAGGTCCATTCATCATCATCAGTGCCGTTTGAGAAGTCACTCACTTCAACACTGTCTTCAATACTTGAATGGCGGATTAAATCCCGTTCTGATATGATGCCGGTCAGCTGGCCGCTTTCATTCAGTATAGGCACTGCATCATATCCCGACATCTCCATAATCCTGCCGACGAGCGGCAGAGGCGACTCTTCCCAGACTGCAAAGGTATGGGAACTGAATTTGTTGCGGATTTCGTCAGTAATCTTCATGCGGGCAATAGCGCCCACAATATCTGATATACTGATGAGGCCAATCAGTTCACCACCTTCAACAACCGGCAGACGGCGGAAATGATTTTTTATTAAAATTGCCGCTGCAGTCTGAATCGTTTCATCAGGGGTGATGGTGACAGGGTCCGGTGTCATCAAAAGTCCCAGCTGCATTTCGTCAGACTTTGTGAGCATATCCTTCCGGGTGATGATGCCTACCAGCACTCCCTCTTTCAGGACAGGAACACCACTAATACCGGTTCGTTTCAGAATCCTGAGAACATCATCTCTGTTTCCGGGAATCTCCACGCAGACAACATCCGTTGTCATCACGTCACGAACAGTTTCCTGTATTATAATCTCACCACCAGGGTGCTGACACTACTGTGGCGTACAACGTGCGTTGTCACACTGCCAAGCAATATCTTTTCGATATCGCTCTTCGCATGAGAACCAAGGACGATCAGATCAGCATTCATATCGGCTGCTGCAGCAATAATCTCAACTCCTGCATGGCCTTTTCTTAGATGAGTATTCAGGGTGACACCTTCCTCTTCACATCTCTTTTCTGCATATGAAAATACATTCAGTCCCTGCTGTTCCAGCATGTTTCTGATATATTCCATCGTTTCATCTGCAGGAATATTATCAAAAAGGCCGGTCTCAAGAACATAAACGACATTAAGCTGCGCATTCCACACTTTGGCTTCGGTCAATGCCGTTTCCAGAGTTTTAATACTGATTTCTGATCCATCTACGGCAACGAGAATATTTGTAAACACAGTCCACCTCTATAGAATTGCTTTATTAACTATTCTGAATATCAATTTAAAAGACTTCCTTCCAGGTCCATGGGGTTTAGTCGGTTTATTATTGTATTTAACATGTTTTTTGAGTATTTTGCATTTGAACGCGCCGTATTGTACTGGATAAAACGTGCATCTGTATCTTCAGTGATGGCGTAATTCCTGCCCACAATCTGCGCCCCGCCTGTTGCCATCGTTAGAATCTTTTTTGCATCGATTCCATACACATAATGACAGAATGCCATCTCCGCTGCCATGTCCGGCTGTACAAACATTACGTTATCGGTTCCAAGCCAGAGTTCAACTCCTGCCTCAATCATTGCATGAACCGGCGGGTTCTGGCTGGAGGATGTGACACCCAGTCTCCAGTTTGACCGGGGGCAGATTACAACAGGAATGCCTGCATCAGCGATGCTGCGGATGTGTGCAGCAGATACGTGAGTACAGTGAACAAGCATATCCGGGTCAAATGACAGGGCGGTCTCCACATCGGTGCTGTCTTTTTCTCCTGCATGAAAGGCAATCTGTTTCCCTTCAGCACGTGCACCTTCGATGATCCGGGTTAATTCCTCTCCATAATGGCGTGTACTTGAAATACCCAGACCTGCACTGACTGTCTCTCCTCCGTCTCTTCCGAAGATGGCAGCATCAAGGGAACAGTCTGCATTGGCTTCCTGAAGATACCTGACACCATTTATACCGCCTTCCCGGAAATCTGCAAATCCAAAGCTACCTGTTCGTGCCATTGTCTGTATACTCGCAGACATTGCTTCAACACAGAAACGTGGGGATGCCGCACGCAATATGCGATGTTTCAGGCCGTCAGGCGGTGCTACGAGATCTCCGATAGCACCTGCGGCATCGATGTCCATTGCAACGGTGTCACCCAGATGCGTGTGGGCATTAAAAAAACCCGGGAAGATCCATCGATCAGGCACCCGGGATATCTCTTCAATGCTGGTTATCGTCCCATCAGTGACAACTATCCGGACATTTCGTTCGTCAAAATCGTCTCCCAACAGGGCCTTACCCTCATACATTTGTTCAGAATACAGTGTTCGTCACCTTCCAATTTAAATATGCTAAAATTCAATTGTAGTGCATGGCAAAAAAGAGTGGTGGAAGACTTGTATCCTCAGCGGGTCTCGTCACATACTATGACAGTGAAGACCGCAGGGCAATCCATATCGCCCCGAGAACGGTAATGATAGTTGCAGGAGTAATTGCTCTCATTACGATCGTCCTGAATGCATTATATTAATAATTATTTGTAACTATTCAGCCCCCCAACCAATTTTAGCGAGAATTAACCGTTAGATCAAAATATTATGGGTACATATTAACATTCAATGAATGTGCCTCCCAGTC
>NZ_JAAAWJ010000086.1 GCF_009914725.1 Methanogenium sp. MK-MG
CGACAGTCAGAAAAAATGGGAAGTCAGTGTATGAGGCATTGAAAAGGTTGGCCGAAGGGAAACCATTCACTGTTCAGGATCTCATGGCTGAATAGTTACAATTATTTTTCATTGCCTTTCTGGTAATATCTTCTTCTGCTTTGAAATAGAGGTCATCATGCCCCTGCCAGACGGGAACATTTCTGCAGATAACAGCCGGGACGCCACGATTGCTCTCACCCATGACAAAATTCGCAATACCGGCAATTTCGTCAACGACTGCTTCTTCCGTTATTTCAAGCACATGGCCGAAGAGGTCAGTGTCCCCGCGGTAGTCCTGAATGGCGGGCATGCCGCTCCATCCGATCGCAACTCCTGCCTGTCCTCTCCTGAATGAACGGCCGCATGTGTCTGTCAGAATAACCCGTATATTCTTACCGGTAATCTTTTTTATCTCCGCACGGATGTCATCTGCGGCCTCCATCGGATTGGGCGGCAGCACAATGATCAGGCCGTCTTCCACATTGGAATGGTCAATACCCGCCCGTACACCCACATGTCCATGCGGCAGGGAACAGAGAATAAACGGATAATCAATGATGATGTCGTCGGCTTCATCAAGCACAGCCTGAATAAAACGGGCATCTTCACCACACTTGCCAGCAATTTCTGCTGCACGCTCTGATGGCTGAATATCTGCCAGACTCCGCAAATAGCCTTTTGATTTGGAATATGCGGATGACGCCACACAGAGCACATCATCTTCTTCTATTGACAGACATGCAGCGATGAATGCAGGGAAATTATCCCCTGCCTGAACGATGGGTATGCCCTCTACCGGAATTATTTCAATTGTCATTAATCAATAATAATCGCCGGAAATAAAAACTATGCGCAAATGTCCAGTCCTGTACGTGAACTACCATTCCTCAAAAAGATTAATCATCTGTCGGATAGATTAGCGATATAAGAGATGTATCTTATTATCCGCTGTCAGAACTGCGCGACGTTCACCTATATTGACCGGTTCCAGAACTGGAAACTCTGCCCGGTATGTGGTGAAACAATGCAGCGAAACGGTGTTCAGGAATATCTTGACGTTGAGAATCATCACGATGCTGATGCGATCATTGCTGAACTGGAACGATACCTGCACCAGAATAAAAAAGTGGATCTGACCGCTGAGGAGACCGGAAAACTGCGCGCAGCGTATGCACGTCTGGTCGGCAGCAGCATCCGGTAACCGGTATCGTCACCAGGGTTTTCCGCATCCCGGACATATCATCGTCACCCGGCGGCCACAATATGGACAGTATAGTCCGTCTTTTTTATGATCGATGAGTGGCCGGCCGCAGTTTTTACAATGAACGGCAGCAGTGTATCCGCAACGATGTTTCAGCATTAATCCATATATTTGCAGTTCGCTACATAAATTGTTCCCAATCCGCGGGACATATAATCCCCTGAGAAACGGGTGATCTGAACTGAGTCGATTGCCGTCAGACCCTCATTTCTGAATGTCGGCAGCATATCATACGCCGTCCCGAATATCCGGCACTCTCCACCGGACATATTGCCGCAGGGACGGGAACAGTCACCCATGATTGTCAGACGTCCGTCTTTGATATCAACCCCCGGCATGTCCCCTGCGTTTCCATGAATAATGATCTCTCCCCCTGCCATTGTTTCTCCGGCAAAATCTCCTGCATCACCCATGATTTCAATGAGTCCGCCTCGCATACCCTGCTTTTCACCCCGGTATCCTGAACCGGCATAGTCCATGGCATCCCCATGACAGAGAATCTTTCCGCCATGCATCTCACGACCAAGCCATGAGTCTGCATTCCCGTTAATTTCTATCAGTCCGGCACTCATGAAGTTCCCACAGTGCATACCGATATCTCCTTCTATCAGGATTTTACCGCCGTCCATGTACTCTCCGACCCGTTTGATATGTGAACTGTCACCGCGGATGGTAATTTCGACCTGTTCTGCAGATTTTGCAGTTCCATCTTTGCGGACGTGAAATATATCTGTTATATCCAGTTCTTTATTGCCTTTCCAGACATGAAATTCACGTTCCGGGTCAAGAAAATTTTTGGGTGTGATACACTCTGCTTCAATCGGGAGATTTGGTTTATGACGTTCTTTTACTTCAAGAATTACTTTCATCATATGGATGCCTCCGTCTCCATGCAGACATTGCGGCCGAGATACTCTTCTCCGACCGGATAATTTGCCCTTCTTATTGAGTAATACCTGTTAAACCCATCAATAAACGCGGCATCTTTGCTCATATCGTATGCCGGAGACACATGAGGTTTTACCCAGTATGTCGAATGATTTCCTTCAAGGGTGCATGTGCCTCTCCGGCAGACAACTTCACCTCTTTTGATGGTGTATTCAGTCGTTGAAAAGCCATTGATGATACGTTCGTAATCACGTGCCGGGTCAGTCGAATCGACGTCAATCGGGTAGATGGCAATATCTGCTTCTGCACCCTCAGAGAGGTATCCTTTTCCATAATCAATAAGACCCAGGGCACGCGCCTGTGCTGAACGGGTCATGACCGCAATCTCATCCCAGGTCAGTTCACGTTCAATAGCGGGAAGGGCCACCCTTCTGCCGGTTGATTTATGGAGCGTCTCAAATTCTTTATCACGATACTCCTTGCTCATCAGAAGTGCCATCACTTCGGGATATTTGACGAAAGGTGCACCATTGGGGTTGTCTGTCGCAAGAATGCACCGCCATGGGTCATCGACCAGCAGGGCCAGTTCCAGGCCGATTGCCCACATGATCGCATTGACCAGATTTTTCTTTCGGTATACTACGGGAATGATGCCTGATCCTGTCTCCATTTCAATGTCATGATTACTCCATTTGTTATGGTACAGGCGATAGAGATTGAATTCCATCGGCCCGTCAGCAGTCATGGTGGTCGTTTTTCCAAACATCACCTGCCCGGTATCAATGACAATGTGTGGTTTATCATTAACAGATCGGGCGATATCTTCTGCTTTTGAACAGAAATCATTCCAGGAAGATCCGCCATATGAATGAAACTGCACATGTGTTGAGTAGAGTGACTGACGCTTATCGTTGATGTCAGGAATTGCATCGTAGGTATCAAGCGTACACATATAATTGCCCGGTTTTCCCAGGTTATTACAGTGCAGATGGACGGAATGAGGCAGATTGAGCATTTCATTGGCTTCAATCATCTTTACAATGATTTCAAGGGGAGTGATATCAAAATTCGGAATCGGATCATTAATGCAGGACACATCTTTTCCGAATCCCCATGCTTCAGTACCGCCCGGATTTGTCAGTTTGACACCGAAGCCTTTTGCCGCTGACAGGTACCATGCCAGAATCCCTGCAAGCCGTTTCGTGTCTCCGTCCTGAATTGCCTGCAGGGCAAACCAGTTGCCGTCAAAGAGGGTATTTGCAAGGCAGTCCTGCATTGGTGTATACCTGAACTCCTCATGGGTGTGACGCGCTTCCATGGGTGCCATGGCACCTTCAAGGAGGGTCGTGTATCCCATTCTGGAATAGCGGTAACTGTTGCCATAGGTTGTCGGGACACTGTAGCCGGCTGTTGCATGCATATCCCCTTTGCGTGATGTCCGTCCGGCACGCATATCCTCAGGACTCATGTATCTGCCAAAATTGACTTTCGTTCCGCAGATATGGGTGTGCGAATCAATGCCGCCGGGGAGGGTAAGCATCCCCTGTGCGTCGATCACCTCGTCAGGATTTTTTACATCATCGACAATTTTTCCGTTGCGAACGGCAATGTCCATTGTCTCACCGGATATGTGCTGTATCGGATCGATGACGAAGGCGTTTTTTATCAGGAGTGTCTTCATAATCCTTTTACCTCAAGCATTTTGTTATAAATCCGCGTGAGTATCTCGGTGTCAGAAGGATAGTCTGAATCCATCGCTTTCTTGACTTTGATGGGAATTCCATCCATCCGGTATGCCGTACCTTCCGCATCGATACCGGTTACCGCGACCGGTATCTGAAGGTCTGCAATGGTGGTGGTCATTGTCTCGAACGGGTCGATGACAACCAGAGGTATATCGCGCAACTGCTCCACACATGCACGGGGGAAATGTGCTGCCGGATCGCTTGCAACGATCATACAGGCATCACACTCCTTTCGTGCAAGAATATCGATGGCCGTCGTTTCTCCGGGATTATAGAATGCAACACCACGGCAGAAGTCAACGGCATAGGGGTAGCCTGTCATCCAGGCCATTACTTCATTTGCCCCGTAGACATTCCAGTGTCCCCGCATCGGGGTGAGCGTAAATTTGGTATGCCGGTTCAGGTCATCAACGAATTCAATGGCGTTTCTGACGTTCTTGTACTTTCCTTTCGCCATGGTCAGGCCGACACCGAAAAATAAGGCACCGAATGAACAGGTCTTACACATATCAGCTACCTGCATGAGCTGTGTTTTGCTGACACCTGCCACCGAATCGGGGATCATATCACTTTTGCCGCGGAGAATGGCCCGGAGAGAGGAGAGCACTGCATAATCTCCACCCGGTTTTATGCGGATGAATTCATCTGCAACTTTTGCCGTCTCGGTCTCGCGCACATCGACAACGATTACTTTCCTGTTTCTGAACGCATTATCCAGGAAATATCCGTCCGCATAGGTGGTGTACCGGCTCATATGCCGGGGGTGGGCCTCAATGGGATTACAGCCCCAGTAGATGATGAGATCTGCACGGTTCTTCACCTGACCTAAGGTACACCCGGGATGACCGACTTCCTGAATGGCAAGAATGGATGGTCCGTGACAGACAGATGTGGTATTGTCAATCACTCCGCCCAGGATTTCGTTCATATGGACTCCTACGCACTGTGCCTCTCCGTGAGTGCCGGACCAGCCAAACAGCAGCGGCCGGTCTGCATCCAGTAACATTTCGACTGCGGTGTCTACTGCCTCTTCATAGGTGATATCAGTCCACGTGCCATCGATCTTCTTTATAGGATTTTTTAACCGGTTTTTACCCAGAAATTTTGCATTTCCGATTGTACAGCAGTTATCCGTTGATACGATTTTGCCTGCTTCTATTTCCAGGGTAATATCATCACAGAGACACCCGCAGAAGGGGCATATCATATCTTTAATTTCCTGCATACCTGACTCCTCCTAACTGTTCCAGTAGCTCAGTCGGTGTTTTCCGGTCTTCAGATGTCGGGGCAATCTCCACTTCATGAATTTTATAGTCAGGCATGCCGGTGCCGTGCGTGCAGGGTGATATGACTGAATTGCAGTGAATGCCATATGGAACAAAGACCATCCCTTTTGGTAACCCCTCATCGGCAAGGGCTACCAGTACAACTTCACCGGTAACGTTTGTTACCATAATATTTTCTCCCTCTTCAATGCCCAGTTCAAGAAGGTCTAATGGATGAATATAGCACCGTGAGGTCTCCTCGGCATATCCCTGACCCAGTTTATTCTCTGTAAATTTTCCCTGCCGGATGGTCCGTCCGGTATTCAGAATGAACTTCATTCTTCTGCCCCCTGAAGACCTTCAACCACGCGTGCCACCCTGATTGCATGGTTCGCGCAGGTCTCTTCACAGGTTTTACAGCCAGTACACTTCTCAGGGTGAATGATACGCATCTCACCGTTGATAATACGCATAATCACCTCTTCACTGGATGCGGTCCCCGTCCCTGCCAGATAGGGATCAATCTCTTTATTGACTGGACAGGCAACCGCACAGTTTCCGCATCGGCTGCACAGGACAGGGTCTATTGAGAGATGAAATGATGACTGGTATGATGTTTGTTCTTCTTTTTGGATAGAGAGAATCACTCCTGTCGTCAACACATCTTCCGGGCATATTTCCACACAGAGTCCGCACCGGATGCAGTGGCCGGGGTATATGACCGGATTCCAGATGCCATCCGTCTCAACTACTTCAATGGCATCCGGTGTAGGACAGATCATCATACAGGCCAGACAGTGCGTGCATTCCCTGTCTGTAAGAGTGGGGAATCCCCGAAAATGCGGTGGTGTGATGAGAGGGGCTGTTTTTACGGTGAAAAATTTCGTGAGCCACTCAATACGGACAAGTTCTCTCAGATACCAGATTATTGAAGATGCCATCTGTTTATCACCTCTCATTACATGCGATGCATGGATCTGAACTGATGTAGGTTGACGTCACATCGGCAGAGGAATCCACTCCTTTCAGCATGTAATGCACACATGCCTCGATATTCATAATAGACGGGGTGCGTATTCCAATCTTTTTTATACGTCCGAATTCGTCTGTAGTGATGTTATACGAGAGTTCACCCCGTGGGGCTTCACCTGACCATATGCCGGAGCCTTCTCCGACAACGCCACCGCCCCGGATGGTGCCCGGCTCCATCTGTGCAAGACAGGACCTGATGAGTTTGGTACTCTGAAACACTTCCATGAAACGGAGCATCACGCGTGCATAATTGTCCCCGTCGTCCAGTAGTATTGACTCAAATCCCAGTTTTTTATAGATCGGGTGGAAGAGTCTGCAGTCATTGTCAAGATTACTTGCACGGGCGGTAGGCCCGACGGTGTGCGACTCAATCGCCTCCTCACGTGTAAACCTGCCGACATCTTTGCTTCTGAGGGCGATCAGTGAACCTCCTTCAAACATCCCGACAAACCGGGTGAGTTCAGAATCGATGTGGTCGAGCATGGTGCAAAGGGACTGTTCTTTCTCGCCTGTAAGATCAAATCTCACACCACCCGGTATGATGTATGAACAGGTGACGCGTGCTCCGGTAATTAATTCCAGAGCATCCATGGCGGTTTCTCTCAGATTGAGCAGGTACATGGCCAGTGTTTCATGTTCGATGGTGTAACAGTATGAATAATTGGCCAGCAGATGACTCTGAATCCTGTCCAGCTCATTTATCACCACCCGGAGATATGCCGCCCGGTCAGGGACTGCGATATCACCGATGCGTTCCATCCCTTCGATGTAGACATAATTATGTATGACAGAACATATGCCACAGACCCGTTCTGCAAGAAACATCACTTCCTGCCAGGGCCGGCCAACCATGATACGTTCAATGCCTTTCTTTACGTATCCAAGCTCAAGTTCTGCACTAATTACGTATTCGCCACGTGTAACACATTTTATCCGGCACGGTTCCTTAAAGACCGGATGCACCGGCCCTATGGGAAGGGATACATCAACAGTCTTCTTCATTCCTCTCTCCTTTCATAATCGCTGAATACAACTGGTGCAAGCGACAAAATCGCTTCAAGAATTTCTGTCGGCCGGGGGGGGCAACCGGGGACTTCTGCTGCTATGGGGATGTGCTTTCGCA
>NZ_JAAAWJ010000087.1 GCF_009914725.1 Methanogenium sp. MK-MG
ACAGCCACCTGTGTTGCCCGTTCTTCAATGCAGGCGAATGCTTCAGCTTCTGCAAACGGAAGTTCAGGGTGCTCTCCGGAGAGCTCAAGGATACATTTCATATGCGGGTACAGTTCTACTCCAGCCAGAGGGATAACTTCTTTGGAATAGGTATGAATGGCTATCGGTGACCGTTTCTGACCATACCGCTGTGTATGGATAAAAAAAGAGGATTTGTCTGGGGTTATTTTATTTTGTCCTTGAGATCCTGGAAGAATCCCCTGGAACCCTGACCTGATTCTTTATTTCCTTCAAGATCAAGGATTTTTTCATAGAGTTCTTTCTCCTGTGACCCGGGATGTTTCGGAATGATAATTTTCATCCTGACGAGCAGGTCTCCCGGCCTGCCGCGCCGGCGAACGCCTTCTCCGGAAATCTTGAGTGCCGTATTATACTGGACGCCTGCAGGCACTTTCAGATCAATTTTCCTGCCGTCGATAGTTTTAATCGTAATTGATGAACCCATCACTGCCTGAGCAGGAGTGATCTCTGCTTTGGTCTCAATATTGTCCCCGATACGTGTGAATGCCGAATTCGGGGCCACATGCATCTCAATAAAGAGGTCGCCGTTCGGAGCGCCTGCATCCCCGGCTTCTCCGTATCCTTCCATCCTCAGACGCATGCCGCTCTCAACCCCCGCGGGGATATTGACCGTGATGGTTCTCCTTACCCGCGAGTGACCGCTGCCATTGCATGTCTTGCAGCGTTCTTCGGGAATCCGGCCCGACCCTCTGCACTGGGAACAGGTTGCCATACTGACAAACTGGCCGAATGGAGTATTATTGGCACGACGTTCCTGCCCGCTTCCGCCACATCGGGGGCAGACATTCGTCTTTTTTGTTGCACTCCCCGTCCCGTCACATGCAGGACAGGGTTCATTGTGCATCACGTCAACGTCCCTGTCTACGCCAAAGATGGCATCCTGCATGGTTATCTGTATGCGCATTAAGAGGTCAGACCCGCTCTGCGGACCCCGCTGTCCACGTGCACCGCCGCCGAAGAATGAATCGAAGATATCTCCGAATCCCCCAAAGTCAGAGTTAAATCCGCCTGGCCCGGCACCGCCGCCCTGGTATGAGCCTTTTGAAGCGCTGGTAAAGGTATCATGGCCCAGCTGATCATACTGGGCCCGTTTCTGGGAGTCAGAGAGGACGCTGTAGGCCTCATTGATCTCTTTGAATTTCTCCTCTGCGCCCTCTTCCTTGTTGATGTCCGGGTGATACTTCTTTGTCAGACTCCGGTATGCACGTTTCAGCTCCTTTTCATCGGCATTACGCGGAACGTTAAGGATGTCGTAGTAATTTTTCCCGGACATCCTGCTCACTCTTTCTTATCATTCTGAACTTCATAATCTGCATCGACAACCGAGTCGTCATCCTGTGCAGATGTCTGAGGTTCTCCGGTTTCACCGCTTGCCTGTGCTTCCGCCGCTGCCTCCTGGTACATCCGGACGGTTACTGCATATACCGCTTCCGTGAGCGCCTCGGTTGCGGTCTTGATGGTCTCGGTCTCATCGCCTTCAAGTGCGGTTTTTACCTTTTCTGCAGCATCTTCAATGGATTTTTTCTCATCTTCTGTGATCTTATCTGCAGAATCCTTCAGGAGTTTTTCAGAGGTGAAGATAGCTGTATCTGCATTATTGCGGACCTCTATCTCTTCACGCTTCTGTTTGTCCTCTTCCTCATAATCTTTGGCTTTATTGACCATATCATCAATCTCTTCATCAGAGAGATGCCGGTCACCGGAGATGGTGATGTTCTGTTCGTTTCCGCTTCCCAGGTCTTTTGCCGAGACATTGATGATGCCGTTTGCATCGATATCAAATGCCACTTCAATCTGCGGGATGCCACGGGGAGCGGGTGGAATGCCGGTCAGCTGGAATTTACCGAGGGTGAAGTTGTCCTTGGAGAGAGCACGTTCACCCTGCACCACGTGAATTTCAACGCTGGTCTGCTTATCTGCTGCAGTGGTAAAGATCTGGCTTTTTCGTGTAGGGATGGTGGTATTGCGCTCAATGAGTTTTGTAGCGATGCCACCCATGGTTTCAATGGAGAGGCTGAGCGGTGTGACATCAAGAAGGACAACATCTTTTGTTTCACCGGTTAAAACCCCGCCCTGAATTGCAGCACCAAGTGCCACACATTCGTCAGGATTGAGGCCTTTGTCTGCGTCCTTTTTCAGGATATCTTTGACTTTCTCCTGTACAACCGGCACACGGGTAGATCCCCCGACCAGGAGGACATGATCAATGTCACCTGCCGTAAGGCCGGCATCGTCAAGGGCCTGCCTGACAGGGCCCAGGGTCTTGTCGACCAGTTTCCCGATCAGCTGTTCAAACTTTGCACGGGTCAGGTCGATATCAAGGAACTTCGGGCCCGCTGCATCTGTGGTGATATAGGGAAGGTTGATATTCGTCTTCTGGAGCGTCGAAAGCTCTTTCTTTGCATTCTCTGCTGCATCACGGAGACGCTGCATGGCCATCGGGTCCTTTGTCAGGTCAATACCTTCCTGCTTTTTAAATTCTTCAACAAGGTATGTCATGACACACTGGTCAAAGTCATCGCCGCCAAGGAGGTTGTCTCCGGCCGTTGCCTGCACTTCAAAGACACCGTCACCCAGTGTCATCACAGAGACATCGAACGTACCCCCACCGAGGTCATAGACAAGGATGGTTGCCTCTTCTTCTTTGTCAATGCCGTATGCAAGAGCACTTGCTGTCGGTTCATTGATGATACGCATAACTTCAAGGCCTGCGATTTTACCTGCGTCTTTGGTTGCCTGGCGCTGGGCGTCATTGAAGTATGCAGGGACTGTGATGACCGCTTTGGTAATCTTTTCCCCCAGGTATCCTTCAGCGTCTGTCTTCATTTTCTGAAGGATCATCGCTGAAATTTCCTGTGGTGTGTAGTCCTTGTCGTCGATGGTTACTTTCCGGGTCGATCCCATGTCACGTTTAATTGATATGATGGTCCGTCCCGGGTTCGTGACTGCCTGCCTTTTTGCAACACTTCCAACAAGGCGCTCTCCCTCTTTTGAGAATGCAACAACTGATGGTGTTGTCCGTCCTCCTTCTGCATTTGGAATAACGATGGATTTTCCGCCTTCCATGATTGACATGCACGAGTTCGTTGTACCAAGATCAATTCCAAGAATTTTTTCTGATGCCATATTTTTATGCCTCTGTTGTTTTTCCCTGTGACACTGCGACTCTTGCGCAGCGAATTACTTTTCCTTTTCTGCAGTATCCCGGTTCGATTTCATCAATGACCGTGCCTTCATTACAGTCTGAAGGCACATATGCCACTGCTTCCTGTGTCTCCGGGTTAAAGGAAAGGTTCAGACATTCGATCCTGGTGATTTCATGACGATCCAGAACTGATTCAAGTAGTTTATGAATCTGTTCGACACCTTCACGAAGGGTGCTTTCATCTGATGCCAGTGCCCGTTCGATGTTGTCAGCAATAACCAGCACTTCACGTGCAAGCTGTTCCACAGCACGGTCTGAGCGTTCTTCTGTTTCACGTGAGACCCGTCTCCTATAGTTCTCGAAATCAGCAGCAAGCCTCAGGTAGCGTTTGTTTTGCTCATCGCACTCTCTGTAGAGTTCAACCAGACGTTCAGCGTCTGTTAGTTCAGTCTGGTCATTTTCTGCCATATCAGAGGACGTGGTGCCATCCGAATGTGCAGATGTTTCATCTTTTTTCAGGTCCGGATTATCTGTCATGATCTCCTCTGCTATTTGTAGCATCTTATGATCGATATACATAATTTATGGTTAGTGGTTCTATATAATATTTTTCATACGGACAACAGATAATCCTTATTAATCAGGCTGAATTCAAAAAAAATGGGAATTTATCGCTTGTTTTTAATTTCCATTGGTTTTTGTGTATTTATTGATCGTCTTGTGCTTATTTGAATCCCACTCTCTTTCATCAGATTAACCATTTTAGGAGGCGGGCTCTTCCACCGCCACCACCCGCATCTCATTGCTGCATCAGAAATATGTTCTTTTTTGGCGTACCTGCGAATAATTTTATCCCATTCTGCTACTTTTTCCGGGTGAAGCGTCCGTGTAATTTCATATTCGGATTCCAGCATGGCAGGACACATCCAGCACCCGACGCGCTCGAATCCCTGTTCATATAATGGATTTAACGGAAGCTCCCTCCACCAGATATAAAGGAATACTTCAAGCGCCCTCCATCCCCGGATAGGGGATAAGTTCAGCTGTCCGGAATAATAGGGATTCACCGCCACTCCGGGAAGTCCGGCCCGTGCAAATGATTCATACCAGCGGTTCCCCTGGATAGTGACACACTCCCCCCTGGTCTCTCTCCACTGGCGTACGGGTTCAAGTTTCAGGTATTCACAGCACCACCTGTCATCTTTTGCAGGAATGCCGTTTTTACTGAGCCCTTTCTGGAAATCCGGGCCATGAAGAATCAATGGGATGTCAAGTGACCTGACAAATTCAGTGGTCTCCGGAAATTCCAGTCCGGTATCGATATAATAGCAATCGGTGACGCCTGCCTTCCGTGCAAGTTCGCGAACAACGACACTGTCCTTCCCCCCGGAGAATGCAACATTACACTCCGGGCGCAGGTCTTTTTCCGCTTTGATAAACCGTATGGCATGCCGTTCAAGGTTTTTGAGATGCGGTTTGTTGCAGCGGATTACCTGCTCTCTGTCCGGGTCCGGCAGTGCTATGGGGCGGGGCCTCCCCAGACTTTTTACTTTCACCACATTGTTTCGCAGCCATCCGGTCCCGTATCGCCCGTTTGCATGAACGATAACCGGTCCGTCAGTAAGATCTGTTTTGCAGGAAATATTTTTCCCGCCCATGTGACGGTTCCCCTTTTCTGCAACCTCATCAGTGATGTCGACAATGCCTTTTGACACTTCGTCAATGACAAACGGGAGGGCATCAGGGGTGAGTTCGATGGTATATTCCCGCAGAAGCGGATCAAACGTCAGGCGGCTGAATACAACGCCATTTGCGATGATGGTGTCAGTGCGGTCAATGCCTCCCGATTTATTGAGCAGAATGATTTTGGGGATGGTTTCAATGCCGAATCTGTTTTTCAGGTATTCTTTGATGACATTCCTGTCATGCTCCAGTGCGGGACGCACATCATAGGGCATGGTGAGGGGTATCTCATATCCCGGTGTTTTGCACCCGCAGGTCGATGCAACAAGCGGGACATTGCACTCCGGACACCAGTAGAGGCTTTTTCGAAATGGTGGTTCTCTGACAGGTTCTCTCATATGTTGGTATAGTATGTGTCGTTCTGAAGCAAAAATACGTGTTACCACTGCAGACTCTGTTCATTAGATTCTTAAGATCTCACGCTGATAGTATGCGCATGAAGACTGCACTTCTCTCTGTGTGGGACAAGACAGGAATTGTTGAACTGGCTCGTTTCCTGTCTGAGTCCGACATTGCAATATTAAGTTCCGGAGGGACCGGAAAGGCCCTCGCAGAAGCAGGTATTCCGTTTACCGAAGTATCCGAATATACCGGATCTCCTGAGATGATGGACGGAAGAGTAAAGACTCTGCATCCAAAGATTCATGGCGGCCTTCTTGGCCGGAGGGGAACGGATGAACAGGTGATGGCTGAACAGGGAATCGGACCGATTGATCTCCTGGTGGTCAACCTCTACCCCTTTGAAGATATGGCAAAAAAAGACCTGTCTCTGCCTGAACTCATCGAATTTATCGATATTGGCGGCCCTGCAATGATCCGTTCTGCTGCCAAGAATTTCCGTGATGTTGCGGTGGTCATTGATCCGTCAGATTACCCGGCAGTGATGGAAGAGATAAAAGACGGCAGTCTTTCAGAAGAAGACCGTCTGCATCTTGCACGCAAAGTCTTTGCACGGACGGCATCCTACGATGCGGCAATCTCAAACTATCTCTACAGTATCGACAATGAATTCCCTGAGATTCATTCATTCCAGCTTAAAAACGGCCGTGAACTCCGGTACGGTGAGAATCCACACCAGAAGGCGGCAGTATATGGCGACAGCGGCATTGCGGGACAGACACCGCTTCAGGGCAAACAGATGTCGTATAACAATTACCTTGATGCAGATGCGGCAACGGCCCTTCTGCATGAATTTGACAAACCGGCAGCAGTGATTGTAAAACATAACAATCCCTGTGGTGTGGCAACGGGAGACGCACTCCTTCCTGCATATCTCAGCGCCCGTGATGTGGATCCGGTCTCAGCATACGGATCTGTTGTTGCATTAAACCGTGTGGTTGAGGATGATGTCGCAGAAGAACTGGCTTCAACGTTTGTTGAGGTTGTCATTGCGCCGGGATATACGGATTCCGCCCGGAAAATCATGGAGAGAAAGGAGAACATGCGTGTTCTGATCCTTCCGGAGAAAGAGAATGCACCTGCTCTGCGTTCCATCAACGGAGGAGCTCTTATTCAGGTGTCGCCGGAATCAATAACCGACAACTGGCGTGTGGTAAGTGAGCGTGAACCAACAGCAACAGAATATGATGCAATGAAGATGGCACTGAAGGTCTGTAAGCATACAAAAAGCAATACGATTATTTTCGCAGACCCAACAGCCACCGTTGGCATTGGGGCAGGCCAGATGAACCGTGTTGATGCAGCAAAGATTGCTGTTGATAAAGCGTTCCATCCGCTTGAAGGCACATCCGTTGCATCCGATGCATTCCTGCCATTCCCCGATACCCTGGAAGTAGCGGCAAAGGCCGGTGCAACAGCACTGATTCAGCCGGGTGGATCTATCCGTGACCAGGAAGTGATTGATGCTGCAAACCGCCTGAATATTGCAATGGTGTTCACCGGAATCCGGCATTTCAGGCATTAATCCTCTTTTTTTCCTGCAGGCAAAAGATTATATTATTTCCGGCCAGTATTAGATTACGGTGAATTACCTATGAGTGAGTGCTTTATTAGTCAATAAGCCACATTTTTTTGACACCACCCTGAGGGATGGTGAAC
>NZ_JAAAWJ010000088.1 GCF_009914725.1 Methanogenium sp. MK-MG
GGACTGGCCCTGCTCTGGGTGATTCCTGTTGCTATGGTCATTATTATCGGCTCAAAGCGGATACAGGAAAAAGGGGCACAGAAGCATTACGACGCGAAACGAGCCTGTGCAGATGGTATCCAGGAGTGTATAGAGACGGTACAGGATATCAAGTCCTATAACCAGGAAGGTGCCTATCTGGCCGGACTGGATAGAAAACTGGATATGTCCGAGAAGGCTCAGATATCTTCAGAACTCACCGCAGGTGTCTTTGTAAATGGGGCACAGATGGTCCTGAAACTGGGGCTGGCAACCGTGATCCTGGTCGGGAGCGGCATGCTGATCACCGGCCGGACAGATCTGCTGGTCTTCCTGATATTTTTAATTGCGGCGTCCAGAATTTATGATCCCCTGATTGAGATCATTGCCAATATCGCAGAGATCATCCATACCGATGTGCCTATCCGGAGAATGAACGAGATCATGCGTCACGAGGTGCAGGAAGGTGTCAGTGACTATACAACAGACGGTTATGATATCGTCTTTGATCATGTGGGATTCTCCTATAATGAGGGTGAGACGGTACTGAAAGACGTATCCTTTACCGCAAAGCAGGGCGAAGTGACTGCTCTTGTCGGGCCGTCCGGCGGCGGGAAGAGTACGGCGACAAAGCTGGCGGCCCGCTTCTGGGATATCGGTCACGGGACGATTACGCTTGGTGGTGTGGATATCTCGACGGTTGATCCGGAAGCACTGCTGAAAAACTATGCCATCGTCTTTCAGGATGTTGTGCTCTTTCACGGCACGGTGATGGAGAATATCAGGATTGGAAGAAAGGAGGCAACGGATGAGGAAGTGATGGCGGCGGCAGAATCCGCGATGTGTGGTGAGTTTGTATCCCGTCTGCCGCAGGGATACCAGACGGTCATCGGAGAGAATGGTTCGACATTATCCGGGGGGGAGCGCCAGAGAATATCCATTGCACGGGCACTCTTAAAGGATGCACCAATTATTCTTCTGGACGAGGCCACCGCGTCTCTTGATGTCGAGAATGAGACAAAGATTCAGTCTGCCCTTTCACAGTTGATCAGGGATAAGACGGTGCTGGTCATCGCCCACAGGATGCGTACTGTCGCAAATGCTGACAGGATTGTCGTGCTGGACGATGGATGCGTGGCACAACAGGGCAGTTCAGAGGAGTTGCTCTGCGAAGGAGGATTGTATGAACATATGGTCAGTCTACAGCGCCAGAGTATGGACTGGTCGATATAAGGGAAAGACAATCATCCACAACACATTTTTTTGGCGGTATCATCCCGGCTGTCATGGGCATTGCCGGATAGTATTGTTGAACGGGCGTTCGGGAAGTGTCGGACATGGCAAACCCGTCTTTCGTTCGTGAAAAACGCCACTGCGGCAACCCCTCACTTCTCCCGGATACATTCCAGAGTGAATGGAACGGGCCGGATTCCCTCATGCCAACCTGATGACACACACTCTCCCGGAGAGACAGCCCAGGTGTTTTTTGGGTGTTTATCTGTTCATCACGGTATCAGTAAATGCGGTCTGGGAAACGGTGCCCAGCAAATATTCCCTAAAGAGCTCCATCGCCTTTCGTGTTCCCTCTCTCGCCCGTTTGCTATCCTGGTATCCCATGGTGACGGTCATTTGCCCCCGGAACGTGCTGGTGATAAAACAGTTGGCGGGCATGAAGCATCCCGGGTAGCATACATAGGCATCGGTGAGCCCTGCCATATCCGGGAGGGAGATCGGTCCGGGATTCGAGACGAAGACATCCGCGAGACCGGATTTCTGCAGGGCCGCCATCTCCCCGGCCATCTCCTGAATCTGTCTGCCTTCCGGGTCGCAGGCCCTGTCCATCAAAACCTGTTCCCTGATGCCGATGGATGTTCCCTTCAGGAGCTTCGTCTCCCTGATCACCCGGGGAAGAATCTCTGCCATCCCTTCTCCCTCCTTTCGAACGAGCGCAAAGCTGACATTGGCGGACTGATTGCTCATCACCCGTGATCCGTCATTCAGGTGCTGGCGCAGATTGACCGGGAAGAAGATATCAACCGGCCCCCTGTGGCCCGTGAGGTCACTCATGGAAAGGAAATAGGCCGCCATCACCGCATCATTGATGCTGCCCCCGAACGCCCGGGCCCGGCTACGCATTGCCTCCAAGTCCGGGGGGCTGACACATTCCCGGTGAAATGCCGAAGGCTCGCGGGACGTGCCGAACGGATCGGGCCACATGGGATTGATCACTCTCATATCCGGAGATTCCGGTGTTACTTCCAGATTCAACCCCTGAGTCCAGAGCGTATCACGTGCCGGAATCCCCCCTGGTGCGGGACTGATGCTGCCGGGCGTTTGGTATTCCTGCAGCAGTTGGGACATGAGCGTGTGCAGACCGAACGCATCGGCGGCAGCATGAGCGAGGTTGATGACAATCACATCCCCCGACGGTCTGCGCAGCAGCCGCACGCGAAACTGCAGTGGCCCGTAGGGATCAACCGGCCCGACGACATGGGGATGATAGTTATCGGGACATTCCTCTACCCGCAACGGAGGGACACAAACATCCGCCATCTCCCAGACTGCCGGACTGTCCCCCCGGACAAGCCGACTGTGAAGCACAGGATGGGCCATAAGACACGCATGAAAAGCCTCCTGAAGAATGGCAGGATCAAGGCTCCGGTCAAACTCCATCACTCCGCACAGGGTGGCATCGCCCATGAGCCGGACGGAATCGGTAAAAAGATCGAGGGACGAAGCCTCACGGGAATACATTCCCAAGTGTGGAATCTTTGGACGGATAAATTCCCTCATTATGATATGCGAACGTAAAAAAATGATTTCAAACCGGGGATTTCGCGCCTGCATTCCCGTCCGGGCAGTGATTGTCTGAGTGGAGCCGGGAGGTACCGCCAGGCCGACCAAGAAACAGAACCGGTCTGGTGGGAAAGGACAGAATAATCATTACTTTCACATCAAAACTCAAAATACAACAATACTATGAAAGGAGAGGTAAAAACCGGGTTCCTCGTTGCTTCGTTTCTGGTTGCAGTAATCGGGGGGATCTCTTATTTCCCTGAATGACGGGAACCCCGGATGCGGGTATCCCATAGAGTCACAGGTGTATACAACCGTTGACAGAACCGTTGTTCCGGTTCCTGTGCCATCGGACTCCCCTGTCCTGAACCCGGATCAGGTTCAGGACTTTGCAAAGTATGGCTATGGCATCTGGAAGTTCGGTGAGGGACTGGGATATGAAAAACGGCTGGACCTGATGCCCGGAGGATATTCCGGTGCATCGGCAACGAATACGGCGCGACTCCTGCATTTTTTTACCATGACCGACATCCATATCACCGACAAAGAATCTCCCGGCCAGGCGGTTTATTATGGCTATAAATGGGGAATTGTTTCAGGATATTCCCCGGCAATGTTGTATACAACCCATGTTCTTGATGCAGCGGTTCAGACGGTAAACGCCCTTCACAAACAAAAACCATTTGACCTGGGCATTTTTCTGGGGGATGGAATCAACAGCGGTCAGTATAACGAACTCCGGTGGTATATCGATATCATAGACGGCAAAACGATCAACCCGAATTCCGGTGCAAATGGTGATCCAATCCCCAAACCCCTCATTGATTACCAGAAGAGCTACAAGGCAGCAGGGCTGGATGCGTCGATCCCATGGTACCAGGTTCTCGGCAACCACGATCATTTCTGGATGGGATTGTACCCCCCGGACGATTACATCAAAAATGCCCTTACCGGTGATTCCATTCTCAACATGGGCAATGTTATCACCGACAAACTCCGTATAAAAAGCCGCGGATTCTATATGGGGGCAATCGATGGCCGGACGCCCTATGGGAGCATTACCGGTGCAGGGCCTGTCAGCGACTTCCCGTACGGGCCTCCCACAGTACCTGCCAATCCTGACCGCCGTTTTCTTCAACGAACAGAGTGGATGGGTGAATTATTCAATACATCGTCAGAACACGGGTTCAGCCGGTCTGATATAACAACGGGATTTGCCTGCTATTCGTTCGAGCCGGAATCGGATGTGCCGGTCAGGGTCATCGTACTCGATGACACCCAGAAGGACGAAAATACCCCTGATGGCACCAGCAATGGGCATGGGTCTCTTGACCAGGAACGGTATGACTGGCTGGTAGATGAGCTCGATTCGGGTCAGGCGGAAGGGAAGCTCATGATCATCGCAGCGCACATCCCGATTGGCGTCGAACTGCCGGAATCCGGTATGAATTCTTTAATGACCTGGGACAAATATGCTGCGGTATCAGACACAACACTCATTGCCAAACTTCATACCTACCCGAATCTCCTCCTGTGGGTCGCGGGACATCGTCACCTGAATACCGTTACTGCCCTCAAATCCCCGGACCCCAACCATCCTGAACTGGGCTTCTGGGAGGTTGAAACAGCATCACTGCGGGAGTTCCCTCAACAGTTCCGCACGTTTGAGATCATCCGTAACAGCGATAATACCGTGTCCATATTCACCACAAACGTTGACCCGTCAGTAAAGGAGGGGTCGCCTGCTGCAACAGCACGATCCTATGCCGTCGCAGCCCTGCAGATATTTAATTCTGAAGTGGCCCCCATGCCCTCCGGTTCGTACAATGCCGAGCTGGTTCAACAACTGAGTCCGGAAATGCAGGTGAAAATCCAAAACAGCGGAACTCCCCTGCAAGGGTAACCTTTTTGGTATTTTCCCGAATATTTTTGTCAGGAAAAATCCGTTGCGGTGGGCGGCCTGGTTAGTCATCACCCGTGACCCGTCTTTTTTGTGCTGGCGCGGGAATGGCTGATACGGAAGGGAATGGTTCCTGAGAGAACGGAGTGGTCAATAAAATCCTCCGTTGCATTCGTAAATACACATCTTTATCGGGGGAAAAACGCAACCAAAAATATGCACAAAACGTCAATTTCATTCCTCTTTATGCTTGTGCTCGGCCTGTTTCTTTTAACAGCCGGTTGCACACAGGAACAGCCTGATATCGTAACTCCACCACAGGGAATTAACGATACCCTCCCGCAGGATACCTACACCTCCAATGAAACGCTCGTCGCCTTCGTTGACAGTGCAGCCGCCTATGTAAAAACAAACGGCAAGGAAAAAGCACTTGCAGAATTTAATGACCCGAATGGTTCGTTTATCGATGGCGAACTCTATATCTACGCCTATACCTTCAACGGTACAACCCTTGCCCATCCGATCAGTCCGGAGAAGGTCGGATTATACCGTCTGGATGAGGGAGACACAGGAACGTTTCTCAGGGGATACATCGAATCAGTGAAAAATGAAAGCGGTTTTTACCAGCTCAATTATGTCAATCCCACACACGACCGAACGCTCGAATCAAAACTGGTGTATGGTGTGAGAATTGATGATGACTGGTGGCTGGGTTCCGGGATATACACCGGCCCGGCATACCCGTCACCAGTGCAGTAACTTTTCTTCCCACAGATCACCCCGGCATACGCCCCGGACACATTGTCTGTGTCCGGGACAGAATAACAACCGGGACATCCATTTTTAATTTTGATTACGGGCTCTGCTTCCGGATAATAATAAGGAATATTCTCATGCAGCACGCAAATACCGCGTAGCCTGCCGCACCAAAAGAACTGGTTTATCTCTTTTTGGGCTTCATCATAATATTATGAAACTGAAAGCCATCCTGTGTGCGGGTATCCTCCTCCTCGCCGTGCTGATCTGCGGGTGTACAACCACCCCTCAGGAGAGCAATGCTGCTGCTGTCGAGACCCCCGACCTTCTTGGGAACTGGACCGGCACGATGACAGGCTACGAATATGGAACAGGCTACACTGACTGTGCCGGTGCACTCATGACCCTCTCCGTCACCGAACAGCAAGACCGAATCTTTTCGGGAGAGATCTCCTTCATGAACCAGACCGGCTATGCCATCTGGGGAACCACCGCATGCGCCGGGGTAATCGACCGTGACAACAGGACGCTGACTCTGGTCGAGGGAGGGGGAGGGCATTCCACCGGTTCCCTGATCACTCCTGACGAGATAGAGTTCATCTACCTGAATGGGGCCGAGCCCTTCAACATCGTAATCAATTCACTGAAACGGAGTTAAGAGAGGCACCCCCCTTTTCTTTTTTTGCACCTGTTCAGATCACCCCGCATTCCGCGGTGACAAATCCCTTTCGTAAATAATTTCCACCCGGATGTACCCGGAGACGCCAGAAAGCCGGCCCTGAGAGAGAGGAACGCACGCGGAAACGGCCGGGTCTGAGCCCGGCAACGCCGCCCTCCCATCAAACCGTCAATCCAGTCCCGGACAAAACGATCGACAGCGATGGACAGCGACCGTCCCCCCTCCCTCAATCGGTGGCTTTCTGCCTGATTTATAAATCGAGCGTAAAACCCCTTGGTCTTTAGCCAAGGGGATGTAAGCGATCATCCCAGTTCTTGTATATATTTTGTAATAGTGGCTTTACTCACATTTCCAATGGTACAACAAAAATAACCATCGCTCCATAATGTATTTTCTTATGATTGAGATGTTTGTAATTCATATTAGCACAAAGCACATATAGCATTAAAATATATAGGGGCGTGCATGCTGAAAGCCTACAAATACCGAATGTATCCCAACAAGGAACAGAAATCCTTGTTTGCGCAGCATTTCGGGGCATGTAGGTTTGTTTTCAACTGGGCTTTGAATAATAAGATTTGTGCATATGAAGAAGAACAGCCATTGACAAGATTTGAACTAAGTGGGCGTCCAAAAATAACTAATACATTCAAATATTGAAATAATAATCCTGTGGGCATAATATGCACTATAGTGAAGTTTTGAAATTTATTTTAAAAATTCAATAAATTACTTATTTCGTTACAGCCACTAAATCGTAAAATTCCTGAGCTGAAGGAAAAGTATGTCTGGTTAAATGACGTCAACTCTCAGTCTTTGCAGAATGCCACACTAAATCTCGACAGAGC
>NZ_JAAAWJ010000089.1 GCF_009914725.1 Methanogenium sp. MK-MG
CATAATATTCTGATCTTTCATCGCATTCAGCACCGCAACGCGGCGGTTCACCTCGGAAGTGAGGGTATCATACGTCCAGCCCCGCTGCTCCATGATGGCCGCATAGACGAGCGACCGTCCGCTGTAGCTGAATTGATCCGTCACCGGATCATATTCAAAGACCGTGTTCACCCGCAGGTTGCCGGTGCCGGGGTCAATACCGGCTATTTCCACGATCTCGGTTGCCCGGCGGACCCGTTCGCGCCCGATGTAGGTGAGGGCCTGGATGCTCACGATATCAAGCGCCTGCACCATATTCCGCGGCACATTGAGCGGCTGGTTTTCAAGCCGGTGGATGGCAGAGTCCACATCATTCGCATGCATCGTCGAGAAGGTGGTGTGGCCCGTGTTCATCGCCTGGAAGAGGGTCTGCGCCTCATTGCCACGGACCTCACCCACGATGATATACTCCGGCCGCTGGCGCATCGCCGCCTTCAGGAGGTCAAACATATCAATTTTAGACGCGGAGGTGTCGGTAATCGCATCGCGGGTGACCGATGCAATCCAGTTATCGTGATATAAGGTGATCTCGCGGGTATCCTCAATGGATACAACCTTTGAGAGCGGGGGAAGAAAGAGGGAGACCGCGTTCAGGGAGGTCGTCTTCCCGGATGCGGTCCCGCCCACAAAGAGCAGGTTTTTGTTATTCTCGATACCCATCCAGAAGTAGGCGAGCGCCTCTGCGGAGAAGGTGCCACGCATCATCAGTTCGACCGGTGAGAAGGGGTCTTCACGGAATTTGCGTATGGTAAACGATGTCCCGCGGGTCGTCACCTCGCTGCCATAGGTGAGCTGCAGGCGAGAGCCGTCCGGGAGGGTGGCATCGAGGACCGGGTTTGATATGGAGACATGCTTCCCTGACCGCTGGGAGAGACGGATGGCAAGCGAGTTCAGGGAGTCCTCGTCAAACCTGACATTGGCCTGCACATTCCGGTAGTCGCGATGGTAGAGAAAGACCGGTATACCGATGCCGTCACAGGAGATGTCCTCAAGTTTCGGGTCCTTCATCAGCGGGTCGAGGCGGGCCCAGCCGAGGAAGTTACGGTTGATGTAGTACATGACCCGGTAATAGGACAGTTGGGTGAGGGTGACTCCGTAGTCGTCCAGAAGACCGATGCTCTTTGAACGGAGCACCACTTCACGGTTCTGCCTCACCTCGTCATCGGTGAGGATGAGTACGTCACGCAGGTCGGCGTGCAGGCGTTCGACGATCTCATACTCAAATTCACTCAGTTCCGGTTCATTGAGATGGTATTCATGCTGCCGGGTCACCCCGTTTTTGATGATCATCACCTCAGAACAGCCGGGCACAATCCAGTAGCGCTCCACAAGGTGGTAGCCCTCCGGGACATCCGCATCCACGAGCGGCCCGTGGGTCTCCACGTCATATGGGTCGGCGGTCTTATCCCTGCGGTGCAGCAGACCCGCTAAAAGCCCGGTCCGCTTCTTTCTTCGCTTCGGGTCGGTGATCACATCGGCAGATGCTGCCGCATCCGCACTCCTCCTTTTGGCATCCTCAGGAGTATCTGCGCCGCCCTGAGACTCCGGTGTCTCAGGTATATTTGCCCCTTCTGCAGCCTCTGCCGGTAGAATATTCTCTTCAGCCATTATCCCCTCAATCCCCGGACAATCACGGCAAAAACCGAAACGGGTGTTTGTATCAAAACAATTGACCCGCCTGATTATAAAAATGTCCCAAAGCGAACATAACGGGCAATTAAAGAATAATTTTAAACCGTCTGGAGATAGAGCAGATCTATGCAGGATTCTCGCATGAAGCACATGCCAACAGGAATTCCTTCTTTCGACCCGGTCCTCAGCGGGGGTGTCCCCCTCGGGTCGGTGATCCTTCTCTCCGGCGGGCCCGGCGGGGGAAATATGGAGTTTGCTTACAGTTCAGTCCTCTCCCACGCCCGGACAAAGAGAGGAGGGAAACAGAACAGTGCTGACAATATCTGCTACCCGGAGGAGATTATCTACTTCACCTTCACCAAGCTTGAGTCCTCAGTCCGCCGTGAGATTGAACTATCCTTCCGGGCCGACAGTGACAGCTTCGACGGGACAGTACGCTTCATCGACCTTTCAAAGATCTACTTTGACGCCTCGGTCGTGCCGCGGGAATGGTACAGCAAGACCGATATCGTAGAGACCCTCCGGACCAGACACCATGAGTCGGAAAGCCTTATCGGTGAACTCACAAAACAGTTGGGAACGATTGCCGCAGGCAGCCTTATCATCTTTGATTCCCTCACCGAAATCGCCACCCAGGCCGCTACCGAGAGTGAATGGCGCCAGTTCATCAGTTTTCTGCGGGGGCTCCAGCGGGTCTCAAAGCACTGGAAGACCACATATTACCTGCTCATATCGGATTCCATCTTTGAACCACGGAGAATGGCAGAGATCAAAGACTGCTGTGACGCGGTGATTGACTTTGAATGGGAGGAGACCGGCGGCAGACGACGGCAGCGGGTGATGTTCATCGAGAAGTTCCGCATCGTGATGCCTGCGCTTGAGGAGCAGGACTTCGTGAAGTTTGCCGTCAGAATCACCGCCGAAGGCGGATTTGAGGTAAGCAATATCAGGATGGTGATATAACAGATGGAACGCATACCGTTCGGCATCAATGGTCTGGATCAGATGTTCGGCGGGGGGCTTGTCCGCCGGAGCATCTGTGCCATGATCGGCACATACGGGACCGGCAAGACGACCTTTGCCCTCCAGTTCATCTATGAAGGACTGCGCCGGGGTGAGAAGGTCATTTACTTCAGTCTGGAGGAGCGCGAAGACCGCATATATGACGTAATGGCAGACCGGCGGTTCAGGATTGACAAGTATCGCAATGAATCGCTCTTTGTGATAAAACTCGATCCCGGCGACTTCAATCTCTCCATCAACTCCATCAAAAAGGACCTGCCTGACATGATCACCACAATCGGTGCCACCCGGGTGGTCATTGATCCTGTCTCACTCTTTGAAGGCCTGTATGACGACCCGTCCGAGCGGCGCAGGGAGATGTTTCATTTTATCGAACTCCTCCGTGACCTGGATGCCAACTTCCTGCTGACAAGCGAGACCAGCACCACAGATGCCTATGCGAGCAAATACGGGCTCATTGAATACCTCTCGGACACCGTGGTCGTTCTCCGCTACATCCGGCCGGAAGACTTCACCGAGGTGCATATGTCAATCGAGGTGGTCAAGATGCGGCGGAGCAACCACTCCCGCGAAATCAAGCCCTACGAAATTCTCCAGGACCGGGTGAACGTCTACAACGAAGCCAGTGTCTTCTAATCTCTTTTAAAAAAATACGGGGAGCATATCCCCTCTTTTCAGCACCTATACGGTAATGCCCAGAGCATTGAGCAAAAGCAGTATGATAAATCCCGGAATACCACCGAGTGCACAGATGAGGATGGACGCAAGGGAGATGGGGATGTCCCCCATCCCGAGGATATTAAAGAAATTGAAGACCAGCAAAAGGACGATACCCACCACTGAGTTGATGATCAGTTTGCCGACATTCTTCAGGAAGTACCAGAGTGCCACTGCTATCGCAACGGCAATAACCAGTGTGAGGATGGTTTGAATCATTACTATTTACCAATGATCGGAAGGCTATTGAACCTTACTTCAGGCAGGGTCATCCGGCCGATCTCCCGTTGTTCTTCACCGGCACCGGCGATATCCGCGAGCATCGCAAAGAGGTTGCCGGAGAGCATGCCCGAGCGTATGGGTGCGCCGTATTCCCCGTCCTCCACCCAGGCGGCATTGGAGAGTTCAACCGAGAAGTCGCCTGTGATCGTATTGGCGGTATGGGCACCGATGAGGCCGTGGGCAAGCACCGCCTTCTCCTCGCGGACCGCATCGCGGCGGGCATCGAGCTTCAGGCAGTGCACACCGATGACCGGGGCACCGCCGGCGCCACCGCGTACCGCACTGCCGGTCGAGGCCTCCCCGTAGCGGTATGCGGTCCGGAGGTCGTAGGCAAAGGACTGCACGGTGCCCTCCCTGATGTAGTCAAGCCTGCGGGTGGCCACCCCGTCTGCGTCCCAGCGCGTCGCCCCGATGCCCACGTAGGGATCGTCATACATGACAACGGAGGGGTCCATGCAGGCGACACCCTTTTTGTCAGCTAAGAATGACCGGCCGGCATGGACTGTTCTGCCCGAGAGTGCGGGCAGAAGAATGCCGCCTATAAGCTGTGAGAGGGCGGTCGGTGCGAGGACGACGTCAGCCGTGCAGGAGTCAATGTCCCCGGCACCGACCCAGTAGTCTGCCTGAAAGACCGCCTCTTCTGCCACCCGCTGTGTGTCGATATCCCGGAGGTGGCTGACATGGTCAAACTCATAGCCGGTCGAGGTCCCGTTGATCACCTCAAGCGAGGCGGAGGCCGACGTTGCCTCACGCGTGTAGAAGACACCGTTCGTGTTTGCAATCAGAGAAGAGCCCTTACCGAGGGAGACACCGCCGCCTGCAATCTCTGCCTTGCCACACTCTGCTGCCTTGCAGAGCGAGGTGATCAGATCGGTTGCCGTCCCGGCGTCAACAGTGAGGGACGGGTCGCAGACATCGATGTCACGGGAGAAGGTCACGGGTTCCGGCAGGCCGTCCCAGACCTGCGGGTCGGCGATACGCCCGGAAGCGAGGGCTGCTGCAAGACAGTCCTCCCAGCGGGCGGGGGACATGGTCATCGAGGCGCCGATATGCCCGTCGGTGATGGTCCGGATGGCCAGTGCCCAGCTGACCGCCTTCTCTGCTTCACCCACCTGCCTGCGGCGCAGTTCAAGGGAGACAGAATCCGAGACACTGAGATAGACCTCAGCCTCGTCTGCCTCATGCCCGGCCTTTGCAAGGATGGTCTCCACGAGATCCGCATAGTCGGCTGCATTATGCATGGCGACCACCTACCACCGCATTTCTGAGCAGCAGATGGGGCGACCCGTCGGTGACAGGCACACTCTGCCCCCCCTTGCCGCAGTATCCCGGCGTCAGCTTCAGGTCGGTTCCGCAGAGTGCGATATTGTGCATTGTCGAGAGAATATCTCCCGACAGCGACACATCCCGCACCATGCCCCGCTGTTCGCCGTCTTCAATCAGGTAGCCGTATTCGGCATTGAACTGGAAGACCCCCCGGCCCGGATCCACCTGGCCGCCGCGGGAGCCCTTCAAAAGAATGCCTGTCTTACAGCCTTCCAGGAGTTCGTCCATGGTGGCGTCGCCGTTTTCAATGAAGGTGTTTGACATCCGGACGATGGGTGAGGAACTCCCCTCTGCACGGGCATGCCCGGCCTCGCCGTCACCCACGGCAGCAAGGGTCTCCCGGCTGTGCAGGAAGTTTTTCAGCACACCGTCCCTGATAATCTCGGTCCGTTTTACAGCCACTCCTTCGGCATCCACCGGCATAAACCCGAATTCAGGCAGGGTGGGATCATCGACGACGGTCACCACGGAGTTTGCAATCTGCCGGCCGATCATATCCTTGATCACCGAGACCCCTTCCTTGACGAGATCCCCCTCGCTTGCATGCCCGATGGCCTCATGGGCAAAGACACCGGCCAGTTCGGGATCAAGGAGGGCATTCATCGTGCCGCCCCGTGCGGGTGCCGCATCAAGGAGCAGGAGGGCACGTTCGGCCGCTTCCCTACCCTTCTCCTCTTTGTGGCGCAGGTTCAGCCCGGTGATGGCATGTTCACTCTCCCGTGCCTGCTGCATCTCGCCGTTTTTGCCTGCAACAGCAAGAATGGAGTAGCCCGACCGGAGCGACTCATATTGGTATTCGTTGCCGGAGGAGTCCATGAACCGCACCGTCCCCTCGGACTCGATATAGCGGGCACGGGTGTTTACGATACCCGGAAGGCGGGCGGCAGACTCAATCGAGGCCAGCAGTTCGGTCTTCTCTTCAAGAGATATATCACGCGGATCCTCTTTTATTGCGGGAACAGGCAGGACGCCGGTCTTCACATCGGCGAGTTCAACCCGTTCCCCGGTCGCGTGCGAGAGGGCGAGGGCATCTGCCACGGCCCGTGAGAGACCGCTCTCCCCCGCATCCGAGAAGTTGTCGATGATGACCATACCCCACCCGGTGGCTCCGAGTGCACGGACGATGGCCGTATCGCCAAAAGACTGACCGGCCGCCTCAATGGTCCCGTTTTCGATATCTATATGGGTGGATGTCCCGACCAGGTGGCGGACATCGTAGTATCGTGATTCTTCTGTTGCCATGGACTAAAACCTGCTGGAGCATGTACTCTCCTGCATTCAAAAAAAAGATTTGGAAAGGGTCCCAAAAAACGGAGGGGGTACCTGCAGCGGTTATGCACTGGCAGGTTTTGCGTCCTGCGTCTCTGAGATGAATTTCATCCGGTGGGCCGATATCTCTTTTATTTTTGTCATGAAGTCCTCTTTGCGCTCGAATACGAGGGCATGTTCGAGAACCTCTTCGATGGTTGTGACCGGTATAATCTCAACCATCTTCGCATACCGCTCTTCAATGACCACGTCTGCAAGGTTTGACTGCGGTATGATGACCGTGCGGATACCGGCCTTTGCCGCCGCCTCAATCTTGTAGGTCACCCCGCCAATAGGCAGCACCTGTCCGCGGACAGAGAGCGACCCGGTCATGGCGACGTCCTGCCGAACCGGTATGTTCTCTATGGCACTGATGACGGCGGTTGCCACCGTCACCGATGCGGAGTCACCCTCCACACCATTGTAGGTGCCAAGGAACTGGATGTGGATATCCATGTTCCGGATGTCTTTGCCCGTGAATTTCTTGAG
>NZ_JAAAWJ010000009.1 GCF_009914725.1 Methanogenium sp. MK-MG
AGTCGCGTCTCTGCGGCTGGACCAGGATATGCTCGATACCTGTAGGAAACGATCATTTATTTCTCCGTTTGGGAATCAACGTAACTTTTCAGAACGCCAAGACTAACTTGCCTGGATGTTGCAAGGAAATATGAAGGCGACCAGAACGCATCACCACATAACAGCTCTTTGGTTGCAGGGTATTCCTGACGCAATTTGCGTGACGACACACAATATAATTATCGCAGCGAGGAAGGGGTTCTGCTTTCATCCCCGGCCTGAAGACCGGGGACTTCCCGCTCCGCCCCTTCACCCCGCGAGTTAAAAAGCACTACTCTGGTCTCGAAAAAGACGAGCAGAAACGGATAAAAAAGGCACTGTATGAACTGGAAACGGATCCCTTTGACCCACGACTGACAGCCGACATAAAACCCTTAACAGCCACAAACCCCCGAAAATATCGGTTGAGGGTCGGTAATTTCAGAGTAATCTATACCATTGATAATGAATCTGTACAGGTCATCGAAGTTTTCAGAAGGGGAAAGGGGTATTGATTTTTTAGCTCCATACGTAATGCAGACCGTTTCTTCAAAGACCCTCGCAATGATCTCTTTTACGAAACCCGATCATTATTCATATAATTTTCCTGAATGAATGCCTCCGGCCTGGAGACATATCCACAGATGGGGGGGAGAAGAAGAGAAGAAAGATTGCATCCCGTGTGGTTATTCCGGAAAGACTGATTTGAGTTTTTGCACGAACTTCCGGTCAGATGAGACGGTGTCCCACTCCTTTGAGAGTCGGCACTGGAGGGCGTCACATTCATTCTCGGTATAGTGACTGACTGACTGGTGTATCCGGTCAGCAAATAGATCTGGACTTGTCGGCATAGGGCTTCACGGCTCCTGTGGGTGTGTATGGAATAAATACTTTTTGTGGGCAGGACATAAATTTAAATATCAGATTGATCCGGTAGATATATACTGGAGTTGCATGTGGCATATGTTGTGTCAAATATTATATGCTGCCTCTTGATGAGATCTGCCGGATGTAATGTGCTGATCATTGCCATTTAATTGTAAAAAAATGTATTTTCTGCCATCTGTTTTCAGGCAGTTCCGGTGCCGCACCCGGCGGGCAGAGTTTACCCTCTGTGTGTCCCTCTCTCTCTCACCGGTTCTTTTCCGCCTCAGCTGCTGCCAGCCGGGCCGCAGGAATATCTGGTGCAATGTGCACCAGTCTGCCGGTCCGGGTATAGTAAAGGCAGGTATCGGGCAGCGATCCTGTCAGGGCACAGACCGCGTCGGCATAGACGGCGAGCTGGATGAGATGCTCCTCCCGGCAGGGCCTGTCTTCCGGATCGGCTTCGGTCTTGTAGTCAATAACCACATATTGCCCGTCTGCCCTGCGCACGATCCGGTCGATGGCACCCCGCACCTGCACGTCTCCGAAGCGGTGGACAAATTTCACCTCACACTGGTGACAGGTGCTCTCACGGATGAACGGGTGGCAGCAGAACTGCTGGTATGCCGCTGCACACACGCTCAGGTATGTGTCATCCGTGGAAAACCCGTGGAGGTCACCGGCATGGGCAGGCGCCATACCGGCAAAGACGGCGTGCATGAGGTTTCCTTTCCGTGCCGAATGTTTCTCTTCACCCCCGGACTGGAGAAGCTGCACTGGATCAGGCTCGCCCGCACCCATGCCGCCGGAAGCATACCGGTGTATGGCAGTCACCGACAGTGGCGGGCGTGACCGTCCGGCGGCAGGCGGTGGTGGGGTCGTCCATGCCGCGTCCGCCCTCTCCGCGGGCAGGGGTGCGGTTATTGCCACCGCTACCGGCGGAGGAGAGCAGTTCACTGCCCCATTGCTGTGCTCTGCCGTGGTAATCGTAATCCGCCACTCCCGGCCGTTGGGGGTGGTGCAGCTGACCCCCCCCGCCTCAACGGCGTCCGGGGTGATGCCGAGGGCAGCAAAGGTCCGGTGCATCCGTGTCTTCCCGGCGTCCGGGCCGAGGGCGACCAGCTCCATATTCGGCAGGGTTCCGGTGAACAGAATATGGTCGCGGGCCCGGGTGACTGCCACATAGAAGAGGCGGCGTGCCTCTGCCGCTTCCTTCTGTCTGCGCCGGTGCTGGATCAAAAGAGAGATGGGTGCATCAATTGGCCCGTCAGACCCCGGAATCTTTACGGCAAGACCCAGTTCCTCTTCAAATACTGTCCCGTTCCTGCGGCCGCCACTGTCTGCGTTCGTAAAGGGCAGGGCGACAACCGGAAATTCCAGCCCCTTTGAGGCATGGACGGTCATAACCAGCACCGCGTCCTCCCCTGCTGTCGGCAGGGGTGCATCCTCCTCTTTCGGTGCGTCCCGTACCGCCTGCCTGATGTCCGCTGCAAAGTCATCAAACCCGTAGCATCCGACAGTTTCACGGGACCGGGCGATCCCGGTGATCTTCCTGAGGTTGGCGGTCTTCTGGTCGCCGTTCTTCTGCCCGGCGCAGACGGCGTACATGCCCGACTCCCGGAGAATGCGGCTGACGAGCACCGATGGCGGTTCCCGGCGTGCATACGTCTGCCAGCGTGCGAGCGTTTGGCAGGCATCCGCAACAGGCCCGGTGACGTCTTCTCTGAGGCGTGAAAAGAGTCCCTGCCCCCGGCCGTCTGCGGCACGGAATATATCCGCGTCAGAGAGGCCGAAGAAGGGTGACCGGAGGGCCCCGTAGAGGGCGATGTCATCGGAGTTATCGGCAAGGAAGGCGATCACCGCCGCACAGTCACGCACCTCCTGACGTTCGTAGAAGGCAGTGCCCCCGTAGATCCGGTAGGGCACCCCGGCCCGGCAGAAGGCGTCTTCGATGAGGTGGAGGCGGCTCCGTGTCTCAATGAGAACCGCACAGTCCCCGAATGAGGCCGGTCTCTCGTTCCATTCCCTGTCTGCGCCCCTTTCATAGACCGTCTTTTGCTGCTCCCGGACCAGACTCGCGAGCCATGTGGCGACTGCATCCGCTTCAGCCGGGTCGCGTTCTGCATTGTTTTTACCGGGAGGTGTGATGAGAATCTCGGCTGACCCGGTATGTGTCTCCCGGCTCTCCGTCACACCGAGGGCATCGTATCCGAACTCCCAGGGCAGCCGGTCGGCGCCGAGTATGGCAGAGAAGAGGGTGTTTACCAGACCTATTATTTCCGGTGCACTGCGGAAACTGGTGTCCAGCGCCACCTCACGTCCGCCACGTTCTGCAAGGATACGGTCACGGGTCGCCTTGAACTGCGTCACATCGGCGTTTCTGAAGAGGTAGATGGACTGCTTCGGGTCACCGACCACAAAGAGGGATCGTTTCTTTCCTGCGGCCGTGAGGATATCGGATATGATGGCGGCCTGCAGGGGGTCGGTGTCCTGGAACTCGTCCACCATGATGGCCCGGTACTTTGCCGCGATACCGTTTCGTGCCGCTGGGTTTTCTGCAAGCAGGGTCTGGGTGTGGATGAGCATATCTCCAAAGTCAATTGCCCCCCGCTGTGCTTTCATTTGCCCGATGGTCTCAGAGAACCAGGAGAAGGTGGTTCCGAGTGCCTGCATGATGTGGATGGTCTCTGTTGTCTTCGGGTCGTCGGGGGAGATGGTGAGTGTCAGCAGGCCCCGGGAGTTGTCGTCTTCCCACTCTTTCAGGGCAGTGTATGCGGTGATCAGCTGTCTCTTCCCGTCCTGCCCGAAGATCTTCGCACTCCCCATATTCTTGCTCCCCTTGCAGGAGAGGATATCGGCAAGGGCCCGGCAGGTCTCTCCCGGGCAGTCCGGGTCAAGGGCCTTCAGGCCGGGGGCAGCCGCGGCGAGGTAGCGTGTCCCGGCATCGTCATCCCCTGCGAAGGCCATGGCCAGATCCCGGAGCACGGCTGCGGCCTCTCCTGCCGGTGAGGCAAAGAACTGTGCACAGATATCCGCCTGTTCCGCCTCTGCCGCCTCCATCCAGACGGCAATCACCGCATCCGGTGCCGCTGTGACCCAGGTGAAGAACCGGTCTGCATTCCATCGCTGGTCATAGAGGGCAATGAGTGTCTTCTGCAGCTCCCAGACTCCGAAGGTACGCAGACAACTGAGGACTGCTGTTCTGACGGGTTCCGGCAGTGGCGTGTAGAGCAGGCGGTAGAGTGTCTCTTCGGTCATCTCCGCGAGTTCATAGCTCTCGATGACGGCAAATCCGGGTTCCAGACCGGCTTCGAGTGCATACTCCCGCAGAATCCTTGTACAGAAGGAATGGATGGTGGAGATGCCGGCCCACATCAGGTCGTCGCGGAAACGGGCGGCCTCTTCCCCCTCCGCTGCCGCAAGGGCCCGACGGACGCGGTCCTTCATCTCCGCTGCCGCCTTCTCGGTGAAGGTGAGGGCTAAAATCTCCTGCACGCCTGCCTGTTCGTCTCCTTCCCGTTCGAGGAGGTCAAGGTAGCGGCTGACAAGGACATAGGTCTTCCCGGTCCCGGCCCCGGCGGTGACACAGAGGCTGCCCGGACAGGTGATGGCGGTCTCCTGGACCGGGGTGCGCTGCGGCGACATTATATCTTCTCCCCGGTGCGGCGTATCTCAAGGGTTCTGAGTATGCCGTTCCGGCAAATTCGGGTATATTCACAGTAGCCGGGGCATTTATCTGCGTCGTCTGCAAGCGGGAACCGGCCGGCACGAACGCCTGCTGTGGCACGGGCTGCCGCACTCACCGCGTTGCTGATTATTTCCGGGAAGGGGGGGGCATCTTTTTTCATCTTTTGCACCTTGTACGGGGAAAGGGCGTCTGCGTAGCGGGCGTCATGCATCACCACCGTGTTTGTCACCTTCCGCCGTTTCATCGCATAGTAGGACGCACCCGCCCCGGCAGCGCCGGTGATCTCCTCAAGGGCCCGCACATAGAGTGCCAGCTGGAGGGCCTCTCCTGCGAGGATGTTGGGTTGTTTTGGGTGCGACCCGGTCTTATAGTCCGTGATCAGAAATGTCCCGTCCGGCATGCGGTCCACCCGGTCGATGAAGCCCCGGAGGAGAAGGGGTGCTTCCTGTCCTGGCACCGGCAGGGCCACCGGCGCATCGTGGATACTGCCCGGACGGTCTGGGGTGCCGAAGCCTGCTTCAAACAGGCCCGGCACAAATGGGGACGAACGGGTATCCGTCTCCCGCAGTATGAACTCCTCAAAGAGTCCCGGTCCCAGTCCGTCTGTGCCGAGTAAGGCCTCCGCACCGGCCTCCCATGCGGCACCGTGCCGGGCGTAACGTTCCAGCACGGTCTCTGCCTCTGCGAGGATACGGGCTGTGGCCTCTTTCTGTTCATTTTTACCCGGCCCGATGGTATGGCTGGTCATCCAGTCGTGGTAGAAGAGCTGGCAGACCTCGTGGACGATGGTCCCGTGTGCGGTGGCGGGGAGATCCCTCTCCTCCTCCGGGAGAGGTTCTGTGCCCAGCACATGTCGCATATAAAACCGGAACGGGCAGGTGACGTAGTCCTCCAGCGTGGTTGCCGACCAGACGGTATCTTTGGGGTAGCGTTCGGCAAGCATGCCGGGAATATCCGTGTCTGTGTCAAGCATGCCGTCAAAGGCTGAGTCGCAGGGGCCGTGGCGGTGGCACTCCTCGGTGGTGATGCGGGCGGCCACAGCATCGGCGGTGATGCTCTCCGGCAGCCACACCGCAGGCGGCCTGAAGCCGTCTCTCACGGCATGGCCGGCCCGTTCCATCCGGCTCTCCCCTGATGCGGGCATGCTGGTGCATCTCCATGCTTCATGCACAAAGGCATCCTTTGCAGCGGCATAGAATGGTGAGGGAATGAGCACCCCGCCGTCCGTCTCCGCGTGGCTGAGCCAGAGTCTCTCCCCGGCACTCGAAAGAGCGGCGAGGAAGTAGTAGCGTTCTTCCCGCAGTTTATCCCGGCGGCGCATCGTGCCCATCGCCCGTTCCTCCTGTTCAGTGGTATAGGGCAGGAGGGTTGGGATATCCGGCAGCCGTCCGTCGGTGAGATCAACGATGAAGACCACCGGCAGATGCAGCCCCTGGAGTTCACGGATACCGCAGACCTGGACGGCTGCCGGGTCCGGTTCATGCTCGGGACGTGCCTCTGCGGCTGCCGCCATGAGCACGGCTGCAGCCTCGCGGATGCTCACCGTTGGTCCTTCCCGTCCGGGGGTGCCGGCCATCCGGTCCAGCAGGCGGTGGAATTCACGCAGGGCAGTATGCTCGCGTTCTTCAACGGCTGTATCAGGTGCCGGCGGGAGGTGCGGGGCATCCCATCGGGTGTAGATATCCCTGAGTGCCCGGACATGGCCTGCCATTGTTTTGGGTTTCTCCAGTGTTCGCAGGTCATGGATGAGGGCAGAGACTGCATCTGCCACACGTTCTGTTGCCGTAAGGTCATCTGCGGCGGTCTTCTTTCGGTGAAGGGGACTTTCGGGGTTTTCTGCCGCTTCTCTCAGGCGTTCGGTCAGGTGATCGAATCCTTCCTGCCAGTGAACTGCTCCTCCCCGGATGCCGGCCTGGCAGGCACAGCGGTTTATGTCACTGCCGGAGACCGTCTCTCCGTCTGCGTCACTGAACCGGAAGAACGGCTGGAAGAAGAGCTGCACGATGGTCCGGCGTTCATATCCGTCTGTGACCACGCGTAGCGGCAAAAGGAGGGCCTGGACGAGCGGTTCCTGTGCAAGGGGCAGGGTGGCGGACAAGGCCGCAGGAATGCCGAAGTCAGCAAATATGGCTGAAAGCCGTCCCTCTTCTGCCCGGATGTCAGGCAGGGCGACCGCGATATCTCCCGGAGGGGTGCCGGTATGGATGAGGTCACAGATCTGCTGGCCCACCGCCCTAAACTCTGTACGCCGGTCCGGAAACGTGCCGCAGGAGAGCGGCACCGGCGGGATGAGTGCAGTTATTTCAGAAAAGAGCCACTCCGGTCCGTCTCCCGTCTCTGCTGACTGGAGCGCCTCCGGCCCGAAGATGGCCGGGTTTGCTCCGGCGGGTGTGAAGACCATCCATTCTCCGCCGGTTCCGGTGAGCAGCCTGAGGAAGCGTTCGGCCTCCGGCAGCGCTGCATGGATGCCGTATATACAGCCGGAGAACCGGACCGGGGAGCGGGTCAGGGCATCTGCCGCGGCGCTGTATACCGAGGAACCGTCCACCGCACCCTCCGCGTCCAGACGTGCCCGGTAGTCTGCAAATATGTCGCCGATGACCCGGCTCTTTTCTCCTGCAACGCTGCCGAGACAGGCGGGATAATCAATCCCGCGTTCGGCGATTACTCCAAAGAGGCGGGAGAGGTCCTGGACCAGACGCTGCCCCCCCTCCTTTCCGCCGGGGGTGAGTATGCCCCGGTTCGGGTGGGCCCGTATGGCCTGGTGCATCATGACCCGTGCCTCCTCTGCAGGAATGATGCGCAGGTCAGGAGCAGTCCGGGCGAGGATGGCCTTTGCCACGTCGGTGACAGTACCTGCCAGGGCAGGGATGTGGGGAATGCCGCGGCTGTTCATCAGGCTGCGCAGGCTGGATGCGAGGCGTATCGTCGGCAGGCATAAGATTGCGGAGAACGGGTCTGCTGCTGCACATCCGGCAAAGAACCGGAGGCATTCCTCCTGTTGTTCTCCCGGTAAAATAGGTATTTCAGTCAGTCTGTCTGCAGTCATGCTCAGGCCCCCCGCTGGTACATGACAGTATCTTCGCGCCTGAAGGTTTTACCTCTCACGATCTACAGGCGCAAAAAAAGATCGCCATATGCCCCCTGTATCCCTTCACCCCAGGGTGGCTATTTTCTGTCCGACTTTAACGGCGGTCTCAAGTGCTGCGGCGTCGTCTCTGATCTCGCCCGGCATAAATGCCTTGCCGGTCACCGAACCTGCAAAGATAAATTCATGGGCATTTGCGAAGCCTTCGAGCGTCTCAAGGGCACGGTCCGCCCCGGTGTCAGCGTTCACGGCCACCATGACCACGTATTTGCCGGAAAGTCTGCGGTCATGCCAGAGCGAGTATGTCCGGTCGATGAAGTTCTTCAGCTGTCCGCAGATATCGTAGTAATAGACCGGTGTGCCGATTACGAGGACATCACACGCCACCATCTTCTCTGCGATACGCCCCCAGTCATCATTAGTGATGACACATGCCTTCTTTTCTCTGCACTGGAAGCACCCGGTGCACGGGGTAATGTAGTGACCCCCGAGTGATACAAACTCACAGGTTGCCTCTGCGTTTGCTTCTGTTACCGCTTTAAGGATCTTCTTCACGAGATAAGCGGTATTCCCGTTCGCCTGCATGCTCCCTGAGATTCCCAGGACATTCATACTGGTAGGTTGGATTCATCATATTTGAGTGTTATGGCTTTACCAAACCAGCGTCTGAATTCAGGGCGACGGGAACCACCGCCGGCCTGCACCCGCAGGTGGTGAGGGCATCGCAGCATTCCTGCTGCGGGTCATTGTCACGGTAGAACAGGTGGCTGCTGCACCGGCAGTCGCTGCACCGGCAGTCGCTGCACCCGAACCCCCGGACTCCGTTCTCCCTGAAACGGCGGGCAAGCGTGCATTCCAGCCGGTCGATGGTCTCGCCACAGACGGCTGCCGTGACTACAAACCGGCTGTCTGTGAGCAGGCGGTCGATGTGCCACCGCGGCCGGTAATCTCCTGTTCCCTGGTAGACACGGATATGACGTGTTACCCGTGCAAGCCCCCCCGGTCCGAGGGCAGAACCTACGTATATGTAGTATCCGGCGGGAAACTGCAACTCACCCAGTGCACCCACACAGAGCACTGCGCCTTCGGTCTTCAGGATGAGGCAGTATATGCCTTTCTCTGCCATCGCCGCCGGTCTCTGTTAGTAATAGCCGCACATCCGGCGTGCCGCCTCGATATGCCGGAACCCGTTCTCTGTGACAGGCATACCGTGGCCCGGCCAGAGTGCCTGCACGTCATACCCCGCCAGCCGGTCAAGGGACTGCACCAGTGCCTCCTGTGACCCTCCGGGAAAATCGGTCCGTCCCACACCGCCGTCGGCAAAGACCGTATCACCGGATATGAGGTTCTCGTCCTCCTGGTCCCAGAGGCATATTGACCCCGGTGTGTGGCCGGGTGTGTGCAGCACCTTCAGGCCATTGATCGTATCCCCGTCCTTCAGGGTGCCTGCCAGCGGCACTGTCGGCGTGCGTTCCCCAAACATCGCCGAGAGTGTCACCTCTGCACGTTCCTGCATCAGGGCCGGTGCATCCGCCTCGTGGATAAAGACCTCTGCATCACACATATGCGCGATATGGTGGGCATGGGCAATATGATCATAATGGCAGTGGGTCAGCACAATCGTTGTTATATCTGAGGCAAAGGCCTCCACCTGCATCGGGGTGACCCCCGCGTCTATCAGCACGTCTCCGCAGATATAGGCGTTTGCCCAGTATCCGTCTCTCGGAATCCATCTCACCTGCATGTAGGATAATAAGGATGCACCACCAAATGTTTGTTATGCAGACCCTTATCAGGGAGTGCCTCTCCGGTGTGCCGGATGAGATTGACGCACTGGCCCGAAGAGAAGGGCTCGATGGGCGAAAGATGGCACGTGATGTCGTGCGGGGACGCATCGTCGTTCTGGCAAACCCACGACGTGAACACCGCCTCTGTGCCATCGGGTCCGGTTGCCGGACAAAAGTAAATGTGAACATCGGGACCTCAGGTGCCCGGTGTGACCCGGACCTTGAACTGAAGAAGGGGAAGGCGGCGCTTGCAAACGGTGCAGACGCCCTCATGGATCTCTCCACCGGAGGAGACCTCCACGCGATACGCAGGAGTATCCTGGGACTGGATACCACCGTCGGCACGGTGCCCATATATGATGCGGTGCGGCGTGCCGGCAGTGCCTCTGATATCACCGCAGACATACTCTTCAATACCATCCGTGACCACTGCCGTGACGGTGTGGACTTCCTCACCCTGCACTGCGGGGTCAACCGTGAGGCATTTGCCTCCCTGCGGCGCGATCCACGGGTGATGGGTGTGGTCTCACGTGGCGGTGCCTTTCATCTGGCGATGATGGATGCGACCGGTGAGGAGAACCCGCTCTATGCAGAGTATGACTACCTGATGGAGATACTCAGAGAGGAGGATGTATGTCTCTCTCTTGGAGATGGTATGCGGCCCGGTGCGGTCGTCGATGCCGGCCGTCAGGCAAAGACGGTGGAGTATCTCAGCCTCGGCACCCTTGCCGCACGGGCACAGGAACAGGGTGTCCAGCGGATGATCGAGGGGCCGGGCCATATGCCGGTTGACCAGATCACCTACAATGTGAAGATGATCAAGGAACTCACCGATCAGGCGCCGCTCTACCTGCTGGGGCCGCTTGTCACCGACATTGCCCCGGGCTATGACCATGTCTCTGCCGCCATCGGCGGGTCGATTGCCGCGATGGCCGGTGCAGACTTCCTCTGTATGGTCTCTCCCGCCGAACACCTCGCCCTGCCGGACTTAGCAGACATCGAGGAAGGGACACGGGTGGCAAAACTTGCCGCACATATCGGTGACACCACCCGTCGGCCTGACAAATGGTACAATGAAGGTGAGCGGCAGATGGCCGATGCCCGCCGTGCCCTTGACTGGGACCGGCAGTTCTCTCTTGCCATGTTCCCGGAGCATGCCAGACGTATACATGAACGGGACGGGGAGACTGATACCTGTTCGATGTGCGGGGATCTCTGCGCCGTGAAGCTGGTCAGTGACATCCTGGGTAATAAAAAGAACACCGGGTGATAAAAAGAGCTGAATCACCCGGACCATTTTTTCGCAATTCCTGCCGGTCTGCGAAACTGGCCGGGAATTGGTTTATTATCATGTCTGAGATGGATACTCATCTTTTGTACAGACGTACGGATTTTCATTACGTAACGGTATATATGAGAGCGGTAGCTAATGGTTGAATACATACGAGCGGAGTCTGCTATGCCACCCGAAGATAATCATCGCCCAATCACCATTGCCTCTTGCGTACGGATAACGACGCTCATGACCCGTGATCTTGTCTCTGTCCCGCCGGATGCGTCTGTCTCCGCGGCTGCGGCCCGGATGGCAGAACTCCGGACCGGGAGTTGTCTTGTCATGGACGGCGGGATGCTCATGGGCGTCGTCACCGAACAGGATCTCACCCGTAAGGTGGTGGCAGCGGGAGGTGATCCAAAGGAGATCCCGGTCTCGGCAATTATGTCGTCACCGGTCGTCGGCCTTGGCACCGGAGGGACGGTCGGTGAGGCCGCTGACCTGATGATCCGGCACAATATCCGCCGCATTGTGGTGGAAGAGGATGGCCGGACAGTGGGTATTGTGACCGCACGCGATGTGCTTGGCTTTGCAAGTGATATGAACACCATTCTGCAGGACCTATCGGGAATGTACGGGACACTGATGTTTCTTGACTCTGATATGCACGTCCTCTGGGTCAACAGACAGCCGGAGGATACTGATGCCGCATGCGGACCCGACCCGGTGCACTGCTATGAACTCCTGCATGACAGCACCAGTCCCTGTCATGGCTGTCCTCTCACGCTCTCTGATACGGTTCCCGGAAAAATGGTGCGAACATCAGAAATAATCGACAAAGACCGCCGCATCTGGCAGGTGCAGTGTCATCCGGTCAGCTGGGGGGGCGGGAATGTCCTTGGGGTGATTGAGTCGGCAATTGAGGTCACCCGGGAACGTGAACTGGAACTGGCACTCCGGGAACACCGGGACCGCCTGCATGTCGCGGTTGAAGGTGCTGATATTGAGACCTGGTATTACCGTGCAGGCCCGGACGGGCCCGTGATTGGGGCAGATGGCGGGGTGGTCTTTGCGCCCGACAGCCGGTTTGCCGGAACCGGGGAGATGTTCGGATACCTGCAGACGAGGGTGCACCCCGATGATCTGCCTCTCTTCCGGGAGATGGTGGAGTCCCTCGTTTCGGGGGCAGAGCACTTCGGGGAAGACCGGTTCCGTGTTATCGTTCCCGGAGGTGGATGGCGATGGGTGCGGGCGATGGGCCGGGTCATTGAGACTGCTCCTGACGGGACGGCCGTGGCCATCGCCGGTGTCAATATCGATATCACGGATCTCACCAACTACCAGGCGGCTATTCACCGGGCAAACAAAAAACTCAACCTGCTCGCATCGGTCACCCGGCATGATATTCTCAATCAGGTGAGCGTCATTATGCTTGCAGGTGAACTGCTGGAGATGGATGGTTATCTGGACGGTGACGGCGACCTTGCGGAGACAATCGGGCGGATTATTTCATCTGCAGGCACCATCGAACGCCAGATCCTCTTCACTCAGGAGTATGAGGGTCTTGGAGAGGCAGACCCGGAGTGGCAGGCAGTCTGTCTCCTTGCCGGAAAGGCAGCAAAAGAGTTCGGGGAAAATGACGTTGTCGTTGCCTGTGAATGTGAGGGGCTGGACGTCTATGCAGACCCGATGTTTGGGAATGTCCTCTTTAATCTCATCGATAATGCAATCCGTCATGGGGCCGGCACGACCAGCATTACCATCGGGTTTGCAGATACCGAAACAGGAGGGGTACTCTTTGCTGAAGACGATGGCGGAGGAGTCCCTGCGGGGATCAAGGAACGGATCTTCACCCGTGGCTTTGGAAAAAACACCGGCTTTGGTCTGTTTCTCTCCCGCGAGATCCTGGAGATCACCGGCATTTCAATCCGTGAATGTGGAGAACCCGGTCGTGGGGCCCGGTTTGAGATGCTGATCCCTCATTCAGGGTATCGTTTTGCCTGAATGTAATGGATCCGGTTTTTTTAGAGAAAGGTATACCTTCCGGGAAGATGATAAAAGGATATCAGATGGGGGAGACAGAAGGGATGCCAGAGAAGATGCCGGTATGCCCGGAATGCGGGAATGCACTTCCCGAAGGGATGACCGGGCGATGTCCGACCTGCAGGGAATGGAAGGAGTCCGCACCTCTCCCTCCGCAGAAGAATGTGCATGCCGCCGTTGTGCTCTCTTTCTTCTTCCCCGGTTTCGGACAGGTCTATAACGGCCAGTACAGGAAAGGCCTCATTGTGCTGGTGGCAACGATATTCGGGTTATATTTCTTCCTTGTTCCGGGTCTTGTCATCCTCTGTGCCGGGGTCTATGATACCTACCGGACCGCTCTGCGGCAGAACGCCGGCACCATGCCGTTTCGTGAGATGCATGTCTATCACATTGTCCTGTATGTCCTCATCTTCATTCTCGTCTGCTTTGCCGCGATGTCGGTCTCATCGGTCTTTATGATACCGTGAATCGTGCCCTTCCCTTTCTCTGCAATTGTTGTGGATGCATGAACGGGCAACATCTTTTGCAAAGGTATTGCAGGAGGATACTTTCTGAAGTATCCACGGTTCAGAATATCTGAATACGTTATATTCCGGTATCAGTTTTTCCCGGATTTGGCAGACTGTTTTTTAGCCCTAACCTTTCTTTTAAGATGCTGACCGGCCAATATCAGGACAATGGCGATGGAATGTACGATACTGGCTGACAATACCGCTCTTACCGACCGTTATCTCCTATCGGAATCCGGGTTCTCCGCATTTATCCGGGACGGGGATGTGCGGGTGCTCTTTGATACCGGATTTTCCGGTGTGTTTCTGGATAATGCACGGCGGATGGATATCGAACCGGCGGACGCCACTCATGTGGTCTTTTCCCATGGGCACCTGGACCATACCTGGGGCATGCAGGCACTGCTGCCCGAACTCGGGAATGAGACGACCGAGGGTGCCGGCCACACACCCCCCGTATTTCTCTCCCATCCGGGAGTCTATCTGCCCCGCAGGCGTCCCGGTTCATCTGAGATAGGCACACTCTACAGTGCGGATGTCCTGAGCCGGTTTGGCACGGTGCAGCTCTCAAAAGAGCCGGTCTGGCTCACTGACCGGCTGGTCTTTTTGGGTGAAGTCCCCAGGGTGCATGCCTGGGAGTCCTTCACCCCGAATGCAGAGGTGACACTCGGGGACGGCACCACTGCACCGGATCACCTGACCGATGACACTGCGCTTGCCTACAAAAGTGACTCGGGTCTTGTGATCATCAGCGGCTGTTCGCACTCCGGCATCGCAAATATCATCGACCATGCCCGGTCTGTCTGCGGAGATGACCGCATACGGTCTGTTATAGGTGGTCTCCACCTGATGTACGCCGACCAGGATCGGGTTGACCGGACGGCCCGTTTCCTTGAGGAGCTGGACCTCGAATCACTGCATGCCTGCCACTGCACCGGGTTTACGGCACTCCATACCTTCTCCCGGACTCTGCCCCTGAAGGAGACCGGCACCGGGCTGAAGACGGTGTGGTAATCTTCTCTTTTTTTTGTGGCGGCCGGTATATGGTTTTCTGGCGTTCGTGTTCTCTCCTGCCTCGATATGTTTCAAAATGGCACCGACAGGTTCAACAATAAACGGTCGCTGACCCTCTTTCGGGATTTTCGGGACGTGATAATTTAGGGCCCCTCTTTTCTAAATTTAAAGCCCACTTTGTCTCCTTCCAACAGAAACAGTCATGTACTGAAGGGTCTAAACCCACAGTATGAAAAATATTGAAATGACTCTTGATGGCACTATCCTTACGATGAAAATAGATATCTCCAAAGATTTCGGCCCCTCAAAATCAGGAAAGTCCATCACGATTGCATCAACCGAGGGTAACATCTCTCTCCCTGATGCGGAAGATGTCAAGATTGGCCTGAATGTGTATAAAAGCAATAAGTAGATAATTTCAATTGGCCTTCGACAGAGGCAGGTTCAATTATTTATCACTTCTATTTTGGAGCTAATGTATATGGGAATTATTTGGGATTCTCAATAGTCTGATCTGTAGAACTCCTCTGTGATAATAGCGAACATAGATAGATGATACGTTGGCCCATTTCTGATATCGGAAGTCAAACGTCGGTCAGCAGATCCAACAGATCTTTGCCCCGAAAATATGCATCCACACAGACGCCCGGAGGGGGCAGTTCTCAGTCGAGACATGCCATACGTCCTCCTAAAATATTCGCCAATAGCGGGTGCTTATTAGTCTGCAATAATCCGTATTTTTAGCAAATAAATGGCATTATATCCGTATTTTTCCGACAGTAAAAACGATCGAAAGATACGGCCACTTCATTCCCCGATTCCCCAACGCAGGGAGGCAAAGAGGGTGGGTAGGGGGTAATATGTTGAACGTACTGCCCGCTTACCCGGTGATGCCCTGAGTCAGGGTAGTGATGAGCATCTGTTTGTTGATTGGTTTCGTGAGGAAGGCGTATGGCCTGACGCCCTCTGCCCGCTCCTTTGTCCGGGCGTCGGTGTAGGCGGTGAGGAAGATGATGGGTATGTCAGAGAATTCCCTGATCCGGGTTGCTGCCTCAATACCGTTCATATCGTCATTCAGGTTGATATCCATCAGCATGATATCAGGGTTATTATCCCGGACACAGTCCACCGCTTCCCGGCCGGTCTTTACTGTGCAGACCACGTTAAAACCCTCACGTGTCAGCAGTTCACGCAGGAGCATTGCAATCATTCCCTCGTCTTCAACAATGCCAACAGAGCGCTGTTTCTCATCCTCATCCATTATCTATCTGTTCTCCTCTGGCTGTTTCTGAAATCATCTGGTGTCAGGTGGAAACCATATTGTCCATGAGGTCCCGTCGGGACCTGTTGTTATCTCGTAGCTGCCGTCAAGCTGGTAATCAACGAACGTTTTTACCATCCGTATCCCGAGAGATGCGGTCTCTTCCGGTTCAAACCCATCCGGAAAACCGACTCCATTATCGCTGACTATGAGCACTGTTTTTGCACAATCACATTGCATTTGTATTGCGATTATACCTTCTGTTTGACCGGCAAAGGCATACTTCATCGCGTTTGTGAGGAGTTCATTGATGATGAGGCTCACAGGAATCGCCTTATCCAGTGTGATTGTGCAGTTCTCTGCTTTCACCCTCAGGCTGACCTTTGCCGCATCCGGGAAGGTGCTGATGATGTCATGTGCCAGGCGTTCGAAGTGGGACTCTGCGTCAATTGCTCCGAAGGAGTCTGACCGGTAGAGTTCTTCGTGAACCGCAGCCATTGAGCGTATGCGGCCTTCGGCTTCACGTATCCGGGCCGCCACATAGGGATCTGTTTCCTCTTCTTTCATCGCCTGCATCTCAAGCATGGAGGAGACGACTGCGAGGTTGTTTTTTACCCGGTGGTGAACCTCCTGCAGGAGCACGGTCTTCTCCTGCAGTGAGTCCTGAATTTTTTGTTCCGCCTCTTTTCGTTCCGTGATATCCATTCCGACAGACTGGTATTCGGTCACCTTCCCGTCTTTGCCAGAGATGGCATGATCATCCCAGCGATGCCAGCGGATACTGCCGTCGTTCAGGATGATGCGCTGTTCAATTATCTGGTGTGCAGCGCCTGCACAAAGGGCGGCAAAGTGTGCTTTGACCCGTTCGCGGTCACTCTCATGCACCCTGATACGGAACTTCATTCCTTTGACTGCATCCGCGTCGAGTCCGAAGTACCTGCCATAGGCAGGATTGATGTAGATGATGGTGCCATCGATCCGGAACCGGGTGATCATCTCGGTCTGGCTCTCCACCACTGAGCGGTAAAGGTGCTCATTTTTCGTAAGTAGTGCCCGTGTCTTTGTGAGTGCCACATTCTGGACGATGAGGAGAAGAACAAGGATGCCAAGGATGAGTGCAACAGCTGTGACGCCAACCGCAACCCCGCGGTCAACGGTGATGAAGTCGGGCGGCCGGTTGATGATGGTTGAGCCCTCAGGCAGGGCTGATTCCTGGATCCCGAATCGTTGCATCTCGGTATAGTCAAAGATGGATGCACCCTCCGCCGTGTAGATGACCGGGCCCGTTTCCCGGATTGGTGCCTCTTCAAGCACCCATATGGCCTGTGTCCCGGCATCATACCCCAGGTCATAGGGTGAGACCTGCACGCCGCCGACTACTCCTCTGTCATTGAACATACTTGACGTAGAATAGACCGGAACAGGACTGGCCGCAGATAGTTCAGCAGAGATCTCATCGATATGATAGGGAGTGAGGTCCTGATCAGTGAGGTAATACGTGATTATAACGATGGCTGCCGTCTCCGGCAGGTCTGCCAGGTCTGCACGGATAGCACTGATGTCAGCACCTGTCTCCGGGTAGAGGAAGGTGATGGTGTCAGTATACCCGGTGGTCTGTTCATCGATCTGTGTCCGGATGGCACGGCCGGTGTAGGTATTGTCCAGGATCACATAGATGACATTGGTCTCAGGGTTGATTCCCCTGATCATATCAACAGTCTCCTGTAAGGGCACTGCCACCAGTGTCCCGGTATAGAATGCCGTATTCTCACCTGCTTTTGGCAGGTTGGACATATTGTTCACTCCTGTGAAGACGACCGGGACGTCCGGGAAGAGCTGGTCACCATATTCGTCCATGAAGATGAGGGCGGAGTCGTCAGAGGTGATGATCACGTCCGGACTGGCAGTTTTGTATTTGTGGGCAAAGGTCTGGTAGAGGTTTTCAAAATGGGTTGCGTCATTGATGACCTTTGTATCCAGATATTCAATGGAGAGTTCAACATGAGTGTATTCGGAATCAGCGATGGCCGCCTCAATGCCTGCCTCAATCTCCTGATTCCATATGTAACTCGATCCGTATGAACTGATATAGATGATCTGCTCATGCCCGCCGGACTCAGCTGCAGCTGCAGGCAGGATGAGGAGAAGCATCACAAGAATTCCTGCTGTCAGGCTCCAGGGTTGCGGTCGCATCTTATATGTGTGGGGTGCTTACGAAACATAAATGAATTTTATGGTGCACCCCGAAATCTCCGGATACAGGGCCTTTGGAAAGGGGGGGTGATTATACCCTCAGGATGCGCACCGCAAGGTGGGCGGCATTGGCCCCGTTTCCGATACCGACACAGGCCACCGGGACACCGCGGGGCATCTGTGCGATTGCAAGGAGTGCGTCAAGACCGCCGAGGCTGCCTGCCGCAACGGGCACACCTATCACCGGTTTTTCGGTCAGGGATGCAACAACCCCTGGAAGTGCAGCAGAGAGCCCTGCGACAGTGATGAAGACCCGCGCCTCTGAATTCTTCACGTAGGCGGAGAGTTCCTCCGGGTTCCGGTGTGCGGAGAGTACCTGGAAGTCATAGGTGATGCCCTCTTCTTCGAGTACACTCGTTGCTTTGCTCACAATTTCTCCGTCTGATGCCGAACCGGCGATCACAGCTACATCTGCCATTGCCAGAGTGTATCGAAGTCTCTGCATAAAGAGATTGACTTTGGAATCAGCAGGAGACGTCAGGGCCTACCGGGCTGCCGGGCACAGGCCTGAGTCCGGCATATCCTGCATAACCTCCATAACCTCCATATGGAATTACCGCTAAAAATTATCCCACTGATCAATATGCAAAATGAATCACTTCTCATGATGCCGGGTCCTGTCCCGATGCCGGAACGGGTGCGGTTTGCAATGGCACGCCAGGCAATGAATCACCGCGGTGCAGAGTTCGGCCAGATCGTCGAAGAGACGACAAACATGCTCAAAGAGATCTTCTGCACCAAAAACGATCTCCTGACGATAAGCGGTTCAGGAACTGCCGGTATGGAGGCTGCCATATCAAACTTCTGTCAGGGCAAAGAGATTGCATGCCTCGTCAACGGTAAGTTTGGTGACCGCCTCTATCAGGTGAGCAAGCGCTACGGAAATCCGGTGGCACTCACCTCTGACTGGGGTACGCCCCTCCCCCTGGAAGCACTGGAACAGGCGCTCGAAGAAGGTGCAGAGGTAGTCACCCTCGTCCACAACGAGACATCTGCTGCCATCCTGAACCCGGCAGAAGAGGTCGGGCGCCTCGCACAGAAGCACGGTGCACTCTTCATCATGGACGGTATCACCTCTATCGGTGCTGATGAGGTATACCCCGACAAGTGGGGCGTGGATGTGGCAATCACCGGGTCACAGAAGTGCCTCGCCGCACCCGCAGGCCTTGCGGCACTCTCAGTCTCTCAGAAGGCATGGGACGCACAGTGCGAGAACCCGCCGTTCTACTTTGACCTTCCGGCCTACAAAAAGAGCGCTGCCAAGAACCAGACGCCATTCACCCCTGCCGTGCCACTCTACCTCGCCCTGCGTGAGGCCTGTGCCATTGCACTCGAGGAGGGCATGGAGGCCCGGATTGCACGCCACCGGAAGATGGCACAGGCCGTCCGCACGGCAGCAGATGTATGGGGTCTTTCCCTCTTTGCACAGCCCGATGCCCTGCACTCCTACTCCAATACCGCCACAGCGATCTGCTACCCCGAGGGCATCACGGATGCAGACATCCGCGGAAAGGTCAAAGACCTCGGCATTGAGGTCTCCGGCGGCCAGGATCACATCAAGGGCAAAATATTCCGTATCGGTAGCATGGGTGCCACGGGTGCTCCTGAAATCCTCGCCGTCCTTGCGATGGTGCAAGGCGCATTCAAAGCAGCAGGATACTCCCTCGAGGGCGACGGAGTCTCTGCCGCCTGCGAGGTGCTTATTGCATGAAAGTCGGGGTTGCTGACACCACCTTCGCCCGTGTCAACATGGGCGCTGCCGCAGTGGACGAGCTCAGACGTCATGCGTCCGTTGCCATCGAGCGCTACACCGTACCCGGTGTCAAAGACCTCCCGGTCGCTGCAAAGATTCTCATCGAGGAGCGGGGCTGTGACATCGTCATGGCCCTCGGGATGCCGGGCGGCAAGGAGAAAGACCGGCTCTGTGCCCATGAGGCGTCTCAGGGCCTCATCCAGTGCCAGCTGATGACCAATCATCACATCATCGAGGTCTTTGTCCATGAGGACGAGGCAGAAGATGACAAAGAGCTTGCCTGGCTGGCGGAACGGCGTGCCCGGGAACATGCGGAGAACACGGTGAAACTGATTCTGCGGCCCGATGTTCTCATCAAAGAGGCAGGCACCGGCCAGCGCCAGGGATTTGAGGACACGGGCCCTGCCCGACAATAATATTTTTTTTTGCAGCCTTAGCACCATTGACCTTCTGCCTGTTCGTCAGATATTCAGAGGCGGTGCTACGCGAAAAACCGGCCGGAAGTGAACCCGTCCGCTTTGATTCATGGGTGGTTATTCCCCTGCCTCTGTCTGCAGGTCACCCTCCACTTTCGGGAAGCATCACTTTTATGGGATAAGTGCCAATCTCTATTTACCTGAAACGTACGATACGGAGCTGAAGATAAAATGGCAATTAAACTCGGATTTGTCGTCGCAGAATTCAACCGCGACCTGACCTATATGATGGAGATAGAAGGCGAAGAGCATGCAAAGTTCCTCGGTGCAGAAGTGACTGAGAAACTCTATGTGCCCGGCGCCTATGACATGCCGCTTGCCATCAAAAAGCTGCTTGAAGACGGGAATGTCGATGCCGTTGTGACCATCGGCTGTGTTATAGAGGGTGCCACCCAGCACGACGAGATCGTCGTCCAGCACGCCGCCCGTAAAATAATCGATCTCTCTTTGGAATACAACAAGCCGGTCACCCTCGGCATATCCGGGCCCGGTATGTCCCGCCTTGAGGCGCACCAGAGAATCGATTACGCCCGCCGTGCGGTTGAGTCGGCAATCAAGCTTGTTCAGCGGTTGGCATGAGGTCCCTCTCCCGGAAAGTGACAGAGATCGCACCGTCCGCCACCATAGAGATATCTGACCGGGCAGCACAGATGCGGGCGGCAGGCATTGACGTCATCGGCCTCTCCATCGGGGAGCCTGACTTCCCGACCCCCGCTCATATCACCCGGGCATGCATCGACGCCCTCGAACGCGGTGAGACCCACTATGCCCCGTCCCCCGGCATCCCGGCACTCCGCGAGGCGATCGCAGAGAAGTTGCAGAGGGAGAACGATATTCCCTGCACACCGGGCCAGGTCATCGTCGCCTGCGGGGCGAAGGATTCCATATATGAGGCGATGGAGGCTGTCATCAACCCCGGTGATGAGGTTCTCATCATTGACCCCTCGTGGGTCAGCTACGAACCCTGCGTGCAGCTGGCAGGCGGCGTGCCCGTCCACTGCGGGGTCCGCGAGACTGACTTCCAGGTGGACGATTCCCTCCTTGAAGTCATCACCCCGAAGACGAAGATGATCATCTGCAACAGTCCGTCCAACCCGTCCGGTGCGGTGATGAACGCTGCCTCCCTGCGGCTGATCGCCGATGCTGCGACAGATAACGACTGCTACGTCCTCTCTGATGAGATATACGAGAAGCTCATCTACGGCAAGACGCATGTCTCCATCGGGTCGTTTGACGGCATGGCAGACCGGACAATAACGGTGAACGGCTTTTCCAAGGCCTATGCAATGACCGGCTGGCGTATCGGGTATGCGGCAGCGCCCGAACCGGTGGCAAAGCAGATGATCAAAGTGCAGCAGCATACGATCAGCCACCCGGCCACGTTTGCGATGCATGGCGCAGTGGCCGCCCTCACCGGTGACCAGCAATGTGTTGAGGCGATGAGATGTGAGTTTGACACCCGCAGGCAGTATATCACCGCTGCCCTGCATGAGATGGGCTATGAGACCGCACCTGCAGAGGGTGCCTTCTATGCCTACGTGAAGGCAGGCCCGGACGATATGGCGGTCTCTGCCCGGTGGCTCGCAGAAGCTCATGTGGCGGTGACACCGGGAACCGCATTCGGCACTCCGGGGTGGGTCCGTCTCTCCTATGCGGCATCCCTCGACCGGCTGAAAGAGGCAATGCGGCGCATCGCAGCTCTCTCAGACTAACACATTTTTTTGGTGACTGACATGACTTGTGACCCGCATCGTGTCCTCTTCGTCTGCACGTATAACTCGGTCCGCTCGCCGATGGCCGCTGCCATCCTGAACGCAGCAACAGACAACCGCTACACAGCAGAGAGTACCGGTCTCTTCCCGTCCCCGGTGGACCCGGGTGTGGTGGCCGTGATGCGGGAGAGAGGCATTGACCTCTCCTCCCACCAGCCCCGGCCTCTCGGTGCCTGCTCAGAAACAGCATATGGCACCATCGTATTTCTCTCACCTGCGGTGCGGGAGCGTGCCTGCCGCATCCCATCCGCAGGGGAGATACACACCCTGAATATTCCTGTTCCCGGTGCGTCAGGGGCGGACGGACTGGACGGATACCGGCAACTCTGTCGTGTCCTTGCTGATGCCATTGCCGCATGCTTCCCTGATGCAGGTGTTGTGGGCCTGCACCGTAAGAAAGCCTTATCTGATGCCGACTCAGAATTATTCTGATTGTCTGTGAATTACCGGCGTGTCCGCAATACTCTCATTCTCACCTTTTTCCTGAACCTCTGCGTATCTATTGCAAAAGGGGTTGTCGGAGCTCTTGCAGGGTCAGTGAGTATGGTCGCCGATGCGGTCCACTCGCTCTTTGATTCGGTCTCAAACATTGTGGGCCTCATCAGTATTTACATCGCCGATGCTCCACCGGACACCCGGCACCAGTACGGCCACGGTAAGTTTGAGACCATCGGCACCATGGTGGTCGGAATCCTCCTTCTCATCACCGCAGTTGTTGTCGGATACGAGGGTTTCGGACGGTTCTTCTCCGGGAGTGTTCCTGATATAACGCCACTCACCGTTGCAGTGATGGTCGCCACCATCGGTGTGAATATCACCATCACCCTCTACGAACGCCGCGTGGGCAGAGAAGAGGGGAGTTCATTTCTGCTGGCTGATTCACAGCACACCGCAAGCGACATCCTTGTCTCGCTCTCTGTGTTGGGCGGTTTTGTCTTCGTCTGTCTGGGGTATCCGGTTGCAGATGCTCTCATCGCACTCGGGATTGCCGTTCTCATCGCAAAGATGGGGGTGGAAATTCTCTATAATGCAGTGGAAGTACTCGCAGACGCATCCGCTCCTGTGGACTATGACAAAATCGATGCGATTATGCAGACAACAGCAGGTGTTTACAGCTACCATGATTTCCGCTGCCGCGGGAAACCGGGCGAGATCTTCTGTGACCTGCATGTGGTGGTCGACCCGGATATCACCGTCCGTGAGGGCCATCTCATCGGCAACCGTGTCCGCGATCGCATGAAGGCGGAGGTGGAGGGTGTGGTGGATGTGCTGGTGCATATTGATCCGTTCTTTGGCAGTGCCGGGCCGACGGAAGCAGAGAAAGATACAGATAAAGATACCTGATTTTCATAAATGGATGTGAAAGAACCATGACACAGGACATTCTCTTTGTCTGCAATCATAATGCAGGCAGGTCACAGATGGCCGAGGCATACCTGAATGCCCGCTATGGGGATCGGTATGCTGCCTTCTCGGCAGGTAACTATCCAGGTTCATCAATGAGCGAATATACCGTCCGGGTGATGGAAGAGGCAGGCATTCCGATGGCGGGGCATGCACCTAAACCACTGGGAGAGTTCATGGACCGGCAGTTTGACACCATTGCACGGCTCTGTGACTGTTCGGGCATCTGCCCGGTATTGCCGCCTGCCCGCCGGGTGATTGACCACCCGATCTCCGACCCCTCGCAATTTGTGGGGAGTGACGGTGACGTCATGGAGGGATTCAGGACGGTGCGTGACCTCGTCTTTGCATGGGTGGACGAGACCTTCGGTGCCGCAGCGGGTGTCACCATCGTCTGGCAGCGGCCGGACGGGCCGGTGCCCTCCGTTGTTCTCTGTTCTGATACAAACCGCCCGCTGCAGGAGGTCATGCGTGACATCCGGTCTCTGCTGGAGAGGCAGGGTATTCCCTGCACCATCACAGAAGGGGACGGCCCGGTGCAGCTCTCATTCAATGGTATCCCTTTTGAGAAGATTGTCCCACTCTATGTGCCCAAGACCTGCTCAATGTGCGGCAGCTGTGACGGGTCTGAGGGTGAATGTTCAGGAGGCAGACGCTATGAGGGTATACCGGAGTCCGTGGTCCGCCTTGCTGCGATGAGGGCAGCAGGTCTGAAATAATCCGTTTCCTTATTTTTAGTCAGTCCTTTTATCCTTTCCATCGACTGGATGCGCTTCAGATGTCATCGCAGACAAAGAGGCACTCATCGTCTGTGATCTCCTGCTCTCCGTCACTGTACGAGGCTGGTGCCGCCAGCAGCATCACATATACGAGGAATGCGCCAACAATGCAGCCTGCGATGAGCACCAGAATGACCGGGGCAAAAATGATGAGAAGGATGCAGACAAATATCCCCATCACTGCGGCCCCTGCCAGCTCTGTGCGTTTCATGCCCCTTATCTCCACCCTGTGAATATATTAGTTATTGAGGAGCACCAATGAGTATCATGATGAATATTGCCGATCTTTTGCTTCGGCCGGCGGCCTTCTTTCCCGGCCGCCTTGAGGGGGATAAACCGGATCTAAAGATACCTCTTGCAATTGTATTGCTATCAGGTATTGTGGGCGCTGTATCTGCCGCTTATATGTCATCGGTGACAATGGCAATGCTGCCGTCAGATATAGCGGGGCTGGGTTCGATCATCGTTGGCATTGCTGTTGTCTCGGCATTCATTGCCACTATTATCTTCTGGGTCATCATTGCCGCCGTCTTCCATGGCATATCTGCCCTGCGGGGTGGGAAGGGGGATTTCCAGCGCACCCTTGCGGTGGCAGGATACGGCACTCTGCCGATGGTATTCGGGAGTATTATCTCTGGTATTATCGTCTACTTCTCTCTCTCAGGTGCAACCATCCGGGCGGTATCTGACCCGTTGCAGGCCAGTGCCGCCGTAACAGAGCTCATGTCAGGACCTTCCATGATGATAGCAGGGGTCATATCACTTCTCTTTGTCCTCTGGAGTGCAAATATCTGGGTCTTCGGTATGCAGGAGGCCAGAAACCTCTCAGGAAAAGACGCCCTGATTTCGGTCGGCATCCCGGTTCTCATCTACTGCCTGCTTATTTTCCTTCCGTATATTGGGTGATCTAAATGAAATATCGATATAAGATACCTGTTTTTTGTATTCTGCTGTTACTCTGTATCGTCCCGGCAACAGCGGCGGATTCCTCGACAATGGTTGAGGGCCTGCTTGGTGTCACCGATGTGGTCATTGACCCCGGGGAGTTCATGTATGGCGACAGCGGGACTGTAAAGGTGACAGTGACAAACACCGGCACGACGCCTGTTGCCATCGCACGGGCAAAACTCTATTCCAGTGAACTCGACGTCGAGGGAGACGAGAACTACGGGTCAGTCGGGTCAATCGGACCGGGCAATAGTCTGCAGTTCACCTTTACGATAACAGCAGATGCAGCGGACGGCATATACTATCCGCTCTTCTATCTTGACCTGCGGGACGCCTCCAGTCTGCGCTACCGTGTCCCGGTCAAAGTGGAGAACTCGGGACTCTCCCTCTCGGTGACCGACCGGCCGGATGCCTTTACATCCGGTAAAAAGGAGGACGTCACGATCATGGTCGGAAACCCGCGGGAAAACACAGTGAACGGGGTTGTGATCACCCCGCTGACAAACGGCTACGAGACGACCGAGACCTCACACTTCATCGGCACCCTTGCACCCGACCAGGCGGCTGAGGCGACCTTTTCTGTCACGCCCTACTCAGAAACTCCGATGGAGTTTACCGTCCATTACCGGAACGGGATGAATGATCATGAGATCACCACAGCGGTGCCGGTCACCTTTGGCATTGACCGCAAACAGGCGGAGACGGTTCTCAACAATATCAAGGTCACTTCGGAAGGAGACCACTATATTATCACCGGTGACGTCACCAATGCCGGGCTCGAAGATGCGAAGTCAGTGGTGGTCACCACCGGATCTCCGGCGACTCCTGTGGACCCGTACCGCTCCTATGTGATCGGTGCCCTTGAACCGGACGACTTTGCGAGCTTTGAAGCGACCTTCTCGGTTGAACCGGGCACAGAGGAGATTACGCTTGTCACGAGCTATAAGGATAAGGACGGCAACCGCTACTCAGACCAGCTTGGTATTCCGCTCATTTCCGTTGCTTTCCCTGACAACAGCAGGCCTGTCGCGAGTGATGAACTGCCTCTCGTCTGGATTGTGGTCGTTATCATCTGTACGGCAGTTGTTGCCGGCGTCATCTACTACTCATGGAAGAAGAAGTGAAGAACCCGGACTGTGCCGAAAAGCTTCCAAAGGATGCGGTCATCCGTCTGGAAGAGGCAACAAAGGTCTACTCCCTGCCCTTTGGTGACGTGGTGGCACTGGACAGGGTCTGCATTGCGGTGATGCCGGGAGAGTTTATTGCCATCATGGGGCCCTCCGGTTCCGGGAAATCCACCCTCCTCAATCTCATCGGCAGTCTGGATGTCCCAACGTCAGGAGACCTCTATATTGACGGCCGTGACACCCGTGCACTCTCAGATGATGAACTCACCGAACTGCGGCGGGACCGTATCGGTTTCATCTTCCAGCAGTTTAACCTGATTCCGCTCTTAACCGTCCTTGAGAACGTGGAGTATCCCATGATTCTCAAGAGCCGGCAGGCAGTGAAGGGCAACTCCCGTGCCAGAGATCTCCTGCTGAAGGTCGGCCTCACCGAACAGATGCTCGCGCACAAGCCCAGGGAGCTCTCCGGCGGGCAGCAGCAGCGTGTGGCCATCGCCCGGGCGCTCATCAATGACCCGGCGATTCTGCTCTGTGACGAACCTACGGGTAATCTGGACCAGGCAACCGGGCGGTTGATCATGGACATGCTTTCTGAAGTGAACCGCCGGGGCAAAACCATCATCATGGTCACGCATGATGCCGACATCGCGGCCTATGCAAGCCGCACGATCACCATCGTGGACGGGAAGGTTGCATGATATTCTTTGAAATCTCGAAACGCAACATTCGCCTCAACTGGCTGCGCTCGCTCCTTGCGGTAGCAGGCATTGTGATAGGTGTGATTGCAATATCATCCATGGGCATTCTCGGCAGTTCCCTTACGCTCTCGGTCACGGATTCTCTCTCGACGGTGGGTGACTCGGTCATCGTTATTCCTGTTGTCGGGTCGCCCGGCCAGAATATGGTGACGACTGAGGCCCGTATCACTGACCGGCAGCTCCAGCAGATCATCCGGGTGGTTGCCCCCAATGATGCGGTACCCATCTACGCCGGTGCGGACAGAATAGAGATCGGGCCGGATAAGACGGTGGCCGCCCTCTACGGCATCCGCCCGGAGCAGATCCCCTTAATGGTCGATATAGCAGACGGTATCGTCCCCCGCAGCACCAGCGGTGCCCTTGCCGGTGCTTCGCTTGCAGACGAGTATGACCTGAAGACCGGCAGCCGGGTCAGGGTCGGCAACGAGACCGTACGCATCACGGGTATTCTTGAGGAGCAGGGCATGGGCTTTGACATCAACCCGGACAATGCGCTCATCGTCTCTGACAGGTGGTACTCCGCAGCCTATGATCAGGACAACTATGACCAGGTCATTGTCAAGGTGCGTGACATCAATGACATCGACGCGGTCAAACTCGCGATTGAACGGACGCTCAACCGTCGCGAAGACGAGGTGACGATCTACGACACCCGTATGATCCTCGAGATGATCATAGAGACCTTCAACCAGATCTCTCTCTTCACGACGGCCATCGGCGGCATCTCACTTCTGGTCGCCGGTGTCTCTATATTTAATGTCCAGATGATGTCGGTGACCGAACGCATCAAGGAGATTGGCATCATCCGGAGTATCGGGACAAAACGGTTTGAGGTGATGCGGATGTATCTGTATGAGGCGTTCATTCTGGGCCTGCTCGGATCATGTATCGGCGGTGTCCTCTCCTTTGCAGGCGGCTACATCGTCGTCTCCATCATGCTGCAGGACGCGTCCTATCTCTTCTATCCGGAGACGCTCTTCTATATTCCCTACGGGATGAGTATCGGGCTCCTTGTCACCCTCATATCCGGTCTCTATCCGGCATGGAAGGCGGCAAACCTCAATCCGATTGAGGCACTCCGGTTTGAGTGAAACAAAATATTCTCTTATTTTTGTGGTCGTTCCGGTGATCTCTCCGGGAAGACCGGGTGCAGAGACTGCAGATCCGGGTAGGCGCCCGCAAGTTCATCCCACCATGCAAATGATATGGTAAACGAGACGATGCGCAGGCTGGTGCCCGAGTGTATCAGGAGGCCGACGGGTTCTTTATCTCCCGCACCTCCTCCCGGAAATACCGTTGTCCTGCTCCGGAATACGGGGATTACTGTTACATTGCCCCGGATGTACGGCATCTCAGTCCTGATCATCTCCTTCATCTGCCTTTCACCATTTCTTCCATACCGCCGGGTGGCGGATGATACGGATCACCGGCGGGACAAGAGAGAGGGGGTGGGCAATCCGGATGGCCCCTTCTGCCTCGCCTTCCACCACATGTTCATGAAATTCTGCAGCGGCTGCAAGGGAGATTCGCTCTCCTGTCGCCATCAGCATGCCCCGGAGGGCCATCAGGATGCCAAAGACCTCTCCGGTCAGGGCCGCATCACCCAGTCCGAATCTGACCGAGGCCCGCAGGTGGTCGATTGCAATCTGGTGCAGGATGGGGCCTGCCTGCGGCAGCACCGCATCCGCGATGCCGATGATATCGGGTGCCGGTTTCTCTTTGTCTGTCTCCTCTGCTTCTTTCTCCGGGGATTCCGTTGGAACTGTCTCGGGCAGGACTCTTCTGACCGTCCGTCCGAAGAGAGATACCTCGATGGTGGACTCATCCGGGACATTTGCATGCAGGGAGATAATTCCCCACTCTGCACAGAATCCAAAGAGGAGTGCCGGTGCGTCCCGGCAGAGTCTGGCCCGGCCGCTGAGGTTCACCGGCACTGCCCAGAGAATGATGAGCAGGGCTGCAATGAAGACGATGAGAAGTGCTGCTGCAATGAGAATAATCCCGTATATCATAAAAAGAAGGGTTGGGGTTGTCCCGGTTATGTGGTCTCTGTCTCTTCCGGCACTTCAGTCGGGCCTTCGGACGCAGCGGGCTTTTCCGGTTCGCTCTTTTTTGTCATCGTCTTCAGGGCCTCTGTCACCTGCGGCAGGACGTTCTCACCGATGGTGGCGATGGCCTCTGATATGGCGGAGTGTTTCTTGAGCGAGATCACCTGCACACTTTCAATTCCGGTCAGTTTCTTGTGCAGGATGATGAGTGCAACAGGTGAGACGCCGCCACCGGCTCCGGCTCCGGCCCCTTCGCCGCTGCCTTCACCCTTCGTCGTATCTTTCCCGTTTCCTTTTACCATTCCGCCACCGAATCCGAATCCGAATGAGGCGATAGGGATGATGACCTTGTCCCCTGCATCGATTGCATCGCCCATGATGGTATTGGCATTGATGAGACTGTCCAGTTCATCGGTAGCCAGTTTAAAGAAGTCTTCTCCTGACATGTATGTTACCAGCCTTAGGTATATTCAGGTAGGTGTTAAAGTTACCGCATCCCCGTCCGGTGGGCCAGCCTGCCGGCCTGTGTGAATCTCTTCTATCAGATATTGTCGGGGTCCTGCAGGGCCGGGCAGAAGTTGCATATCGAGTGCCATATCTCCTCTTCCTTGTCCCGGATGGCACAGTAATAGGCACCATTCTTTTGGTGCACGGTGAATCCGCCGGGAAACGGTGTTCCCACCGGGTGACCGGGCTCGTCACAGACAAACATCGCAAAGGCACAGAGAAGGTAATAAAAAAGCTGATAAAACGGGATCATTGTCTCGTTTTCTCCGGGATAGGGTGCATCGGGCTGGTTCCTGAGGCAGGCATCCGGGATCATGCGACAGAATTTCACATACGTCTTACGGTCTGTGATGGGATCCTGCATATGTGTCCAGGCTCCTGCCCGGTCACATTTCAGGAGTTTGTGATACCGCCCAAAGAACCATTTCTCTGCATACGGGCGGAACTCCTCGCGGTAGGGCATGGGCAGGATATCAACCTCCTGCCTGACCCGTGCACTGATCACAGTAAGGTCATACCGGCCGAATCGTTTCACCTCGCGGGCAAGACATTCTCCCAGGTCCCCTTTTGTCTGTGCCGCCTCCATATCCGCTGCAATCCGGCGGATCTCTCTCTTTGGAGAGGCGACGGTGCGCATCAGGCTGTCTCCTCCGGGATTTCCCTACCCCCGGCATGTGTGTAGTGCTCAATGGTGCCTGTTACCACGAGCCTGCCGTCCTGGTACTCCGAGACTGCCCCGTGCCCGCCAAAGATGGTGCAGGTCCGGTGGGTTTCTTCTGTAAACTCCTGTGCAAGTCCGGAGAGGGCATGCCGTTCGGCCCGTGCAAGCTCTGAATCTACGTTCACTGATGTGACGAGGTAGTCGGCATAGGAGTTGTAGCGCCGCCTCTCCTCAGTGAGGCTCGCAAAGTTAATCAGGCTGTCTGCGGTGAAGAGATATCCTTTCTCCGGGCAGTAGAGGACGAGTTCACCCACCTGGTGGCCACCCGGTGTCTCCAGAACCTCGAAGCTGAGATCGCCGATGGCAAGGCGGCATACCACGGGGAAGATGGAGCGTTTCTCTTCGGTTCCCGGTCTGATGAGGCGGATATTCTTTTCTGCCGGGGGATTCCACCGGGAGTAGTGGGCAATCATCGTGGTGTAGACCTCTTCGAGCACTAGATTCTCACTCCGGGACCCCCAGGCCCGGTTGCCGGTCCGGATGATCTCCCGGGTCGCAGGGTGCATCAGGGCGGGCACGTCAAAGAACCCGCCTGCTCCGCAGTGATCCGCATCCCCGTGGGAAATGATGATGCGGGTCAGCCCTTCTGCGACCGGCAGGCCGTATGCGGCAAAGAGCTGCATCACGTCCCGGTGGTAGACTGCGTAGCCCGTATCCAGCATTTCAAACCCGTCCAGAGTCCGGAAGAGGTAGATGTTTCCGCCGCCGGGGAGCTGAATGGCATAGAGTGTCACCTCTTCAGAGAGGGTCAGTATCTGCACATCTGCATAAAATCCTTCTCCGCAGGTGGCTGCGATATACTCGCCTGCCCCCAGCACATTTTGGAACACCGTCTTTGGGTCTTCGCCTCTTGCGGTCAGATCCTGTGCGATGTGATTGATCTCACCAAGGAACCGCAAAAGAAAGTCGTCGTCTTTGGTATCGATGAGTGTGCGCATATTCTGGGCAAAGCGCAGGTAGAATACCGTGTCATCGAGGCTCTCACCGGTGCTGTCGAACTCCAGCACCTCAATCGGGTAGCGTGACTTGAGTGCATCGAGGAGCTCTTCAGCGGGACCACTCTCGCGGACGCTCATGCTGATGGTGACCCGGTCCGGGTGAATGCCCGCGTCATCAAAGGTGATGGAGGTGATCTGTGCCCCGGCACCGGTGGTCATCGTCAGAAATTCATTGAGCGCCCCTGATTCATGCGGCAGGTGGATATGAATCTTCAGGGACGCAAAGGTCTCAAGTGATGTCTGCAGATAGCCGATCTCAGCGAGTCCCTGGCGGATACTCTCGTATTCCTCAGGGGTGGCGGTCACTTCAAAGAAGGTTGTATGGGGATCGATGCCGCGGTCAAAGTGGACCCGGTTGATATTGCCGTTATGCTCGGTGATGATGGCGACACCGCGCTGAAGGGCACCGGTCCGGATGGGGATGGTGGTGACGAATGCGTATCGGTTCATGGTTGTATTCCGGTTGTGTCGTTTATTATTCATTATTCAGACCGGACGAAAGAGGATCATCGTCCAGCCGACGGCCTCCCGCCCGAAGAGGATGTATTCGTCCTGTATGGTCTTAAGATAGGCGGCAATGTCTGCTGTCTCCTGGGTATCGGGGTGTTCCCACAGCCATGCGGCTGTGTGGGTCCAGATGCCGGACTCGTAGTGGTCCCAGTCTGCAGGTGCTGCGTGCCACAGCCACGTCGGCATGAAGCCGGCTTCCCGTCCGGCGGAGACCAGTTCATATAGGGTCCGCACTTCCGGCCATTCGCGGGCAAATTCAGGAGGCGTGCGTGACCCCTCCCAGACCCGGTCACCGAAGAGGATGGAGCCGTTATCCCCGGCAAGTTCTGCACAGGCACGGATGGCCTCATCGGGTCCTCCCCAGCAGTCAACAGATCCGAGGGAGATGACAAGGTCTGCACCCTTCGGGAGTGTGGCTGTCGCAGCATCGCCGCAGGTAAACTCCAGACGTTCCGAAAGACCTGCACCGGCTGCCGCAGCTGTGGCTGTCCGGCAGGCGTCCTCCCGGATGTCGATGCCATACCCGGCACAGCCGTATGCATCTGCAAGCAGGATGAGTGCAGTCCCGTTGCCGGCCCCGGCATCGATGATGAGGCTCTTCTTTCCGATGCCTGCAGCCTGTCCCGCTTCAAGGATTGCATTGTCCGTCACCGGGTTCATGTGTCGCAGACTGCCCTGTGTGATATGGATAAGTGTATGTTCGTTCATGGGTATAGGTGGCCGCTACCGGCCTTCACTGAAAGATATGTTTTGTATCTGAAAAAAGGGTTGGCAGGGTGTCCGGCTATTTTGAGAGCTGCTCCCGGTATGCATCAGGGATATCGGTTGTCCGGTTGACGATGTCGCGGTTTTAGTTCCCGGATGACGGGTTTTTCTCTCATACAGATTCCGTTCAGATGCAGGTATTCCCATCACGCATCCTGATTCGGGGTATATTCGCGCGAAGAAAAAGGTATTTGGTTTTATGCTTTTTTTCTGCGGCAAAAAGGGATGGGCTATGGTATTGCCCGGAATTCCGGTATATATTGCGAATTCAGGTAGTTTAAGCGGGTATTGCAAAATTTCACAGACTCAGTGAGAGTATTTACTCTAATCTGCATTAATCGCCTTTATTTCTCAAAAATAACCTGATCTGTGCGTTTTTTAAAAAAGATATGTAATTATATCATACGAACCTACCATTTCCTGTATGAAGAAGACAATCGGAAAAATCGTCGGGGTTCTGGTATTCTTTATCATCCTTCTCTGGCCCATGGACCCCGCCTTTTTCCCGGTGCAGGCGACCGCCGCGTCCACTGCCCTGATAGTGATCTGGTGGATCACCGAGGCAATCCCTATTCAGGCGACTGCTCTTTTGCCCATCGTGCTCTTTCCCACCCTGGGTGTGCTGACCGCTACTGAGGCGACGGCCCCATATGCTGATAAGGTCATCTTCCTTTTCATGGGGGGTTTCATCATTGCGATGTCCATGCAGCGCTGGGGCCTGCATGAACGGATTGCACTCGCGATTCTTAATAAAGCGGGCTCGAGTTCACGCATGCTTATTTTCGGGTTTATGGTTGCAACAGCATTTCTCTCAATGTGGATATCGAATACGGCGACCGCGATGATGATGATCCCCATTGCAATTTCCATCGTCGCCACGATTCTGCCGAGAAATGACCTGAAACTTGCGGAGATGGACAGATCGCAGCGTGACTTTGCAGAATGTATCGTCATCTCCATCGCCTATGCGGCCAGTATCGGCGGACTTGCAACGATCATCGGCACCCCGCCAAACGGCATATTCCTCGCACAGATGGAGACGATATTTCCCACTGCGCCGACCATTGATTTCTTTACCTGGATGAAGTTCGGGCTGCCGCTTGCGTTCATATTCCTCCCGATTGCCTGGGCATGGCTCATCTACGGGCCCTACCGGCATATGCCGAAGAAGATCTCCCACGGGCATAATATTATCCGGCAGCGGATTGCTGAACTGGGCCCGATGAGTAAGGGCGAACGCTGGACCCTGATGGTCTTTGTACTGACCGCGGTTGCCTGGATTATGCGTTCTGAGAAGGATATTGGCGGACTAATCATTCCCGGTATCAATACGTATATGCCGTGGGTGCATGATTCCACCATTGCAATCGCAGGGGCCCTCCTGCTCTTCCTGCTGCCGGTTGACCGGAAACAGGGCATCTATACGATGAACTGGGAGTGGGCAAAGAAGATCCCGTGGGGGATTCTCATCCTCTTCGGCGGTGGTATTGCCCTCTCAAAGGCGTTCATCGCCTCCGGCCTTGCGCAGGAAATAATCAACACCTTCACGATATTCCATGGTCTCCCGATTGTGGTGGCAGTCGTTGCTGTGGCAGTCATCGTCTCCTTCCTGACGGAGGTGACGTCAAATACGGCGATGGCATCGGTGATGATCCCCATCATGGCGGTGACCTCCCTTTCGATGGGCATTCACCCATGGATACTGATGCTTACCGCAACCTTCGCCGCTTCGATGGCATTTATGCTGCCGGTTGCGACCCCCCCGAATGCGGTGGCCTATGGTTCCGGCTACATCACCATGCAGGATATGATGCGTTCCGGATGGGTGCTTAACTTCTTCGGTATCGGTATTCTGACCGTGATGATGTTCACCATCATCACCTGGGTCCTCGGCATCGGCCCTGAGATCCCGACATGGGCACTGGAACCTGTGCTTGGCCCCTGAAAAAGAGAGCATCCATTTTTTATTTTTATATCCGTGGGTTTTTCTCCTGGTATGAACCTGTGCCAAAGGTAGTAACGTTAATATCTCACGGGTCGACGTTTCCAGTATGGCACGGGAACGCTTCATAAAATCCGATCTTGATGAGGGCTTTGGCGTCGAGGGAAAGCGACCCCACGATACAAAGGTCAGTGTTGATGAGGAGTCAGGCAGCCCCATCGCACCAGAGGGACGGCCTGCCCCCGATGAACAGGATCAGAATCAAAAGGCGAAGAAAGGAAAGTCATTTGATCGCCTCTCGATTAAAGAACAAAATGACGCAAATATATTCCGGTAGGAAGTCCCGGATTCACTGCGGCCGGATGGCAATGTCTTCCGGACGCTCAACGATCATCTCTTTTTTTTCGCGGTACGTCTGAACTGTGCCGATCACGCTGATCGTCTCTCCTACAACAGTTTCAGGGTCAGCCAGAGCACCATCCGGCACAAAGACAGAGGTATTGTTTACCGTGAGCATGAGGTGGCCGCCCGTCCGGGTATTGGCTGCGGCAGTTACGGTGCCGGTGAGCACAGCAAGGCTGCCGTCCTCCAGCGTATCTGAGAATGGTGCTGCAAATGGTTCTTTCCCTGCTGATTCGATCAGAAATGAGATCACTGCAAGCAGTATGAGAATTCCTGCGATGAGGAGGAGGGCAGTCCGTTCCTGCGGGTGGAGCATGGTACCTGAATGTTGCCGTCTGCCACATTAGTAAATATGGTGGCAGGTATGTGGATGGTGTTAAATTGATTTAATTAACATTGTAGAGAATAAATCATTACTCTTTTAAACCGGTGACACAGATCTTTCCAAATCAGGTGTTATTGTGGTTTCCCGTATCTGCCGTTTTAGTTTACTGTTTATTTTTCTTATCGGGCTTGTCATACTCCCCGTCATGGCCACAGATGCAATTACTGTGGCGCGCTATGCCCCCGGGGATAATGAGCCGGAATATGAAGAGTCGTTCACCATCGCGTGGATGGAAAAGAATCTCCCTGTAATGGGGGATGGTACTACCCATTATTATCTGCAGGGCCCGGTCTTTGACGAATCCGAGGATCCCTGGAACCCGGATGAGGAGATCAACTGTTACCCGGATAAGGACATGGGTGCTCTCAGGGGCACTGATGTGGCTGCACTCTGTGACCTAGCAGGCGGTGCCCACCGTGGAGATGTGATTCTCATCCGTTCCGAAGACGGGTTCAGGAAGTCATTTCCCTATGCGAATGTCTATACCCCGCCCTCCCGGCAGGGCCCGATGGTGCTTGCCTGGGAACGGGACGGGCAGAAGGCGGGTGCCGGATATTATGACGGGATGCGGCTCCAGTTCTTTGCTGACACCTCGGTGAATCCGTGGGGTGAGCATATCTTCGGCAACAGTGATATGCAATCCGCACTTCCTGAGGAGTACTGGCACTTCTTCCAGCCGAACCTGCCCACCACCACCGGGCTTTCAGTACAGTCCGTTTCACGCATAGAGATATACGAATCAAGCGGCGGACAGCCTCCGGTGGTCCCGTCCGGCGGGAGTGACGGTGGAGCGGATATCTGGGCACCTGCCACCGGCACCCTGACCGTGCGCTCTGTTCCGGAGGGTGCCGCGGTGGTTATTGACGGTGCCGTGAGTGAATTCGTGACCAATGTCTCCATCCCGGATATGCCGGAGGGGTATTACGGTGTCACGGTGCAGCGTGAGGGATACGAGAACCCTGCCGAGGAATGGATCCTGGTGGCAGACGGTTCCAATGCCACGGTCTCCTTTGCCCCGACCGCCATCACCGCCTCATGCACCGTAGTCTCTCATCCGGCGGGTGCCGCTGTCGCAGTGGACGGAGTAAACAGCGGGATGTCGGCGGGTACCGAACCCCTGACTCTCATCACCGGGAACCACGTCCTGACCCTCACCATGGAGGGCTATGTGCCACTTGATCTTCCGGTCTGCATCACGAAAGAGGGTGAGAACCGTGTGGAAGGGGTCCTCGTCCCCCTCTGCAGCGAAGACGATACTCCCGTTCTCTCTGCAGGACCCCATGGTCTTCTTCCCGGCTCCCTGATGGTGGCGGCGGCACCGGGATATCCCGGTTTTATTTCCGGCGGAGAGTCGGTCCGGGCAGACCTGCCTGATGCAGACGGAGAGGAGATCACATCATACCTGCTCTTCTCCCACGGGTCTGACACCACATCGGGTCTTCCCGCAGAACCACAGGTGGCCCTGTCGTCAGGGGGAGCAGGCCTGATTCCCCGGCACCTTGCCAATGCCCTCAGCTCTGCCGGCAGCGTTGACCAGACCTGTGCTCTCTTCCCGTCCGTATCACGGGCTGTTACGGTCAGGGGTGCGGGAGGTGAGGGAGATGTCTTCTCTCTCTGTGCAGCAGTCTCCCTTCTTGCCCGCCCCGGCCCGGGAGAGTTCTCATATGTGGTGTATGAGGGATGTGTCCCGGCAGAAGGGGAAGTTCTTACAATTCCTGCAGATACACTGCCGGAAAACGGCACCCGGACCCTCACCCTGCTCTGTAGCGGAGCGGGAGAGAAGACGGATGCCCCGGTCATATCTGTGAACGGGATGCCGCTGAGAGCAGATGTCTCTCTCCCCGTGCCTGGTCTGTTGCGCATGAGTGTACCTCTACCGCCCGGTGATGGTGCATATACCGTCACCGCAGCGGGTGCTTCTCCCGGATGTATGGTGAGGATTGCGGTTGCAACCGCGGCAGCACCATCCGGTGCCGTTTCTGATGGAACTGAAACGGCAGAAACAGCAGATGCTTCCGGTGATGCCGATGGCGGAGTTTTCGCAGGCATATTCCGGTTCTTTGCTGCTCTCTTCTCTTCATCTGCACCAGAATTACCCGCACCCGGGGACGACACCTCCCTCCCTGTGGCAGGCAGTCTGCCGGATGCGACACCACTGCCTGACACCCCGGCCCCGGAGATGACGGCAGCGCCTGCAGCACCTGCAGAGGTCGATAAATATTCGGCCCTGACCGGAGGGGTGCTGGTGGAGTCTGTGCCGTCAGGTGCATGGATCAGTCTGGACGGCAAACCGACCGGCCGGAAGACCCCGGCACTCTTCGCCGGCCTCAAGGAGGGCACACACCGTATTGGTGTCTCATCTGCGCTCACCGGGGGGTCACGGTCTGATACGGCATGGGTCTATCCGGGGGCCCTTGGTTCCATCTTCTTTGACTTCTCAGGCAGTCTTCCGGAGACGGCCGTACAGGTGGAGAGCGGAACGGATGAACCGGTGGTGTTTACGGTGAACGGAAAACTGCCGAAGCAGACGACGCCTGCAGAGGTGACGATCGTGGATACGGATTCATTCGTTGCGGTCACATCGGACACCGGCTACCAGACGTATCCCCTGGGCTACCGGCGTGGTGACGGGACTCTTTCAGTTGTCCCGGCCACCTCAGGCACCTGCACAGTCGCTGTCGCATCCGACCCGGCAGGCGCTGAGATCTTTATCGACGGCAGAAGAACAGGGGAGACAACTCCGTCTGCAATCTCCGGTCTCTCCACAGGTCCCCACCGGGTTGCCTGTTCGCTGCCGGGGTATCGCCCGGAGGCACGGGTTGTATCAATAAATGATCTCCCCGGCACCACTGACGCAGAGGCAGCGTTCACGCTCCTGGCGTATTCAAACGGCGGCCTCTGTGTGACATCAGAGCCCGCGGGTGCAAAAATCTACCTCTATGATCGCTACATCGGTCTGGTGACGCCCGCGACGATTCCCGGCCTTCCGATAGGCACCTATGAAATTGGCCTCTCATCGGAAGATGAGACCATGATCAGAGAGGCGACTGTCCTTCCTGACACCGTGGTGACGTATGAATTCCGGTTTGAAACGGAATAACAAGAGATGCAAAAAATGAAAAAGAGTATGATTTCAATGAATTCAGAAAATAATGGGCCTTCAGGGCCAAACACCCTCTGCCGCATCACAGTGGCAGTGATTGTGGCAGCACTCCTCCTCTGTGCAGGGGCGGCCGCGGGACCGACGACAAACATCACCGTAACCAGGATTGCAGCAGACACCGGCGACATCATTGCTGAGAAGACGGTGGATTATATCTGGATGCAGGAGAACCTGCCGGTACAGGGCGATGGTGTCACCCACTACTACCACCAGGGTCCGGTCTTCTCTGACGATAAAGAGGTGGCCTGGGACCGCAATGAGACGACAAACTTCAAGGACCATGGGGCAGTGATGGGCACCGATGTCGCTGACCTCTGCAGTCTGGTCGGCGGTGCCGCACCGGGGGATGAGATCATGGTGAAGGCCGCAGACGGCTACCATGTGGAGTTCCCGTATGAAAACGTGTGTAGTCCTGACCCACGCCAGGGTCCTTTGGTTGTCACCTGGTACAATGGTGAGGACGCAGTCTCCGGGGAACGGGCCGGTGTCGGGTATCCTCCCGAGGACTACTACAGCGGCATGCGCCTCATCTTCTTTGCAGACACCTCCACCAATGTGGATGGGAAACATGTCTATGGAAACTGGGATATGCATGAGACGATGCCCGGCTCTGTGCAGCACTTCTTTGACCTGATGCCATCGAACAATGGCTACACCGTGAAGCATGTGGATGAAATCCGCATCTATGAAGACGGGTTTACCGGGGATACATCTGCGCCTGTCAAATCCCTGCAGGCCGATGCTGCAGCAAGCGGTTCCGCTGCAGTGCCGGACACCACTTCCACACCCGCTCCGCTGGTGCTCATCGCCGCAGGATTTGCCCTTGCACTTGTTCCGCTGCGCCGGAGGCTCTGATGATGCGGCTGATTCCGGTTCTCTGTGTCTGCCTCCTGGCAGCTGCCTGTATCTGCGGCTGCACCGGAACTGCTGACACGGCCGTGGCCGTTCCGGAGCCCCTGCCGGGGAATATTACGATCATAAACGGTGAGACTGAGACAGTCCTTGACTGGGACACGATCACGGCGATGCCCGCCTTTGAAGGGTATGGCTATTCGGTATCCACCGTGGGCATCAAATCCGGGCCCTATGATGTGAAAGGTGTGCGTCTCACCGACCTCATTGCTCTTGCAGGGGAATTCGGGCCGGAGAACCTGACCTGGATATCAGCACCCGACGGATACCTCTGGGTCTTTGACTATGAACAGGTGCAGGGCGGGGGTTTCATCACCCTTGATGATGGCCTTAAAGAAATCCCGGCACCGCCCCTGACCGTGATCATCATGTATGAGCAGGACGGCCTGCCCCTCACCTGCAATGATGGCGGCCCCTTCCGCATGGTGATCGCAACCGATACGCCTGACGTGATCACCGAAGGCAGTTCCTGGGTGAAATGGGTGGATACCATTGAAGTCAAGTAGTTCCAGAACATCTCCCATTCTTTTTTTGCTCATCTGCTGTGCGATGGTGGTCATGTCTGCCGTTGCGGGGTGCAGTGACTCAACGGAGAAGACGGTCATCAATGTGGTCCCGGCGGGCAGTCTCTTAGGTCCAATGGAGACGATGGAGGCCGAGTACGAAGCCCTGCACCCGGATATTGATATACGGAGCGAGGGGCACGGCAGTATCCAGTGTATCCGGCAGGTGACCGACCTGCACCGGGACTTTGACGTGGTCATTGTCGCAGACGAGTCTCTCATTCCTGACATGATGTACATCCCCCGTGAGGACAACAACGGGACCTATGCTGTGTCGTACACGCCTCTGGCCCGCAATGAGATGGTCATCACCTATACCGACCTGAGCCGCTACCATGATGAGATCACCGAAGAGAACTGGATGGAAATCCTTTGCCGCCCGGATGTGCGGACCGGCATATCAAACCCGATGCTTGACGCAGCCGGCTACCGTGGCATGATGGTGCTGCTTCTGGCAGAGAATTACTATGGCACAGAAGGTCTCTTTGACACAATAGTTATCCGCAATCTTGCGCAGCAACCTGTTGTGGTGCGCAATGGCACCGCAGCAGAGGTCATCCTTCCGGAGATGATGAAGACGTCAGGGCCCGGTCTTGTCATCCGGGATGGCAGTGTGCATCTGCTCTCCCTTCTGGAGGCAGGCGGCATTGATTATGCCTTTGAATACCGGAGTGTGGCAGAGGAGCACGGGCTGCATTATCTGTCCCTCCCGCCGGAAATTGATCTCAGTTCACCGGCATATGCCGGGCTCTACGATGATGTCAGCGTGAGTCTCGGATTCCAGCGGTTCAGTTCAATCGGCAGTGAGCGGACCGGGCGGCCCATTGTGTATGGCATTACCGTGCCGACGACAGCCACCCACCCGGAAGAGGCGGAGGGATTTGCAGAGTTTGTGATCCAGTCGATGGCAACCGGATATGATACCTGGCCGCGGCCGTATTCTGCAACGGACGTTAAATCCTGATCTAACTGTCCTTTTTTTGTCCGTCCGGTATCATCCTGCAGATGGCGTCCGGTGCGTGTCGTATCGTTGTGCTGTGAAATGATATCGTCAACGGCACTTGGGAGTGTCATACCTGAACGGATGTACTCCGGTTGTGGCCCAGGATAAAAAAATAGGAATCAGAGGGAGTTTAAGTTCATCACCGTTTTGATGGCCCCGGGGACTTTTCTTGTGATGGTGTAGGGTTCTCCCTTCCCGCTCTGCACCTGAACGGAGAAGACAGTCTCTGGTGGCAGACCTTTTGAGGGGTAGACGAGGATGGTGAATATCTCGCCCGGTTCGATGATGAGGTCATTGTCTGCCTGTTCTCCTGCATTGACATGGCTTCGGGATGCAACCGTCCAGTTCGGGCGCTGAAGCGGCATGTTGCCGGAATACCGGAGCCCCTCGATGTGATCTTTTGCAGATATCCTGATGTCTGCTGTCTCCATGTTGACTCCTCCCATCTCACCTCCTATCAGGCGGAGTGAAAGCGAGACAGCCCCCATGGTCTCCGGGTTGGCGGGGCCTTCAGCCACGGTGACGCCCTCATACGGCCCGCCGCTGTCGGCAAACCCGTAGACGTCACCGTCTGTGATGAGTGCGTCAGCGGACGCTTCGATGGCGTTGGGAATGATGCCTCTTTTGTGGTCCGTGGTCAGGGGAGAGCCAAGCAGGAAATGGACCATGATCAAAAGACCAATGACGGCAATGACGCCAATCACGAGGTCTGCACCGGTGACGGCGTCTTCACGGCAGGGGTTCATACTATCTCTTCTGTTCTGCTCTGGTGTTAAAAATTCGTGTTTAGTGCACCCGGCGCCTGATACAGTAGCCGATGAAGAGCAGCAGGATTACACCTGCGGCAATCTCCTGCCTGAGACAGGTGTCATCAGCCTCTGCTGCAGTTTCATCCGGCAGCGGTCCGGCATCCTCCCAGTCTTTCGAAAATACTGCGCTGAAATAGGCACCTGCATCCGGACTTTCAATGATGACACCCGCCTCACGGTTAAAGGAGGGGGAGTTTTCGTTCCAGTTGACCGATGATATGAGCACCGCATCGCCGTCCACGATGACGCCCTTGTTGTGTAGCTTATCCGGGTATCCGGGGCCTATGCGGGCAAGCCGTGCCTCCGCCGGCAGTTTTTCTGCTGCAGCAACGGCGTTGATGCGTGCGGCCATCTCGTCATTGTCGTTCTCTCCTTCAATATTAAACCAGTAACTGTCGAGAATGATACGCACGTTAACACCCCTCCGGGCGGCGTCCATTGTCGCTTCAAGGTAGGGGTTGGGAGCCCCCTTTGTCCAGTTGCTGATGTAGGCCTGCTGTATGTCAACCGAGTGCTCTGCCTTTTCGATGAGTGCCGGTATGAGGTATGCGGTGTCCGGGGCAAGGACCGGGGTCACGCTGGCATTGTCAAAGGACTGTGTGCCGAATGCCGGTTTGTATGCATCCCCTGTCATCTCCTCCGGCAGGGCACCGGCACCGGTAAACGGCACCACGTCACCCCCTGTTACGTCAGCCGTGAAGACTTCTGCAAAGTAGTCTGCCACCCGCTGGTCGGTGATAATGACGCCCCATCCCCGGTTTCCTGCTCTGCCTCTGTCCGGGAATCCGCTCTCCTTGAAGTTTTCCGATGTCAGGAGAACAGCCTCGCGGTCGGCGATGATATATTTGGCATGGTCATAGCGGTAGCGGGCATGGGTACTCTCTGTTGTCTCCATCGTGTATACCGCGGCACCCTTCTCCCGGAGATGTGCGGCCACCCCTTTCTCTGCTGTCCCGATGCCGCCGACCGGCCCGCCCTCAAGGAGGATGGTGACACTGACATCGTCGTCCAGTGCGGCGGCAACGTACGTGGCGATATTTGGATCTGCGAACTCATAGACGTTGATGAGCAGTTCTGAGTCTGCAAGGCGGATGGCCTTCCCGATCATCTCCCGTGATGCATCCGGTGCCGCGAATGCCGTCCCGGAGACACCACAGAAGGAGACGGTGGTAAACCGGGACTGGCCGATCATCAGGGGGCGGGGGTCCCAGACGCCGTCTTCCCGGAAGTGTAGCTGCCCCTCCCGGCAGACGAAATCTCCCGGCCAGGTGATGCGGCAGGTCTCCTGCCCGTCTTCCCGGAGGATGACCTCATCACCTTTGTTTGCCAGTTTCAGCGTCCCGGTGCGGATCATATCAGGCACATCGGGTGCGGAGTCATACCATTCATAATCCGGGTATGCCCCGTGCACCGTGCGATAGGCCTCTGCCTGCTGGGCCATGACAATCCTCCCGGCAGCCCTGTCACCGTCCGGGAACCGGGCACTGCCCTCCCCGTCCGATACCGATACCCCGGTGAGACTGCCGGTGCCGGTGATGACGATGTATTCGTCGGCCTCTCCTTTGTACCAGGTATCCGGGCAGACTTCTGTTATGGTGAACGCTGCTGTCACCGTGCCACAGCAGAGGAGGCAGAGTACCAGTGCGGCAGGGAGGGTGCGCATATCTGAGAGATGCGCAGGCTGGCAGATACACTTTGTGGATTGCATCCGTTTTGGTTTTTTGGCGAACGGCTTATGCCATGGAATGGTGATGGTGTATGTGAGAGTATACCGATGGATGTGGCAGCAGAGAAGAGCAGAGACCTTCTGGTCGTTAAAGCGGGCGGCAGCCTGACAGCAGAGATTCCGGCACTGTATATGCTTCTGGCCTCATCCGGTCGAAACATTCTGGTCGTTCCGGGCGGCGGCCGCTTTGCCGATGCCGTCAGGGATACCCATGCTGAGGGGAGTGCCGCACACTGGATGGCCGTCTGTGCGATGGAAGAGACTGCCTGGCTGTGGGTGGCTGCGGGGGCAGTTCCGGTGGGAGGGCTGCGGGATCCTGTAGAGGGCGTCTCGGTGCTGCTGCCCTACCGGGCGATGCGGGAGGCAGACCCGCTGCCGCATTCCTGGGATGTGACGTCTGATACCATCGCCGCATGGGTGGCATCGGCACGGGATGCCCCGCTTCTGCTCCTGAAATCGGTGGACGGAATATGCTGTGATGGGGTGTTCTGTGAATTTATTTCTGATGAGATGGTGGCTGGAATGGTGGAAACAGATGTGGTGGATCCGTTATTCCTTCCCTTTGCCCGTGCATCCGGCATCAGATGGGCCATCGTTAACGGCCGCGAACCGGATCGCATCCGTAGCTTCCTGCATGGCGGCAGGCCCCCCGGCACCTATTCCAATCCACATCTTTAATAGTTTTGATGCCGAATTAATGAGTTAATTATGGCAATAGAGAAGTGTACCTCCTGTAATGTCCCGCTCGCATCAGAGGGCTGGACAAAGTTCTCCTGCCCCAAGTGCGGGGAAACCATATACCGGTGCCATGACTGCCGGCACCAGAGTATCCCATACGAATGCAAGAAATGCGGATTCCTGGGGCCCTGAAGCATGGGAGAAGTAGCAGTTATTATCAAGATTATGCCCAAGTCACCTGACGTTGACCTTGAGGCACTCAAAGTATCAATCAAAGAAAAACTCCCCGGAACACAGGACATGGTCGTCGAACCTATCGGCTTTGGCCTTTCCAGTCTGAAAGTTGCTATCGTCGTCCCGGACGCCGAAGGGACCACCGAAGAGGCTGAGGCAACACTCCGCGGCCTTGAGGGTGTTGAGTCTGCAGAGATTGTCTCTGTTACTCTGACCTGAGAACAGCATATCTGTTCTTATTATTTTTATCATTGGGCCGGTGTTTGGGATACGCTGGCGTTTGTTCCGGGCGGCTGAGTGTTACTGATGATGCCGGACTGTTTTTGATGCGTTGTCCTTCTCTATACTGTCAGAAATGTCGTAAGACTATTCCGTCCCATGAGTCCATGAGCCTGTCCTGCCTGTTTTCTTTCATGCCGCTGCCACCCGCAGCACGAACTGAGAGGTACCCAGTCCTCCGGTCGGTGTCCTGAGATTCGCTATAAAACAGTAATCGCCCGGCGACAGTTCGGGTCTGGTAGTGGCCAAAACTTCTTGCCGGTAAAGCTGTCCGGCTCAATGGTTGCCTGTCTCTCGTTGTATGACGTGTAAACGATTGGCCCATAAGATGTTAATAAAGCGAAGCTAAATGTCTGATATGCGTCTTGAGTACTTCCCTTTCGCTGATCTGAGATCATAAATCATAGATTACAGCAAATGCCCTTAAATATCTCACAATCTGCCCCAAAAAGATCTAATATTTTCCAATGTGTGAAGCAAAACAGGAATGTCATCTATAATCTCGCAAATTACTGACACAGGCAGAATTCATCATACGTTGCCCTAATGATGAAATAAACAATAACCCGGGGTTTTAATGTCCAATTTGATCATTTGCCATTAGAAATGAGCGAAAGGGAAGTGAGTACTCCTGCAACACCAGGAATGGGGATGTGTCCCATGACAATGCCCGGAGGATCAACGAAATGAAGGGATACATTGCCGGATACCCGTGATGCCGGGAGTGAAGGAAGATGTGATTTAAGGTATTGATTGCGACTCTTGTTGTGGCTGGAGTGATCATCGCTGGTATGGCCATCTTCTGTGGAACCGGATCCGAATATCAGGACTCTCAACCCCCTTTACCGCTTTTTGGTGTATATAGCAATGACGATATACCGCATGAAGTTACCATAACCGTATTCGGCATAAACGGCACTCGCAACAACACTCTTGTCTGCTCGGAGATCCATTTGCTGGAAGCAGGCGGCCACGAAAAATCGTCAATCAAGAACGATGAAGGAGGAGAATTCCGATTTGAGATCTCAATTGATGATGAAGTTCCGCAGGAGTTTTCTTTCGGTTTTCAGCGTAGTAGCTCTCTTGCTATTTCCGTCCAGAGTGAGCGTGACGTTTGGGCGCAGATTGTTGAGAATGGGTTTCAGGGATAATTGTCGTATCCCGAAATCATTTGACATTAGAGATATATGGCGGTGTGAGCGATTCGTCCGACCGGGATATCCGGGGAATCATTCGTCAATACTCAATCTCTGGTATGGTTTCCGGTAGATCTACTTTTATTTTTTCATCAGGATCATAATTCCAAAAGAGAAGGCTGCCATCGGAAAACTGGATGTCCTCAGGCTGGGACAGAACTAAATCTGTCTCGCCAGAACGACAATTTATTGACCAAAATAGACTTGATTAGTGCCATTTAGTTAATCAAAGGGATAAAAATTGGCTTATTGTCGACATCAAATAGGGTTGTGTCCCAACCTGTCCTACCGAATTTCAGGAAATGATCCCCCTATTGGCTGGTGAAAGGATGCTTCCGGACTTCCGGGGTATTGTCATGTTCGTTTGCGAATTTCAGGGGATCAGCGGTTACACAGGTATGTACTTCAGCAGAACCTGTTCCAGATCCTGATTCACAAAACACTTCTTGTGTTTTCCTTCTGTAATGTAGTGGATGGTATCAGTATTTTGGAATTTATCAAGGTAGTAATGTATGGTGCTCTTGTCCAGATTGAAATTTTCCGCGAGGTCCTGATTCGTGATTCCCGGATGTTCCATAATACTCAGGAGGAGTATCCTGCTGGTTTCATTTTTCAGGTATGATGCGATTGCTTTCTCACCTTTATCAAATGTCCCGGAGTTCTGAAACAAGCGTATGAATTTTCCTGTTTTGACCGTCGTGATTTTGCATTCGGCATTGAGTTTCATAATATGATACTTCACGGTTCCCCGGTTTATCCTCTGGTTTTCTGATACCTCTGCGATGGTGCATCCGGGGTTTTCCAGGACGTACTCAAAGATGGTTTTCCGATTTTGATTTCCAAAGAGGTCTTGAATCCTGCCAAACACCAGAGGAATGCCCTTGAATATGCCGAAAACAGTGACCAGAATGCCTGATAGCTGGAATACCTGAATCCACAGGGGAAGTTCCCAGAATGTGATGGTTGCATCCGCACCGCTTGAATCAATGAGTCCCTTGTCGATAAGATCCTGGTTGTAAACATGGGGTTTTATCGTATACCCCCCTGTCGCAGCCTGCACTCCGGTGCTCACAAACAGCAGAAGAAGAGAGAGAAGAAGGAGAAGGGATACTATCCTCCGCATGAATGATCCGTTAAGGAATGGAGTCATATATAATAATCTTCAGTTCCTTCTACATTGTAGCCGTAGACCTCATAATGCCATGTCCCTTTGGCTATGCCGTTTGGATTTTCTATATCGATACTGATTCTCCCATCGATCATACCGTCGGCATTATCAAAGTACATGCCCAGATACTGCCAATCGGGGGAGTATACCTTCAGCCGCAGGGAGTCAGCCTGGTCGCCCCAGTTGAGATCCACATGCAGTACTGTAATATCGGTATCAACGGTTTTGCTGTGCTGGTTTGTCTCACCCTGTGTGATGGTATCATAGACGTACCGGATGACAATATCCCCACCGAAATCCTTTGCCGGTGTAATGATATATTCTCCGAAATGCGTTGTCTCATTTGCATCTGCCTTTTCTTCGTTTACTGCTGCAGAAGCGAAAGATACACAGCACAGCAATATCAATGCAACTATTCCCATTTTTTTCAACATTCACTCACTCCGGTATAATAGCCACGTAGGTATGTGTGATTAACCATAGTGATCTGTGTGAAATTGACGTTATTTAGTTTTTCTGTCCACATCGTCCAACTGAACGGAAACACTGAACGAGAACAGTTGGATGATGTGGACATAAAACATTAATGAAGCAAAGTCAAAAGCTATACACGTAGCATCAAGAAGATGTTGCACGGGGTTCACCTAAACCAACTAAGAATGGTTGAACCCCACGCATGCCCGGAGGCAAAACTATGTTGGCCTTACCATTACTTGAAAGCTTCGCCTTTTTGCCTCATGGGACATGAAACACGGAGGAAAAAGTATGAAACTGAAAAAAGGAAATGGACTCCTGTCGATTTTGGCACTACTGATGCTATTTGTATCGGTATCTGCAGGGGCAGCTTCTGCGGCCCAAATCAATTCGGATACACCCCTGATTGGTGAAACGCTAGTAGGGGAGGACATAGGTGACTTCGGAATTCTGTCCACATTACATATGGGAAGCATGTCAACAGATGGCGATGGCGATACGGCAAACGCAGTCTGTGTGGGATCTGTCACTGCTCCGGCCGGGCAGAACACCTTCTTGGCAGCGTACAGCAATGCTAACGACAGGGACAATGATGGACAGGGAGCGATCTATCGTTTGACGGTATGGGACGCTCTGGGCGTTGGGCACACTGCCGAAAAAAGGGTTGACTGGGCTACCAGCGGTACAATCAGTGTGAGCTTCAATTCACAGGGCAGTGGTGATGCCCATTACGAACTGTGGTGCGAGACACACGACTGGTTCGATACGACAAAGGCAACGGACACCGACTATGGTGATCTCGACTATGTCTGAAGAGGGTGCATCCCCCAGGATGCACTTTTTTTAATGGAATGGTGATTTGGTTTGAACAGAAAATTCGTGTGCATTGCTGTCCTGATTATGGTAGGTCTCGTCGGTGTTCTGGCGTATGTGACAGCATATGCCTGGGAGGACGTTGCCGTGAATACCACCAGTTCAGGTGGCAGAATCATATTTCTGGACAATACCTCCCATGGTACTTTCTTCCTTGGTGCGGCCTCTGCTGATTTCGAGAAAAACACAGCTTTTTCGAACTCTGTTCCTTTAATCGAGACAGGGATGGGGGGGAGCACCTTCACTGCCTCATGGAAAAATAACCAGAACAACGAACTCGGCAGTGGAAAGACGGCCGTCTTCACCATGACGGTCTGGGACCCAGCAGGGGTACCGCACAGCACCACAAGGGAGTCCGGAAAAATCTATTCTGGAACGCTGAGCGTATCCTGCTCCCCACTTGAACCTGGAGATGGGCGTTTCCTACTCACATCGACCATCTATGAGAAGAGACCGGTTCGAAATGATTGAGATGTGCTCAGCATGTGAAAATGCTATCTAAAAAATGATATTTCATCCGGTAAGCGGTTGCATCATGAGCTGCTACAAAACATGGACGATGCCGGAAGATCAATTTGTATCCCCTACAGGGGTTACAATGTACCCACTATTCTGTTCTATCTCCTGCGCAGCGGCTGCTGATACAACCAGTGACGCAACAATCAGTGTCATGACTGCAATTTTCCCCGTCTTCAGGGTATCCACAGGAAAATCTGGAACTGGAATATATCCTTTTTATGGGCCAATCATTTACCCATTGTATGACGTGTAAACGATTGGGCCACAAGATGTTAATAAAGCGACGTCAAAAGCCATACACATAGCATCGAAAAGATGTTGCACGGGGTTCACCCGAACGGATTAAGAATGGTTGAACCCCACGCGTGCCCGGAGGCAAAACTG
>NZ_JAAAWJ010000090.1 GCF_009914725.1 Methanogenium sp. MK-MG
AAAACAATAAGCCAGAGTTACTGCCCAAAATGTCAGATGTTTCTGCCGGACCGGTATGTGGAAGGCATCTGTCCTCACTGCGGCGCCCATGCGCGTGGAGATGAATGCGATCAGGGATGCGGTAAACACCTGGAGCCCGGTGAAATTACCCAACCGGTCTGTAAGGTCTGCGGTGAAAAAGCCGAGATGAGAGAACAGGAACATTATTTCTTTAAACTCGGTGATTTCAGCGAATTCCTGCAGGAATACCTGCCCACTCTGGGCGGCACGACGAATGCACGGAATTACGCCATCGGGTGGCTCAAGGAAGGATTGCATGACTGGTGCATCACACGAACGCTTGACTGGGGTGTGAAATTCCCCGGCAATGAGGACCTCGTGGTCTATGTCTGGGTCGATGCACCGATCGGATATATGTCATTCACCAAAGAGTGGGCGGAAGAGAACAATGGCGACTGGGAACAGTTCTGGCGGGGCAGTCAGCCCATCACGCACTTTATCGGACAGGATATCATATACCACCACTGTGTCTTCTGGCCGGCCGTTCTGAAGGGTGCAGGGTATGCCACACCGGACGCGGTGGTGGCAAGCGGCATGGTCAAGATCAATGACAAGACCTTCTCCAAGTCACGGGGATATGTCGTCTGGACAAATGATGATTACCTCGATCAGGGGCTTCCGGCAGATTATCTCCGCTATTATCTGCTTGCCTATACGTCGCACACCAAAGAGCTCAACTTTTCATGGGATATATTCCAGGAACGGATCAATAACGAACTGGTGGACACCTTGGGCAATTTCCTCTACCGGACACTGCATTTTGCCGCAAACAAACTGGGAGGCATTCCTGAAGGAGAGCCGGACCCTGAAATCTGTGAGAGGATTCAGGCAACCCTGGATACGGTCAAGACGGAGATGGAACGGTATGAGTTCAAGAACGCAATCGATGAGATGATGGCGCTTGCCTCATATGGCAACTCATATATCCAGAATAATGCACCCTGGAAACTCATCAAAGAAGACAGGCTGGCAGCAGCATCGGTGATTCTTAACTGTCTGCAGATTGCAAAGGCCTGCACCCTGCTGTTTGATGCACTGATTCCGGAAGAGGCACAGAATGCATGGGAGATGCTGGGATATACCGACAGTGTCACAACGCACCATATCGCAGAATCAACAGAAGGATTTGCACACAATAATCTTCCAAAACCTTCTATTATATTTGCGAAAATTGAGGACGAAACGCGGGATGCACTGAACGAAATTATGAAAATAAGGATTGAGGAAGCAGAAATGAACGAAAATACTGAAATACAGACCGAAGGACGTATCACCATTGATGAATTCGCACGTGTTGAGATGAAAGTTGCAAAGATACTCGCAGCAGAAAAAATAGAGGGGTCAAAGAAACTGCTCAAAATCCAGGTCAGTCTGGGGGATGAAGAACGCCAGATCGTCAGTGGAATTGCCCAGCATTACTCGCCTGAAGAACTGACAGGGAAGTCCGTTGTTGTGGTGACAAACCTGAAGAAAGCAAAACTCTTCGGCGTAGAGAGCGATGGCATGATCCTTGCGGCGGGAGACAATGCCTCACTGCTGGTTCCGAATGAGGACGTTGAACCCGGAACAAAAATTCTTTAATTTTTTCCCGAGCGAAATACTCTTTTTTAAAAATCAATTCATGATGCTCGTCATTTTGAGCAGATGTCTGGAATCGGCAGCCAAATAACGTTTGAATTGCAGATCCTGCGGATATTTGCCCCGGAAGATACTGTCCACACAGGAGCTCGCAGTGGGCAGTTCTCCTCTGAGACAACCGATACGTCCTCCTAAAATATTCACCAATAGAGACCCCTCAGTAGTCTGCAATCAACCGTATTTTTAGCAAATAAATGGCATTGCAGTCGTCATTTTCCGCCAGAAAAAAAGAGCAGAAAAGACGTCTGTTTCACCCCCCGATTCCCCAATACAGGGAGTCAAAGAGGGTGGTCAAAGGGTTACAAAAAACAGGGGTGAGGCAGGAGCAGCAATCACTGCGGGGGGCACTGACCAGAAAAAATACACCTATTTTGAAACTGACGATACAAAAAACCACAATCGTCCGGATAATAACCAGTCTGACGTTGCAGAATACGAACATAAGAAAAATAATGACGGACCTGGAGGGATTCGAACCCCCGACGTCCGGGTTAGAAGCCCGGCGCTATATCCTGGCTAAGCCACAGACCCAATACATTCTGCGTCATAAGGTCGCTTTCAGGGAAGATAAAATGAATGGAATTGATATTATCCTGCACGATAACATGACGGCCGGATTACTTCCACAAATGTGGGTTCTCCCCAGCCGGTACCATCCACAGACTTTGCCATCGCACCATTCAGGTACCGCACCTGAATCCGTGCAGACATCCTCTCCCGTTCCTCATAATGATAGGGGGCCATATATTCGACCAGCCTCTTCATATTTATCGTCAGTGAGATGACCTGCACAATAATTCCACGGTCTCCGGTAGTAAAATCATCCAGATCAACCGATGTCAGCAACAGAACATCACCGGGTGATGTTACAGTAAGAGATATCAGATTGTGTGCACTCTGGAGTTCCAGTGTGCGTGGCTTCCCTTTCTTGAGCTCTTCAATAACATGTGGCGCAATACCGGTGAGTGCAATACACTTAAGCGTACATTCCATCATCATCACCCGTACATCGGAAGGTGTTCTTTCTTCACCGGTTGCTGTTCAGCCCGTTCGACCTGCTCGGCCATCTGCTGCAAAGACGCTTCAATTTCAGTTGCCTGTTCAATCAGTGGATCAATACTTATATTAAATCCAAACAGTTCATTCAGAACAGTTATTACTGCAGCAGCCGCCCGTGGGTCCGGCGCATTCACCGACTCCCCCATAAGTCCGATTGCCATTAAGCCGTTTACCTTACATTCGGTAAGGACGGTTCCTGCAATTCCGGTAATGCTTCCCATCGGCAGAATATCTGTTTTGTCACCGATCTGTTCAAGTCCTGCTTTCTCTGTTGCAACCCCAAATACCCGTTTTTCAACATCATTCGTTACAACCCCTGCCACAACCACTACTTCCTGCACCGGAAATGCAGAGAGCCATTCCAGAATGCCATTCCCAACCTCATAGCAGATCGCCGGATGAATCGGGACATCAGAGATGATGAGAACATACTGATCTTTCTGAAATATCCGCATCGGGGCATTGACGATGCCGTCAACCATCATTGCAAGCGGAGGGAAATATTTGCTGGTGATATTTCCAATATGCTCAAACTCCAGCTCATCGATCATATGGGCAAGTGCAATACTCCCAACGAGTCCGCTACCGGGAAACCCCAGCAGTACAACGAGGTTCTCACCTTCCGGATCGCTGGATTTTATTCTTATATCCTCTATCTTTATCACGGTCCTCAATACCTCTACAAGGGTAATGGGTAAACACAAGTATAAAAAGAATTTCCGTATATGTGTGAGAGAGAGAGAGAATGCCACGGACCTGATTGGATATGATCAAGAACCAACAATCATAATATCTGACATCAATACATCTGGTATGCAGGAATATCCAATTAAAAGGGGATATACCAAAGAATTTGCCATACGGATGGTAGATGGTCTGACAGAACTCTTTGGTGAGACGGCAGAGGAAAATGAGGGGCACTATACCATCTCATACGGATCTTTCAGGCGTTTTGAAGTATACACCGGTGAAAAAGGAAAAACACTGATTGTGGATTCTGACTCAGACATGACAGTTTTTGATCGTCTGACTGAGGAAGAGGCAAATGAGGTTGTACTTGATACAAACAGACGCTTCAGACAGTACCTTGAGCATGTAACCGGATATAATACAAAAGAACGAAAAAAGAATGCAGAAAAAGCTGCCAAAAAAATGGCATAATTTTTTATTTTACAACTTCACTGCACAACAATTGCCGGTTTAAACGGCAGCGCTGCCCGTGCCTTGGGGTGAGAACTCTCCTCAGCATTGACGACAGAGACTGAGACACCAAACTCACGTTCCAGGAAGTCCCGTACTTCACTGAATACGGCCAGTTCGTCCGGCCCGGTTTCAGTAATCAAGGATACCAGTTCAGGCGGGAAACGGTGTATCTGATTTGTGATCTGTTTTGCAGCATCCGTTGCCTCTTTTCCACGGTTTCTCATATCCTCGTTCTTCATGATCTCGCCCATCACCTTCTTCCTGTCGGATGCAGAGGCAATGACGCGGAATATCTCCCATTTCCATGCCGGCGCCACGTAGAGGGTGATGGATTCGGTCTCGATCTGGATCAGGCGCATAATGGATTCAATGTCCTCCACTGTCCGGGAGAGCAGTTCCTCGGAGAGTTCAAGACCATTGTTGACAAGGGAAGAATCGGGCTGTGGCCAGGGTGCAAATGCAACCGGTTCGCCTGAACCAACCGTTGTCCAGAGCTCCTCACAGGTATAGGGGATGAATGGTGCAAGCAGCCTGACCCATGTTGGTGCGATGGTATGGAGGACCGCTGAACTGCGTATACCTTCTGGAAGACGGCGACGGTACCACTTCAGGTCTGATTCAATGCTGAAGTAGGCCTCCTGCAGTGCCTGACGTGTCTGGAACGATTCAAGGGCCGTTGTCGTCATCTCAATGTGCTTTTGCATACGGGACAGCACCCATGCATCAATGTCATAGGTGTCCTCGCATTCAATGCCCTCATTGATGGTGTTCCAGAACCGTTCTATCTGTTTACGGACCGACGAGACCAGTTCATTTCTCCAGTCAAAGTCCTGCCACGGTTCGGCGCTGCCCACCAAAAACATCCGCACCGTGTCAGCACCGAATTCATCCAGAGCATCTTCAAGCAGGATCACATTTCCTTTGGATGAAGACATCTTGGCACCTTCCAGCAGACCCATGCCGAAGATGACCATACCCTGCGGCCGCAGTTCGGGAGGGAAGAGGGCGTCATGGTGGAAGAGCTGGAACGTCAGATGGTTGGAGATCAGATCCTTTGCTGAGAAACGGAAGTCATACGGATACCAGTAGAGGAATTCCTGCCTGAGATCATCGAGAGTCTCTCTGGGAATGCCTTGCGGGTCCCCTTTACCGAGGAATATATACTCAAACACATCCGGAGTGAGCAGTTCCGGTTCAATGTGCCTGATCTTATGGGAAATGGTGTAGTATGACATATACATGGTCGAGTCAGACAGAGGCTCAACCAGCCAGTCCTTATCCCATGGCACTTTGGTACCCAGTCCGACTCTTCTTGTACATGCCCAGTCGTTGAGCCAGTCAATTGTACGGGTAAATTCTGCCCGGACTTCAGGGGGCACCAGAGTCAGGGATTCCAGATCCTTATGTACATTTGCTTTCCATTCCGGGTCACTGTATTTCAGGAACCACTGGTCCTGCAGAATCCTGACATACACCCGTGTCCCGCAGCGGCAGACGACATTTCTGTTGTCAAACTCAAACATCACCGCAGAGCCGTAGCGCTCAAGCATCAGCTCTGATATTTCCTCTCTGGCTTCTTTTACCGGCTTACCACCGTATTCCGGAAGCATCCTGCCTTTTGAATGTTCTGCATTATATACTTCCTGTGTCAGGACTTCCATGGCCGGATCGTTCTGGTTACTGATACCTGAGCGTTCAACCGCATCCTGGGCCGGGCATCTGCCATATCCTTCGACCGTGATCAGGGGCACCGGAGTAATATCCGGGTATCTGCCCTGCTGCTGGAGGTCACGGAGGGCAATATAGTCAAACGGTGCATGAGCGGGCACACTCATCACGATGCCTGTCGCCATATCAGGGTCGACAAAGGCTGCCGGCAGAATCTGTACGTCCCCGCTCAGCGGATTGGAGACGGTCTGGTCAACGAGGGCTGCACCCGATATCTCTCCGTCCAGTATCACGTCATGGTCCTGCAGGCGAATCTTATCCGTTGCTTCAGGTGAAAGAATCCATTTCCGGCCATCGACACGCACCTTCTGGTAGGTGACTGCAGGGTTCACCCAGAGATTGGTCACGCCATACGTCGTCTCCGGTCTGAGGGTGGCACAGGGAATGATGTAGTCATTCCAGCTGAACATCACCAGCACATACTTGACAATCTCTGCATGTTCTCCTTCCAGCAGATCATGATCACCGACAGGGTTGTCGCATCCCATACAGTATTTCACAGGATGAGCACCCCTCACGACCCTGTTTTGATCATGCAGGTGAAGGTACTGCCATTCAATAAATTTGGAATATGTCGGGTCCACCGTTGTAAACCGCCGTCTCCAGTCAATGGAAAGGCCGCAGCGGCTCATTACCCGCTCATATTCCTGACTGAAATGACGAACAATTGACATCGGTTCAGTGAATGTATCAAGTGTCTCCTTTGGTACACGGTAGAGATCGGAATAGAGCCTGATTGTCTTCTCATCACCTGCTGCAATTCTCCGTGATATACCGATAACAGGAGTGCCGGTCACATGGAAAGCCATCGGATAAAGGACCTGATATCCTTTCATTCTCCAGAAACGTCCGATAACATCAGGCACGATGTATGTCCTCCCGTGCCCGACATGCATTGCCCCGGATGGATATGGATACGCAACGTTCAGGTAGAATTTA
>NZ_JAAAWJ010000091.1 GCF_009914725.1 Methanogenium sp. MK-MG
TCAAACGGAACGATTTTGGTCCTTCTCTCATTGCCGTATTTTTCACCAATACCAATAATTTCTTCTTTAATCACTGCAAGGATGTTCTTCTCTTCAGCAAGAATGATGGAATAGCCTTCAATTTCGCGGGCCAGGAGATCCTTCTCATCCAGAATTTTCTGGTGTTCAAGGGCTGCCAGGCGGCGAAGCTGCATCTTCAGAATGGCATCCGCCTGGACTGCATCAAGACCGAACTGTTCAATCAGTGCGGCAGAAGCTTCCTCACTCGTCTTCGAGGCACGGATCGTCGCGATGACCTCATCAATCCTGTCAAGGGCAAGCAACAACCCTTTCAGGAGATGTTGGCGCTCTTCTGCCTTCCTCAGGTCAAATTCAGTACGTCGCCGTACCACTTCCCGCCGGTGACGGAGATATTCATTGATAATTGAGCGCAGACCCAGCACTTTCGGCTGAACGTCAACGATTGCCAGATTAATAATACCAAAGGTAGTCTCAAGAGAGGTATGTTTATACAACTGATTTAAGACAGTAAGAGGCTGAGATGCCCGTTTCAGCTCAATGACAACCCGTATCCCGTCTTTATCGGATTCATCACGGATATCGGTGATTCCGTCGATCTTTTTCTCACGGACAAGGGCTGCCATCTGCTCAATCATACGGGATTTGTTCACCTGGAACGGAATCTCGGATATGAGAATACGTGGCTTTTTCCCCTCATCGTCAATCTCTGCTACACCGCGAATACGAATTTTGCCTCTCCCGTCATGATATGCACCTTTTATTCCGGATGTGCCCAGAATAATACCGCCGGTCGGAAAATCAGGCCCGGGCATAATGGTCATCAGATCTTCGGTGGTGATATCAGGATTATCAATGACCGCTGCAATCGCACATGAGACCTCTCCCAGATTATGGGGAGCCATGTTGGTTGCCATTCCGACCGCAATTCCGGTGGACCCGTTCACCAACAGGTTCGGGAATTTTCCCGGAAGAACCGATGGTTCCTGGAGTGATTCATCGAAATTTGGTATGAAATCCACGGTCTCTTTTTTGATGTCCTCCAGGAGTTCCTCTGCCACCGGGTCAAGGCGTGCCTCGGTGTAACGCATGGCAGCAGCAGAGTCCCCATCAATAGAACCAAAGTTACCCTGGCCTTCCACCAGCGTATGCCGGTATGCAAACGGCTGAGCCATCTTCACGACGGTGTCATAGATGGAGGCATCACCATGCGGGTGATATTTACCCATGACATCTCCAACCACACGTGCACATTTTTTGAACGGTTTCTCATGGGTATTCCCCATCTCACCCATCGCAAAGAGTGAACGGCGATGCACCGGCTTGAGACCATCACGCACATCAGGGATGGCACGACCGATGATCACGCTCATTGCATAATCAATATATGAGGATTTCATCTCCTCTTCAATATTGACCGGAATTATACGACCTCTCTCATCAGATGTCAAGGTTTGTCACCTCCTTTGCATGGCGCCGGATAAAATCACGGCGGGCGGGAACATCATCGCCCATAAGTTTTTCAAATATTGCGTTTGCATAACTCGCATCTTCAATGTGAACCTGTTTCAGGACACGGGAGGCAGGAGCCATCGTGGTGTCCCATAACTGCTGGGCGTTCATTTCACCCAGACCCTTGTAGCGCTGGATGTGGGTACCCTTTTCTCCCAGCTCTTTTGCATACTCACGCATCTCCTCTTCACTATAGGCATAATGCTCAATTTTCCCTCGTGCAACACGATACAGCGGCGGCTGGGCAATATAGATATAACCATTTTCAATCAGTGCCGGCATGTAGCGGTAGAAGAATGTCAGGAGAAGCGTACAGATGTGGGCACCATCAACATCCGCATCGGTCATGAGGATGATATGATGGTAGCGACTGCGCTCAATGTCAAACGTTTCAGCAATGCCGGTTCCTATTGCAGAAATTAATGTCTGAATCTCAACATTCTTCAGAATTTTATGCGGATTTGCCTTCTCCACATTCAGGATTTTACCCTTTAAGGGGAGAATTGCCTGAAACTTACGGTCTCTCCCCTGTTTTGCAGAACCACCTGCTGAATCTCCCTCGACAATATAGATTTCACTCTTTGACGGGTCGCGCTCAGAACAGTCAGCCAGTTTTCCCGGAAGACCGGATCCTTCAAGGGTACTCTTTCTGCGGGCAAGTTCACGGGCTTTTTTTGCTGCATCACGTGCTCTGGCCGCGCTCTTGACTTTTTCAATAATAACCTGAATGACCTTCGGGTTTTCTTCGAAATACGTTGAAAGGGCCTGATACACCAGTGAATCCACAATGCCCTTGACATTTGAGTTCCCAAGTTTCATCTTGGTCTGGCCTTCAAACTGCGGTTCAGCAATCTTAATTGCAATCACCGCATTGAGACCTTCCCGGACATCCTCCCCGCGTAATGGGACGGACATATCTTTCAGCAGATTATTATTCCGTGCAACGGTGTTTATCGTGCGTGTGAGAGCACTCCTGAATCCTTCGAGATGTGTACCTCCCTCACGCGTATTGACACTGTTGACAAAGGTTAGCATCGTCTCAGAATAGGCGACAGTATATTGCAGAGCTACTTCAACCTGCACCTTGTTTGGCGTATCTTCTGATTCCAGATAGATGACATCCCGGTGAATCGCTTCTTTCTCCCCGACAATATATGTCACAAATTCACTGATACCCCCTTCATAATGGAAGGTATCTGAATCTCCGGTTCGTTCATCAATGATGGTGATCGATATCCCCTTATTCAGGAATGCCAGTTCACGCATCCGGTAACTCAGTTTGTCATAATCAAAGTCAACCGTCTCAAAGATTACCGGATCCGGTTTGAAACAGATAATGGTACCCCGTTTCGGGTCTTCCGTTTCCTGATCACACTCAGTGAGCGGCATCGTGACATGCCCTAAACTGAAGGCAATCGAATGAACTTTCCCATTGCGAAACACGGTGGCAGACAGTTCGGTTGAAAGCGCATTAACAACAGATACGCCAACCCCGTGGAGACCACCTGACACCTGATATGTTGACTTATCAAATTTGCCCCCTGCATGGAGAACAGTCAACACCACCTCAAGTGCACTCTTCTTGTATTTAGGCATGATATCAACGGGAATGCCTCTTCCGTTGTCTTCGACAATACATGAACCATCGTCAGTCAGTGTTACCGTAATTGTATCACAGAATCCTCCGAGTGCTTCATCGATAGCATTGTCTACAACCTCGTAGACGAGATGATGAAGTCCCCGTTCATTCGTACTGCCGATGTACATCGCAGGACGTTTCCTGACGGCTTCCAGTCCCTCAAGAACAGTGATATTGCTACCTGTGTATCCGTTTTTTTCAGCCATTAAGAATACTCCTGAATGCTGTCGTTAATTCAGACAAATCAGTCCGTTTTTTCATAAATACCACTACTATCTCCACTCCGACAGAATAAAAAATGCCAATGAAACTAACTAATATATTATTGGTTTTTTCAGCCTTTAATGGTTGCTGACTCTTTGTTTCTCTTTCTCAGTCATACTTTCCAACCTGAGGGTCAGGAATGCCGAGATTTCGGTCAATTGCAACCACAAGTCTCCGGAGAACGCGCAGCACAGATTCCGCATCTTCTTTGTCCATGCTGCCATCCTGATGCCACATGATTTTTTTCCGGAGCATTGTCACCAGTTCTTCAACCTCTGTTCCCAGAAACTGTTCCGGCACCTGCATCCCTGTCATATGATCTTTAACACCCGGCCAGGCCTGTTCCGGAGAAAGGGCAAAATGCTTTGTAACCAACATGAGATTGGTAATAAATCCACGTCCAAACTGGCTTTCCATAACAGTTACTCAGCACCATACATGAAAAAATGTTGGTGGGGCATCTCTGCTATCGCCTGCCACCAAAAAGCAGCCCGCGGAGTTCTGCTTTTGCAACCCTGCGTGCAACCCGGAAGAATGCGGGATTCCTCAGTAACCGGAGCACCAGTTCCTTTGGCCGGTCCATATCACCATATTCGACAATCGTCCGCTTTAACTCCGGTGTGTTCAGTGTCTGGCAGATATCATTGACATCCTTCGGGGTAACCGATGACCTCATCTGAAGGAACCGGTATCCAAAATCCAGTTCTTTCCCAAAATCAGCACTCCAGGCAGATTCATATGACGACAGGGAAGAGTCATCAAATCGTTCCTCTTCACAACAGACCGCGGCCACATCTGCTGCATGTCGTGAAGACCGTACACCGGTATACACACCTCCCCCGGAAGTGGGTTTTGCAAATCCGGCTGCATCACCAACAAACAGTGTCCGGGCACCATATGTCCGGGGCATCACCCCCATCGGGATGGTGCCTGTCACCTGATGCAGGCATGAATCACTGAATGTGCGGATGAACGAGGAAAACCGATTCTGCACATCGGCCCCCCCGGCAAGACCCACCCGTACTCTGCCCTCTCCTGCAGGAATTGCCCAGCCAAAAAAATCAGGCGAGGCATCCGGATAAATATGAACAACGTCAGCAGCTGTTTCATACGGAACGTCTGCCTGAACTCCGGAATAAAATTTAAGAGGTGGTTTCATCCCGCGAATCGCCCTGACGGGACTGCGTGGTCCGTCTGCAGCGATGAGCAGGCGAAACGGAAGTTCCCGGTGACCATCAACTCCTTTCGTATAGAGCACATTGTCCCGTATATCGTATGCATACGTCTTGAGCATGATATCGGCACCGGCTGAGACTGCATTCTCTGCCATCTCCCGGTCAAGGGCACTTCTGTCCACAACAAAGGCCTTGGTCCTGCCTGCGTCAAAATGCAGTTCACACCCCTGAGATGAGTGAAGGGCAGCACCCCTCACCACCTGTATCACCGAATCCGCTGACACACCACACTCTGAAAATGCATTCGTACTCAAAAGACCCGCACACTGGACCGGATATCCAATCGATGCATGCTCCTCTATCATCAGTGTCCGGAGTCCCAAAGCAGCACAGTATCGTGCCGCCGCAGACCCGGCAGGACCTGCGCCGACAACAATCACATCGTACATCAACAATCAATAGGCATGAATCAGGGATAAGATATCGGAAAATTTCAGAACCAGCGTATCGCCGGGTGAGGAGGTATATACTCACCAGAGTTCATTACTACAGTATCGATGAAAGATGAATCAGATTTTAAGTGGAAACAATGCCTGATTATCCGCAGTGATGTTAAAATGACCTGTGGTAAAAAATGCGCACAGCTTGCTCATGCTGCTGTTGGTGCGTATGAAAAAACCGATAAAATCACACGAAAAAAATGGTTTAACGAGGGCATGAAGAAAGTAACACTTAAGGCCCCCACTCTCCGCGACATGTACGAAATAAAGACCAATGCAGAAATGGCAGGCATAGCCACGTCGCTCATCACTGATGCGGGCCGGACGGAGATCAAACCCGGCACCATCACTGCGCTTGGACTTGGCCCGGCACTATCAGAAGATCTGGACAAAATTACAGGGAACCTGCAGCTCTTATGAAACAATCACCATATCCTGTTGAACAGTTGCTTGGCATGCAGTATTATGTCTGTGACACTGAAGGAATTCAGGGCCTGTTACGCCAGGATGCAGAAGACTTCATGGTGCATGAAATCAGCAACGAGGTAAAATCGTCAGAAGAATCAACAGGCAAATATCTTCTTTGCAGACTGGAGAAAAAGAACTGGGAACTCCAGCGTGCAGTAAAAGAGATTGCAAAGATACTCGGTGTCAGCCACCGCCGGATTTCATGGGCAGGGACAAAAGACAAACATGCCCTCACCACTCAGCTGATATCCCTGTATGACATCTCAGAAACAGCGGTGCAGAATATCCGGCTGAAAGATATTACCCTGACCCCGGTCGGCAGGTCCGGTCAGCAGTTATCACTCGGGGATTTAGAGGGCAATCGCTTTGACATTACCATACGTGCATGCAGTCCCGATAATCTGGAAGAGAGAGTTGCACAAATAGATGCCTGTGTCGCAGAGGGTGTCCCGAATTATTTCGGGATTCAGCGGTTTGGCGTACAACGACCGGTCACCCATCTGGTAGGCAAACAGATCCTTCTGGAAGATTATAAAGAAGCGGTCAGGACATATGTGGGATTCCCGTCTGAGGGAGAACCGGAGAGCAATGCAGCAGCACGAAGAGCATATCTCTCAGACAACGATCCCAAAACAGCACTCGAAGCGCTTCCGGTCCAGATGAGGTATGAACGCGCGATTCTTCATCATCTTGCAGAAGTGCCTGAAGATTATGAAGGTGCCCTCAAAAGTGTTCCGCCAAAACTTCTCTCAATGTTTGTTTCAGCATATCAGTCATGGCTCTTTAACATGGGCCTTTCCCACAGGATACACGAAGGATACGCACTCTCAAAACCTGTACCGGGGGACAGAATAATATGTCAA
>NZ_JAAAWJ010000092.1 GCF_009914725.1 Methanogenium sp. MK-MG
CGGTGTGGAACTCTACACCGGCTATGAGGATGTGGCTCCGTCAGATATTCCCGCAGGGCTGGTGAGAGGCGTTCACCTCCCGTTCCACTCCGGCTGGCCGGAGATGCTGGAAGATAATAATAAAATAAATACAGAGGAGAGGGCGGGGAACGGCGAACCACCCGGCAGCAAAGGAACCACCCGGTTCGAACCGCCGTTCTTTGCCTGCAGCACACATCAGGATTTCATTGCCGCCCTCAAGCTCCAGCTCGAACGGGCCGCCCGGCTTCACGCAGGCTACGCGGTATACCACCTCGGGTATTACCACACCGCTGAGATGTTCACCCAGACCTATGCAAGGGATGACCGGGATGTACTGGAACGGGCCGCAGAATTTCTTAATGAACTGGTTTCCACATTCCCTGGTAAGGAACCACCGGTCCCACTGCAGTTTGAGAACCTCTGGTATCCGGGCCTCACCTACACAGACCCTGATGCCATCCTATGCCTCATGGATTTGCTGGAGTTCTCAAACTATGGATTTGTGCTCGACACAGGCCACCTCATGAACCGCATCGCTTCCTCTGACAAAGAAGCCGACTGCATCACCGCCGTCTGCGGCTGCATCAATACCCTCCCTGCAGAGATTGTCAAAAAAATTGATGTCATCCACCTCCACTGGAGCGGCTCATACTCCCTCCGGCAGGAACGCATACGCCGGGGCATCCCAAACGGATTTGACACCATGCAGCGCCACGACCAGGAGGCGTTCGCATTCCAGCATGCCGTCCTCACCGACCAGCATCGGTCGCTATCCCTCCCACAGGCACGGACAATGCTGGAGATGGTTGCCCCTTCGGTGGTCGTCCATGAGTGCATCCCAAAGACACTGGATGATCTGACAACATTTCTTGTGACACAGCGTGCTTCGCTAAAACAGGAATAGGAGACAGTGTATAGGGGGAATATCCCCATTGGGATACCGTTACAGCCGGAGCACACTCCACCGAACGATAGCAAAATTCATCAGACTGAATCCATGTAATAGTCATGAACAAAAGGACTGTTTCACACAGTTAATAAAAACGTGGGGTTTATTAACCACCACAATAACCTCCTATTATATATTATATTCAAAGGTGTTGCAATGAAGGAAGCTGTCTATATATGTCCTAAGTGTGGAAAAAACGAACTGCAGGCAGAAGAACCTGATGAATACGAGATCTGGCTCAAGTGCCGCTCATGCAATTTTTTTATGGGCATGAGCAAAGACGACTGGCACCGGATAGTAAACAGCCCCAACGTCAACCAGAAGATCAAAAAACGAGCAGATGAATACACCTGAACCCGACGGCAGTCGCCACCTTTTTTTCAGGTGTATATGCTATGCACAGAGCTACGGCCAAAGTTCCCATAATTGCTATAAGGTGAACATGCGGATGCCATTTGCGGCCATGTAAAAAAACAGAGTGAATGAATGGATGTCCTGATTTTTCTTATCGTTCTCGAAGTAATCGGCCTTCTCGCGTTCCCTTTAGCCCTGACCCTGGCCGGAAACCTCAGGGACAGCGGATACTCGCTTGCCCGGCCAATAGGGATCATCATCATCTCCCTTGTTGCCAGTCTGCTCTCGTTCATCCGGCTGGTTCCGCTCACTGCAGGTGTATATGCCGGTCTGCTCGTTCTCGCTGCTCTGGCCGCATTCATTGTATACATCCACCGCTGTGACCTGCGACATTCGTCTTTGAAACATTACGCGGGGCACCGTTTCATCGCAGACCTCCATCGCAGTTACCGGAAGACAGACCGGGACTGGCTGATACAGGAAGGGCTATTTGTCGTAACATTTCTTCTCGCAACACTCTTTCTCATGCATAAACCGGAGATCTTCTTTGGATATTCAGAAGATTTCATGAACGCCGCATTTCTTCAGTCACTGCTACAAACCGATTACCTCCCTCTTCTGGATCCCTGGTTTGCCGGTACAGGTCTGACCTACTACTACCTCGGACACCTGGCCACCGCCGTCCTTGTCGTGCTCTCCGGTGTGCAGGCTACAGTCGGGTATAACCTTGCCGTTGCCACCTTCTTTGCCATCGGCGTGCAGACGGCGTTCGGCCTTGGGCTCAATCTGACGGAGAGACGGCTGTACGGTTTTGCTGCAGCGTTTCTCACCATGGTTTCAGGTTTTCCGGCCGGGTTCGTGCAGCTTCTGTCATATCTGAGTGAACCGGATAACCAGTGGTTCCAAAACGTTCCGGGATCGCTCATTGAGTGGTTCTCAGCGTTTGACTTCACGACCGCAACATGCACCATTCCTCAGACGATAAACTTCTACCCGTTCTTTACCTTTCTTCAGGGAGACCTGCATGCTCATTTCGTATCGATTCCTTTTCTGCTGACCCTCATCGGGCTGTGTCTCGCATTGTCAAAAAAGTTTTCATGGACAACATTCTCAGCAGCTCTCATCGTCACCGTCTTCCTTGTCGGTCTGAACGCCTGGAACCTTCCTGTATCCCTGTTTCTGCTCGCCTGGACCGCCTATGTTGTGACAAAAAAGAAGGCATTTCTGTTTGTCATCGGACTGGCAGGCTGCATCTTTGTGGCATCGCTTTGTGTGGGGCTGGTTGGCATTGTTGATCCCGGGCGGAGGACAGATTTATCAGGGTTTCTTCTCATATTCGGCGTCTTCGCCTTCATATCGTTCGCATACCTTATAGACTCACACAAATTTTCCCGGAAGGATGGTCTCATCGCAGTATCGGCCATCGTCGTTTTGGTGATCGCCTTCCTACTGAACTTCCCGCTGGCGATAGCAGCGCTCCTCGCCATTCCGTTCTTTTACCGTGCATGGTTCGGTGAAGAATACCCGGCTCTTCTCGCAGGCATCGCCCTGCTGATGATTACTTTCTGCGAATTATTCTTCATCAACGACCCCTACGGCCCCCCGTATGAGCGTATGAACACGGTAATGAAATTCTATCTGCAGGCGTGGGTATTCTGGGGAATCGCGTCTGCGTATTTTCTCTTCCGGATAAAGAACCGGATACTGGTGGCAGGGGCAATCGTTTTGATCATCATCGCGGTGATTCATCCAATGGGAACGCTGGTATCGATGCCCAATACGAATTATATGGGCGAGACAGAGACGCTGACGCTTGACGGTAGCGTATGGCTCAAAGAACAGAAACCTGACGACTACAACGCACTGTGCTGGCTCCGGGAGACGGCGAAGAGAGGGGAGGTGGTACTGGAAGCTCCGGGAGATGCATATTCCTACTCATCACGGGTATCAGCCTTCACCGGCCTGCCCACGGTTATCGGGTGGCGTACCCACGAAGTGATGTGGGGACGGGGAGGTGAGGATATTGAGCAGCGGTGTGCGGACATCGACTGCATGTATACCGAGGGGGCACAGGAACGGCTTGCGAAGTATCATGTGCGCTACATCTTCGTCGGAGAAACAGAGCAAAAGAAGTACGGATCAGACCTGGAGACGCTTGCAGGGTGTGATGAAATAGAACTCGCATACCGGTCAGGAAACACCTGTGTATACCGGGTTATCTGAGCATTGAGTGCGGCACATCCTTCGTAAGATCCGGATGTGCTGTTTGTTCACTCCTGCAGGCTGCGGTCTACGATTCTCGTTACTTGGGGCAGCGTGCCGCAAAAGATCTCGGCGTCCCCTTCCTCGGTGCCATCCCGCTGGACCCTGAGATGCGCAAAGCGGCCGATGAGGGACGGCCGTTTCTCATCCGCAGCCCCGGCATGGCCAGAGACAACCCGACATGGAAACAGGTCGATGCCGTGATGGAGAACCTTGTCCGGATTGTTGAAGAGGGAAAGGCGGCAGACGCCCCCGGGAAAAAATGCTTCTCAACCCTGTGTGAACGCGAACGGGTCCCCAGAATATCCATCCGTACCTGTCAGGAGTATACAGAACCTCGCAGATCAACCTGTCACCTTCATACCAACGGAAATCCCAACGGCCATATCTTATCGGTACTACAAAACTCCGTCATCCGGGTGCCGGACTCCGATGAAGATATCGGGCAATATGGAAACCGGGAGACTTTCACGGAAAAGTGACGATACCCTCACGGCGCATGTGCGAGGGAAAAAATATTGAAAAAGGGGTGTAGTGTTTCTATGGAGGACATACTTCCCCTGTTCGATGCGGATTGAATATTATCTGGATTCGGGATTTGGTGTATTTCTGGAATGTTTAGGCTTCTTCGCCCGTTTCGGAATCTTCGGACGGGACAGATGCGTCTTCGGAGGCCGTTTCACCGAAGAAGATGGCACGGATCTGCTCCCAGAGAGAACGTTTGCCGGTGTTCCAGGCTTTTTTGTTCTCGTTCAGGACAGCGTTGATGGCCGGGCGGTCCCCATCTCCCGTGGCGTTCATGAACGTCTGGTTATTTCCCCCGATGATATCGAGCTGTTCTCCTGCGGTTGTTGTATTATACCCTGATGCATTGAAGATATCAATGATCTCGTCGCCGTACATCAAACGTTCATTATACCTGAGTTCAAGATATTCCGCATCAATGGCGGTGCAGTTCTCACGGATCTGGTTCATCTCCATGGTTGCGTTTTCTGTGCCGTTTGCCCGGATACAGTTGTTCAGGGACATCCGGAGCTGTTTTGTCAGCGCATTGTTTTTGGCCGTTACCGAAGACATCTGGCCCTGTTCGCCGGATTCAAGCGCCCCCCTGAGGGCGTCTTCCTGTCCAATCAACTGTGCAAGGACTGCTTCTGCCTTTGAGGTATTGTATCCCGAAGAATTTACCTCTGCAATCAGACCCTTTCCCCAGACGACGCTGTCATTGAACTGCTGCATCCTGAATTCATTCGTTGCAGCACTGGTGTTGTTAATCAGCTGCTCGTCAGCATTTTTGAGCGCCCCCTTGCCGGACATCCCCCCGTCCAGCTTGTGGTCGGCAAACTTGTCCACTTGGGGACTGATCACGTTCTTTGCCATCGCAGGCGTCACTGCAACCGCACAGAGGCAGAGGCAGAGAACACATCCGATGGCTAGTGTGGTTCGTTTCATTACTGGTTTGCTCCTTCGCGGGAACAATATCTCCGTCCCCCGCATTCCTGTAGGTACGGTTCACATATATATTAAGAAAATACTCAGGTTCCCAGTGCGGAACCACGCGGTTCTCCTTATCCGTTTTCGGGAGGAGTGACATACCCGGCTGCCTCCCGCAGGGCCTCACAGAAGTCGGCAACCGAAGAGAACCGCTTATCCTTCTCCTTTTCCAGGCACCTGAGGATGACGGCGTCATAGGCATCGGTCGGGGCCCCGGCCTTTGAAGGAAGGGGGGCAGGCTCGCCGAGGACGGCAAGCGTCACCTCGCCGATTCCGGCACCCGCATAGGGGGTGGTGCCCGTCAGCAGTTCGAAGAAGAGCACGCCCAGCTGGTACAGGTCGGTGCGAACGTCCTCTTTTCCATAGACCGACGGCCTCAGCTGTTCCGGGGCTGCATACCCCGGTGAGAACCCGCCGACCTGTGTCCGGTGACCACCATCGGTCACCGACCCCAGCCCCCAGTCGGTAATCTTCGGCGTCCGGCCCCCTGCACACAGGATGTTTTCGGGTTTGATATCCCGGTGGATCACTCCCTTGTCGTGGGCGAATGAGAGGCCGGCGGCGATGCCCTGGATCACGCAAAAAGCCTCTTCCGGTGAGAGGGGGAGCGGGCAATCCTTCAGGGAATGGTGTGCATACTCCATCTCCACATAGGGGACGGGGAGGATGTTTACCGCATAAATCGCAAGGATATTCGGGTGGTGCAGGCGCTCCCAGAACCGGATCTCCCGCATGAAATGGGTGCCGGTCTGCTCGTCGGGAACGATGGGGATCTTTACCGCGACCACCCTGCCATCGGAGACATGTTCCGCCCGGTATACACGGGCAATCCCCCCCTGGCCAAGATATTCGATATTCCGATATTTTGGCGCGAGTCGTTCAGGAAACCCGGAATAGGCGGGAACGCTCCCTCCCCCCCGTATCACGGTCTTGACCGAGGCGGGAGCGCCCTCTCCGCCAATCATCGGTGGTTCAATCATGCCGTCACGTGCCGGTTCACGCCGTCGGCTGGCGATGATCGCACCGGCGGCAACGACGGCCGCCGCCGGGATAAGAAGAAGGAGCAGACCGGCTCCTTCTTCCCCGTCAGATGGGGAAGTCTCCTCCGCATCCATGCCATCCGCCGTTTCGGCCGTCTCGTCCGCAATGGCCCCGGCAGATGTTGCCGCATGGGCCTGTGTGGACACGGATGCGGGGGTCGTTTCGGGCGTTGCCACTGCCGTGTCGTCAGGGGTCTGTTCCGTGGTCGGCACCGGCGTGCCGGCCTTTACCGGACCAACACCCTGCCCGGGCCAGGTCGTCTCCGGCTTTACATC
>NZ_JAAAWJ010000093.1 GCF_009914725.1 Methanogenium sp. MK-MG
TTCCCGTTTTCTGCCAGATGTCCGACATTACTTCTGCAGTGGCTGCATACACATCTTCCGGTGGTATACAGAGGGACGATGTGACGATTCCCGGTTCATTCTGATGAATGCCGTGTCCTCCGCCTGTCCGCATCTCAGGGGTTACATTTTTTCGCGTGTCGGCCTCTACCCATATGTCGGAGCCTTCCACGTTCACTGTCTCAACCGCGTCAGAGAGACCTTCGCAGATGACAAATCCTGCACCCAGCTCTCTGAGCATATCATTGCTCGCCACCTGATCCAGAATATGGGTGTTGTTCAGGTAGAGGGAAAACCGGTCTTCCCGTATCACGTCATCGGTAATTCTTCTGGGTATGCCATCTTCCACCCGTATTCCGGGATAACTGTCGGTAAACATCTGAACCCTTTTCCCTGTGTCGAATATCTGTTATATATCGCAATAAAATATATAGATTCAATTGGCTGGTATGAATGCCCTTATATTGATTTGTTGCCCTATATGAATGGATGATGTACGCAGACCGTCTGGACCATCTTCCGCCCTATCTTTTTGCCCGGATTGATGCAATGAAGGCAGAAAAGAGGGCGCAGGGTGTTGATGTAATAGATTTGGGGGTCGGAGACCCGGACCTTCCGACACCACCACATATCATTGAATCACTTGTCGAAGCAGCGCGCGATCCGGCAACCCACCACTATCCCGACTACACGGGTATGTTCTCATACCGTGAAGCAGTCGCTGCATGGTACAGGGACCGGTTTGGAGTGGAACTCGATCCAAAGCGTGAAGTGCTGGCGCTGATTGGTTCAAAGGAAGGTATTGCACATATTCCCGAGGCATTTGTGAACCCGGGTGACTATGTGCTGGTACCTGACCCCGGATATCCTGTGTATAAGACATCAACGCTGTTTGCAGAAGGGAAGATTTGGGAGATGCCACTAAAAGAAGAGAATGCATTCCTTCCGGATTTCAGTGCCATTCCATCAGATGTCTGTTCAAAAAGCAGGCTCATGTTTTTGAATTATCCAAATAATCCGACAGGGGCCATTGCACCGCTCTCATTCTTTGAGGAAGCCATCGAATTCGCCAGAGAACATGACGTGATCATTGTGCATGACAATGCCTACTCTGAAATATCATTCGACGGCTACAGAGCGCCATCATTTCTGGAAGTGGACGGTGCAATGGATGTCGGAATTGAGATGCACTCCCTTTCAAAAACCTACAACATGACCGGCTGGCGTATCGGTATGGCGGCAGGGTCTGCAGATATCATTGCAGGTCTCGGGCGTGTTAAGACCAATATTGATTCCGGTGCGTTCGATGCCATTCAGACAGCAGCAATAACAGCGCTGACTTCATCACAGGAGTGCATTGCAGAGTCCTGTGCAGTGTATGAAGAGCGACGGGATATTCTGGTCTCAGGTCTGCGCGGGTTAGGGTTTGATGTGACGTCACCCAGGGCAACGTTCTACGTCTGGCTTAAGGTGGATGATTCGATGGAGTTTGCAGCGAAGATGCTGAACGAAGCCGGAATTGTCGTCACACCAGGCACTGGTTTCGGGGATGCCGGGGCAGGGTACGTGCGGTTTGCCATCACGCGTTCAGTTGAACGAATCGAGGAAGCGCTGGAGCGCATGCGCGGAGTCTTTGCATGAGATACCCTGCTCATATATCTGATAAGAAGGGTCATCTCCATATCGGGTCGCATGACACAACGGTTCTTGCACAAAAATACGGCACACCGTTATATGTGACCGATGAACAGCGTATCCGCGAAAATTACCAGTTATATTATGATGCGCTGACAGGCTATTATGACAAGGTGCAGGTGCTGTATGCGGCAAAGGCAAACGGCAATCTCGCTGTCCTGAAGGTATTTGCATCCCTTGGTGCAGGTGCGGATATCTTTTCAACCGGTGAACTCCATCTGGCCCTCGCTGCTGGTATGAATCCGGAACATCTGCTCTTTAACGGCAGTTCAAAGACCGATACAGATCTCTCCACTGCCCTTGACAAGAAGATTCGCGTCTCCCTTGACTCTGTGGATGAACTGCTGCAGCTCGATGCCATCGCTGAGAAGGCCGGAGTGACAGCAGAGGTTTCATTCCGGGTAAATCCTGCAATGGATGTACCCACACATCCCAAGATTGCAACAGGTCTTGCTACAAGTAAATTCGGTATACCCGCAGGAGAGATCGTCTCCGCGTATCAGGCAGCGATGGATGCAGAGAATATTCTGCCCGTTGGTCTCCACTGCCATATCGGATCACAGATTCTTGAAGTTGAACCCTTCGCAAAGGAAGCTGAAGTGCTCATATCTGTCGCCCGTGATATCACCGATATTGGTGTAAAATTACGCTTTATGGACGTTGGCGGTGGTCTTGGGGTTCCGTATCATCGTGATACCGACCCTGTGCCAACCCCTGCTGAGTATGCAGATGCTGTTATGCCGGTATTTCTGGATGGTATCAGTTCCATCGGAATCAGACCGGAATTCTGGGTTGAGCCCGGCAGATACCTGCTGGCAGATTCAACTGTTCTTCTCTCACGGGTGAATTCCGTCAAACGTTCACACAAGACATTTGTGAATGTCGATGCCGGATTTAACCTGCTGTTACGCCCTGCGATGTATGACTCATATCATGAGGTGGTCGTTGCAAACAAGGCCGGTCCTGAAGATTCCAAAGAGGATAAGAGGGAGGTTGTGACCGTGACAGGACCAATATGTGAAACCGGCGACATTATTGCGCATGACAGACTCCTTCCGCCGGTTGAATCAGGAGATCTTATTGCCATACTTGATACCGGGGCGTATGGGTTTTCGATGTCATCACAGTATAACAGCCGGCCCCGGTGTGCAGAGGTGATGGTGAATGATTCGCTTGAAGGCCTGATGCGCCGTGCAGAATCAATCATTGACATCAAGCAGACAATGAATACACTTCCGTGGCAGAAGTAAGAGAGAGCCACTAATTTTTGATAGATATGCGGGCATATTATTCGCTTGTTGATGACTTGTTTTCATTTGAAACATTTCAGGCGCTGGTTGAGGAGGTTGCCGGGGATTCAGAGAACGTCTTTGATGAACGAACCTCTGCGATGATCGTACTGCGTCGTGCCGGAAGGAAACACCAGAAGATTGCCCGCCTGCCTGAAAATTCCACCAATGTTCATTTTTTTGCGAAAGTTCTTCACAAAGGGGATGTCACGACGTTCACCCGTGATGACGGGTCAACCGGTGCGGTAAGAAAGATTGAGGTGGGAGATGACAGCGGTGAGGTCTCCCTTGTTTTCTGGGATGAACGTGTCTCTGTAGTGGACGATATCGAGACCGGCACGGTAATTGAGGTGGTAGGCAAGGCCGGGTCTGCGCGTGAAGTGCAGGTAATTGACCTGCAGAAGACGGTCTGTGATATTCCGACCCGGAATGATGCTGAAGGTTTTTCCGGTAATCCGCAAAACGGCGATACGATTGATGCGACGATTGTGGCAATCAGTGATGTCAGCACATTTACCCGGCGTGATGGAAGTGAGGGAACGCGGATGGATGTGGCGATTGCGGATGCCACCGGAACCGGGGTGCTTGTGCTATGGAATCCGGAGATGCTCGACGGGTTTGTGGTGGGTGACGGGATTCATGCATCCGGGTTACGCAGGAATACGCGCAGCGCAGGAAGGGAGTATTCAGCCGGGTCTCATGCAGTGATAGGGAAGGCAGATGTCAGATATGTGCCGCTCTTCACTGAGGTATCCGCTCTTCAGCCGGACACTACGGTATCTGTCTCCGGAACTATTCACGGCATAAGGAGTGCGCGGGAGTTTACCACCCGGAAAGGAACACAGTCATGGGTACGCAATGCGGAGTTCAGGGACGAAAGCGGAACGATTCATCTGGTCCTCTGGGGCGATAATGCCAGAAACCCTCCTGCAGAAGGGGACAACATTTCACTCTTTAATGCCTCCTGCAAAGATGACCGGAGAGGCAGAGCGGAAATTCAGGTCAGCTGGGGCTGTCTTCTGAGCTGTGACTCTGTGCTCAGGAGCGAGACCGTCAGTATATGCGGGATGGTTATTAAGACTGCCAGAGGGCGATGCATTGATGACGGGCGTGAATGTCTGCTTATTGATGCCGACCTGCCTTTTGGAACGGAATTCAGTGTGGAAGGGTTACGAACCGGAGACAGGCTCGCAATAAGCTCATATTCAGAGTATATTCGTTCAAAAGAATCGTTGACCGGACGGATTGAGTCAATAAAACAGTGATTATTACTTTCGCACCCCGCACAGGTGGGTTTCTTAACCGTTCAGAAAAATGGTATATCAGCACAGATGCAAAACAGAGAGGTAAGAGAATATGGCAGAACTTGAAATTGAGGATCTCCCGGGAGTCGGACCAACAACGGCTGACAAACTCAGGGATGGGGGATATACAACGATTGAAGGCATTGCAACAGCATCATACGCTGATCTTGCCGAAGCAGCAGAGATTGGTGAATCCACGGCAAAGAAGATGATCCGTGAAGCCCGTAAAATGGCTGACATTGGTGGATTCAAGACCGGTACTGCTGTTCTTGAAGAACGAAAGACCGTCAGAAAACTAAAGAGTCTGGTTCCGGATTTTGATGAACTGCTTGGGGGCGGCCTTGAAACAAAATCGATAACAGAATTTTACGGCGAATTTGGGTCCGGTAAGAGTCAGATCTCTCATCAGATGGCGGTCAATGCGCAGCTTCCTGAAGAGTACGGGGGTCTGAACGGTTCATGCATATACATCGATACTGAAAATACGTTCCGGCCTGAGCGAATTGAACAGATGGTGAACGGGCTGGAACTTGATATTGAAGTGCCTCCCATAGAGCAGTTCCTGGAACGGATTCACGTGGCAAAAGGGTATACCTCTGATCACCAGATGCTGCTTGTTGACAGTGCGCGTGAACTGGCGGGAGAACTTCGTGAGACCGAGCATCCCATCCGGCTTTTTATTATTGATTCGCTGACTGCCCATTTCCGTGCGGAATATTCCGGTCGGGGAACACTCTCTATCCGGCAGCAGAAACTGAACAAACATATGTATGACCTTGCCAAACTGGCAGAGGAACATAATGCGGTTGTTCTCGTCACCAATCAGGTGCAGTCAAACCCGGCGGTCTTCTTTGGTGACCCGACAAAACCGGTGGGTGGCAATATCGTTGGGCATGCATCAAAGTTCAGAATTTATCTTCGGAAGAGTAAGGGCGGCAAGCGCGTTGCAAAATTAGTTGACAGTCCAAGTCTTCCCGATGGTGAAGCCGCATTCCTTGTGGATACACCCGGAATGAAACCGCTCTGAGCTGAATTATTGAATATATGAATACCTATTTTTCCTGTGATCCTGTGGCAGTGATCACGGATATTGACGGCACTCTGACCGATGAACGCAGGCGTATCAGCACGGCTGCAATTGAGTGTATCAGGACACTGACAGATTCGGGTATACCTGTCATTCTTGCAAGTGGCAACACGCTCTGCTCAATGACCATGCTGGCTAAGATGATTGGAACTGATGGAACCGTCATCTGCGAAAACGGCGGGACATACCGGATTGGATTCGATGGCGATGAGCGCGTTATTGGTGATATATCCGCATGCAGGAAAGCATTCTCATTAGTAGAGCAGTTTTATGAGAAACAGGGGGAGATACTGCAGTTGTACAGTTCTGAGTATCGCTTTGCTGACGTTGCATTTGCACGCACTGTTGATCCGGATACCGTCCGCAAACTGCTTTCAGACTCTCCTGTTCGTGTACTGGATACCGGGTTTGCCATCCATCTGCAGGCTGAAGGGATAACGAAAGCGACTGCGTTTTTAAATATTTGTGAGGAGACCGGCAGAAACCCTGAAGAATTCCTGGCAGTGGGTGATTCCCACAATGACATTGAAATGATTCAGGCGGCAGGTTGTGGCGCAGTTGTGCGCAACTGCAGTGATGACGTATGCAGTGTCGCAGACTATACTTCTGAAAAAATGTATGGTGAAGGGTTTGTTGATGCAGTAAAAAATGTGTTTCCTTCACTTTTTTGACATGAATCTGTCAACAACGATATAATCCCTGATATCTTTCACCGCTTCAAATGGAATGAACATTTTGTCATCCTCGGTTTTGTAATTTGATGTGTCAAATCCGGATTCCGGCTTAACTACAAGATCAGTAACTTCCC
>NZ_JAAAWJ010000094.1 GCF_009914725.1 Methanogenium sp. MK-MG
TGCGCAGGTGGCAGGGGATATTAATGAAATTATCCTCTTCTCGACTGAACTCAAATCCAAAAATAATGACATATCCAGTACGATCATCATGCTGCCTGAAGAACAGACTCTCCGGCAGATTCTCACACTCCTGAACAATCTGATGAACCCGGAGATGTAGAGGCGGCAGTGCTCAATGGAAAAACGAAATGCTGCTGATTCAAAGGGATTGAACGTCGGAATTGGAGAGTACAAAATCAGAAATACACAAATTTCATCGATTGGGCTTGGATCGTGTGTCGCATTCATTCTCTACGACAGGAAATTAAAAACGGGTGGACTGGCACATGTGATGTTGCCTGAGAGTAATGGCAAAAGCGAACGGCCGGGAAAATTTGCCGATACTGCAGTGCCCCACCTGATCAGTGAGATGGGAAAGTGTGGTTCTTCGCGCAGGAATTTGTCGGCATATCTGGTCGGCGGAGCGAGTATGTTTGAGCAGTTTAAAGGGAATCTGGATATTGGAAATAGAAATATCATTGCTCTGAAAAAGCATCTCAATGAATTGCATATTCCCATTGAATCAGAAGATACCGGTGGGACATCCGGGAGATCCGTCTTTTTTTTCCCGGAAGACGGAGGCAGAATATCCACCAGAAAAGCGGATGGGAAATGTTACGAGCTTTAATTATTTGTGTTATACTGTTTTGTATGACCATTCCGGTATCCGGAACCGTAATTACATTTATACCTGCAAACGGGTCGATTTCCTCACTTGGGGTTATGGATATCAGTGAAAGCCATGATGGCATGATTGCATTTGCAACAACAAACGGTCTTTCTCTGTATGACTCCGGGTGGGCAACAATCCAGAAAGAACCATGGAACTATGATACCGGACTACAGGACGATTTTATTCAGACAATCGAATTTGATGATAAAAATTATCTCTGGCTTGGTTTTTCAGCAGGTGTGCAAAAATACGATGGAATATCATTTACCAGAGTTGGTACAGATGAATTTTTTTCCACAATGAACATACATGAGATTCTCTGTGATAACGATACCATCTGGATTGCGAATGGATATTCCGGGTTAAATCATTTATCAGAAGGAAAATGGAACTGGATTCGTCCATTCACTGAAGACGGACCCGGTGCCTATTATATTTCCTCTATGGCAAAGGACCATGCAACAGGCAATATTATTCTGACAACCCGTCTCCACGGTATCTGGGAGGGCGTATCGGATGAACAGGGAATAATATTTTCATACGTTTCCGGCCCTGGTGAGCAATATGGGAAGATGACCACCGTGGTGGACTACCCATTTGGCGGTGTAATTCTGTTCAATAAAAATATCATCCTGCATTATTCTGAATCAGCCGGTTTTACCCGAATCACTGATCCTGCAGCCCTTGGATATGGCGTTACCCGAATCAATGATGTTGCAGTAACGGAGGACGGCATATTTATTATTGGTACAAATAACGGACTCTATGGATATGGTAATAATGAGATTGTCGCCCATATTAACCGAAATATTACCGGAATTACCAGTAATGAAGTGACAAAAGTCTTCCCTGACTCAAAAGGACGATGGTGGTTTATTACAAAAGGGGAGGCAGGATACTATTTCTCTGATAATATCACTGAAAAGATACCGGTGACCATGGTAAACGAACCGATACCCGATAATTCCAATCTGTCAGAACCACCCACCCCCATCCGGGTAGCGGTTCATTATGTGTCCGATCATCTATGAATGGGCCTTCAAAACTTTTTTTGCATACATATCAATAGAATCAATGAATAGCATGCGGGCCTGTCTGGACTCTTCTTCTTCAGCAGAAAAGATATCCTGAACGATATAATCTAACGGTATAAAATAATATGATAATGACTTAAATCTGCGCAATAATTCTTTAAATTGCATATTGGATTCATTTTCCTGGTTTTTTAATACATAAAATGTCCAGTCCAGAATCTGTATCAGGTAGACAGGCATTTCTTTATCCATTGCCATTGAACGATATTGAGAATACGATGTTTTTCCTGTTGCAATGAGAGAAAGCTTCAGCCCATAGTATATCGGTTCAAGACTTTCCGGATATTGCTGAATCATCTGTTTTACAATCCCGTTTGCTCCAACACCGTCGCCGTGTTCAAGCCTGTAATTGAATGATTCGCGGAGGAAATCAAGGTCGTTGAAAAATTTTACCGTTGAAATATTAAGCAGTTCAACCTGTTTTGCCTCATTATTATCCTTTTTTGCCTTCTCTAAGCCAATCCGGATGAACCATTTTTCATTTGGAAACCACCAGTGAGACATCTTGATCATGAACCAGAATGCATTATCTACGGCTTCATCATCAGAAAGATCCAGTGGCTTCAGGCGGTAGAGAGGGGGGGCAACCCGCACCATTTCCTGTAACTGTTCACGTGCTGCAAGTTCTGTTCTCTGTTTCTGTCGTGAGGTTTCGGCACTTTCCTCTCCTGTCCGGGATTTTGAAATGGAATAATAACAGTATGCAATGAGAAACCCAATTCTGGCATCATGCTTCCAGTAATCAGAAAAATACACAATTGCATCCTGAAAATGTCCTGATGAGAGCAGCTGTAATCCGCCGAGAATTCTGAGAGAAGCCTTTCCGGAAGACCGTTTTGAGCGGATAGCAGTGGTAATGATGCGTTCAGTATACTGTGTTAAATTTTTCTGACTGCTATTCGTCATCACCCGGTATGCAATACTGTCAATAAATTCATCGTATGTCGCATCATCAAGATCAGGAAATCCATTATCCAGTGCAGATACGATATGGGCAAAAAAAACGGGGAGATTTACATCTATTTTTTCTGTATTATTATCGATATATAAATAGAGATCCTGCCGCAGATTCTCGATCTGTACATACCGGATTGCATCCCCGAGTTTTTCACCCCGCACCATATTTCAGTATATAAGTTTTAAAAATGATAAACCCCTATGGTTTAGATATATCCGCATAATAGTATTCACCCTTCGCCCGCTGTTCTCTGTCAAGATAGGATTCCGGTTTATTTATACGGGGTCGTCCCGATTGATCCCGCCTGAATGTGATATCGAGTCCTTTCAGAAAATGATTCATGCCATCTTTCATATTATAAGGCCCGTATGCAGCACCCGCGACACCGGGTGTTCCGTCAAAGACAAGCATGCGTTCACTGATCATATCAATCAGGTAAATATCATGATCGATGACAATGATGCCTGCCTCTCTTCCTTCCGCATGCCGGCGCAGAACCCGTGCCAGTTTCACCCTCTGTTCAACATCCAGATGTGCACTTGGCTCATCAAGAATATAGAGGTCAGCATCCTGTGAGAGACACAGCGCGATTGAAACACGCTGCAGTTCTCCACCACTCAGTTGATCTACAGGTGACTGAAGGATGGGGGTAATGGACAGAGGTTCAATAATTTCATGCTGGTAATATGATGAATCAAACGAACGGCAGGCCTGTCTCAGAAGGAATTCTACCGAGACTGATGAATCGCCTTTTACGTACTGCGGTTTGTATGCAATTCGTACTGTTTTATCCATCTCACCGCGGTCAGGTTTTTCAACGCCTGCAAGCAGCTTGGCAAACGTACTCTTTCCGATACCATTCGCACCGACAAGACCCAGCACCTCTCCTGCCAGAATTTCCCCGGCAGAGATGCTGAGGGAAAAGGTATCGCCATACTTCTTTTCCATCTCCGGAAATGCAATGAGCGTCTGGCGGGCTGCATCATGGGTGTGGAACCGTGTCTCGAAGGTGACGGCATAATCCCTGAAACGCACATTCTCCTCCGGTAAAAATCCCTCCAGATATTGATTGATTCCAATTCTCACGCCTTTTGGCCGGGTGATAATTCCGAAGACACTGGGTTTACCGTAGGCAACATGCACCGTATCTGCAAGCATATCCAGAATGGCAAGGTCATGTTCAACAATGACCACCGGTCGCGTCACTGCAAGTTCCCGTATCAGCCTTGCAGCGATCATCCGCTGGTAGATATCAAGAAACGGGGTTATTTCATCAAGGAAATAAAAATCCGCATCACGTGAGAGACAGGCGGTGATGGCAACACGCTGCAGTTCACCACCGCTCAGTTTTCCAATCGGACGGTCCAGAAGAGATTCAAGGCGGAATTCATGAATATAATGATTGAGCATCCCCCGTTCATCAGTTGATGACAGAAGTTCAGACACCGTTCCCTTAAAGGCCTTCGGTATATAATCGATGTACTGAGGCTTCAGTGATGGTTTTATGGATGATTTTGAAACCTGCTGAAGGTAATCATACAGTTCAGTTCCTGTGTACTGTTTTAATATACCTTCCCAATTGGAACCATCGTCAGGATTACCCAGATTCGGGACAAGCTGACCACACAGAATTTTGACGGCAGTACTTTTTCCGATACCATTGGCTCCAAGAATCCCGGTTACTTTCCCTTCAACCGGAATCGGGAGCCCGTATAGTGCAAATCCGTTTGTTCCATACCGATGCGTGGGGTTATCCAGTTCTTCGGGCAGGGTCACGATATCAAGTGCACCAAACGGGCATTTCTTGATACAAATACCACATCCAACACAGAGCTCTTCTGATATAACCGCTTTTCCCTCCTCTCCGATAACAATCGTTTCATCACCGGTACGGACACGCGGACAGTACAAAATACATTCTTTGCCACACTTTATCGGGTGGCAACGATCACGATGAACAACAGCAATACGCATAGTATATCACAAAATTATTGTATTGTCAGGAGAATTGTCCAGGTAATAAACCAGAACGCAAATGCCATAAAACTCTGGTAAAACCAGTCTTTTCCGCCCAGTCCGGATACATCCATCTTCATGAGCATGAATATATGTTTCTGGAATACCATTGCCCCAAGGAGAATGAGCAGTCCAATAACTCCCTGACTCTCATTTTGAATGAGGAGATACGAGAGAATACCTGCAATAATTCCCATAATGCTCGCGATACCCGTACGGATAATCCGTTCATTATGCTCCTTTCTCTTTTGTTCTCCAGACTTGACAATTCTTGCCTCAGTTCCGTTGGACACGTTTTCTTCAGTCATCCTGACACCAGTCATTATAATTTTGTCTTAGAACAATATGTAATTTGGTATAAATGGCGAATTTAAAGGGAATGAGTGGGCTTGATATTCATGCCATGGTGTCGGAGGCCCAGGGTTTTCTCCCTTTGTGGGTCGGAAAAACCTACCAATATGATACAGGGATGTTTGGAATCCGTCTCAATGGAGAAGAGAAGCAAAAATTTTCCCTGATTATTGAAATAGGAAAACGGGTACATTTTACGTCATCGCTCCCTGCAGCAACAGCAAATCCGTCGGGATATTCAATGTTTCTGCGAAAATACTGCAATGGCGGAAGAGTACTTGGCATATCACAGCCGGGGATTGAACGGGTTGTTGATATTGAAATAGGAAAGAGTGGAAAACGGTTTCACCTGATCGTTGAACTCTTTGATGAAGGCAATATCATACTGACAGACGGGGAATATACCATCATTCAGCCCCTGAAAAAACATCGGTTCAAAGATCGCAGTGTATTTGCAGATGAAGCATATACACTTGCAGCACATACCGCACCGGCATCCGGGGAAGAATTTGCATCCATTCTTCAGGCATCAGATGCCGATACTGTCAGGACGCTTGCCACACAGTTTCTCATGGGCGGCAAATTTGCGGAAGAGGCGTGCAGGATTGCCGGTGTCAGCAGATCGGAACCGGCCGTTACCGCACCTGCCGACAAATTGTTTGCGGCATATTCGTCGATTCTGAAGAGAACTGAAGAGGAACGCAGTCCCTGCATCACAAAATCAGGATGCTGGCCGTTTCTTCTGGGAAATGAAACAGCAGTTGAGACATTCACGGCATTTCACGAAGCGCTTGACCAGTATTTTCCCCGCGGGAAAGAACTGATTACCCCGCCAAAACCAAAACTCAGCCGTGAAGAGAATATCCGGGTACGGCAGTTGGATGCTATTGCTTCGTTTGAAAAAAAGAAGATCG
>NZ_JAAAWJ010000095.1 GCF_009914725.1 Methanogenium sp. MK-MG
GACCAGCCGGAGTTTTCCTTCGGGTTTTCCCCGGGCTGCCGGGTAGCAGTAGATTCCGCCGTATGTCAGGATCTGGTGGAAATCGGCGACAAATGAACCGGAATATCTTAGTTTCCCGCCTTTTTGCTCACAGAGGCTGATGAAATTCTGGTGCCCCGGAAGCCATTCGTTCCGGATACCGCCGCTTCCGAAGAGCGTTCCTTCGGGTATCTGAATGTTCTCTTTCAGGAGCACAAAGATGCCTTCTGAATTGATGGCAAAGGTGAATACGCCGTCTCCCACCGTGATGGTAAGGACGGTCATCGGCCCGTAGAGCATATACATGGCAACTGCCAGATCCTCTCCTTTCTGCAGGGCATCCCCTCCCCGGTATATGCCGACTATCGTGCCGACTGCGAGGTTGACCTGAATCAGGGATGATCCGTCAAGCGGATCCATCACCACTGCGTAATCACCAAATGCATCGGGAAACCGGACGATATCTGCCTGCTCCTCTGATGCGATTGCCTTTACAAAACCGGATTTTCCAAGAACGGAGATGAGATGACTGTCTGCCCATTTGTCAAGGGCTGCCTGCTCTTCCCCGTAGGCATTCTCCGTTCCTGCATACGACTGGTTGTCAATGAATGCATCCCGGATGGGAACAGACTGGTAGGCGATGAGCTCAATGAGGTCTTTGAGCGGTTCCTCACATGCAGTCTCATCGAGGTATTGCCGCAGGGTCTTCATGCATCGTGATATATCTGCAGTGGTAATTATCCGTTCCCCTATTTCCCGTGATCAGGCCTCATCTCTGCTGTCGGGTACGGAGGTCTCTTCTCCGGGTATATTCTCTTGTTTTTTGTAAGTGAACTCGATTACGCCGTTTTTGAATGTGTGGGTGAGGGTTTTTTGCGCCGCCTCTTCTGCCAGGTATGACGCGCGGTAGATGATGCCACCTGTACGTGCAGAGAGGTTGAGCACTTTCCCGTCGAGGGTATAGCTGATATCTTCAGAAACCGTGCCCGGAAGTTCTGCTGTGATGGTCACGCTGTCCTGGTGTTCATGGCGTTCAAAGACCGGTTCGCGTGTGGCCGGACCTCTCTCATGCTGAGCCTCCGTTTCCATATCTTTCGGCTGGCACGCTGCAGCGATGATGATATTCACTTCTCCGGTCAGCATCTCGCCTGTCTTCATTGCCTCTTCAAAGAGTCTGCGTATCAGTTCTGTGTACTGGTTGACTCGCTCGTCCGTTTCTTCTGTCATGATATTCACTTGTTTTGTTCAGGATTCCAGAAGCTTTTCAAGGGTTCTGGTCTGTTCTTTTATTGCGGGGAAGTCCTTTTCCTTCTTCCCGAATGTGGCGTTTCTGAGCGTTTTTCTGGCCTTCTGGACTGCTGCATTATCCTGGTGGCCGAATCCTGCACGGGTGAGCACCGAGCCTGCCTTTTCCAGAACAGAACGCTCTTCCTCATTGTAGATGATGCTCCATGCAAGCCGCTCGTTCTTTTCAATGGCTTCCCGGTCAAGGGTTGCCTTCACTTTCTTCATCGCCTCTTCAAAGTGCTGCCTTGTCACCCGGACATTTGTGAGGGCGTCACAGCGTTCAGGGTCGTTCTTTTTTGCCATTGCAGTGATGAACTCCCGCATTGCACCGAGTTTTGCCTCCCTGATGAGTGCCTCGATATCTGCACCGACATACCCTTCCGTTGCGTCCACCAGTGCCTCTGTGTCGACGTCGCCTGCAAGGACTGATTCATCCTGGTCCATGTAGACGGCAAAAATTTTCCTGCGTGAATCTCTGTCGGGCGGGGGTACATAGACGACACGGTCAAACCGGCCGGGGCGCATCATTGCCTCGTCGAGCATATCCGGCCGGTTTGTTGCACCAAGGATGGTGACATTGTTCAGCTCTTCGAGCCCGTCAAGTTCGGTCAGGATCTGGCTGACCACACTCTCGGTGACATGGGACGAACCTTCGTAACTGCCCCGCCGCGGAAGCAGTGAGTCAATCTCATCAAAGAAGATGATAGACGGTGCTGCCTGGCGTGCCTTACGGAATATATCCCGGATGCCCTTCTCTGATTCTCCGACCCACTTTGAGAGGAGTTCCGGGCCCTTTACGGAGATGAAGTTGCATTCACTCTCGTTTGCGACTGCCTTTGCAAGCATGGTCTTGCCGGTACCGGGCGGACCGAAGAGCAGGATGCCGGACGGAGGGCGTGTGCCGAGCCGCTCGAAGACCTCCGGGTACTTCAGCGGCCATTCAACAGCTTCTGTGAGTTCAGCTTTGACGTCCTCAAGGCCGCCCACATCATCCCAGGTGACCTCCGGAATCTCAACGAGCACCTCGCGCATGGCAGACGGCTCGACATTGCTGAGGGCTGCCTCAAAGTCGTCGCGTGTTACCCGCAGGGTATCAAGGATCTCAAGCGGTATCTCCTCATCCATCCGGATGCCTGCCATACTCTTGCGCAGGGCATGCATCGCAGCCTCCTTTACCAGAAGCGCGATGTCGGCACCGACAAACCCGTGAGTAGACCCCGCATAGGGTTTAAGGAACTTCTTCCGGCGGCGTTCCTCGTCACTACTTCCTTCCCCCTCTGCCGCATGATCCTCTTCTGTGAGTGTGACAGACTCAAGGTCAAGCGGGACACCGCGGCTGTGAACCTGGAAGATTTCAAGCCGGCCCTTTTTGTCAGGGATGCCAATTTCAATCTCCCGGTCAAACCGGCCTCCGCGCCTGAGTGCGGGGTCAATATTGTCCGGCAGGTTTGTTGCGGCAATGACAATGACCTGACCTCTGCCCTTCAGTCCGTCCATGAGTGAAAGGAGCTGCGCTACCACCCGCTGTTCAACCTCACCTTTGGTCTCTGCACGCTTGGGGGCAATCGAATCGATTTCATCAATGAAGATGATGGTCGGTGCATTCTCCTGTGCCTCTTCAAAGACCTCCCTGAGTTTCCCCTCGGATTCACCGTAATACTTGCTCATTATTTCAGGGCCTGAAAGGCTGATGAAGTGCGCATCCACCTCGTTTGCTACCGCCTTGGCAATCAGGGTCTTGCCTGTCCCCGGCGGCCCATAGAGGAGCACACCCCTGGGCGGTTCAATGCCGAGGCGCTCAAAAATTTCCGGGTGGCGCAGCGGGAGTTCGATCATCTCACGGACCTGATCGAGTTCACGTCCGAGGCCGCCGATGTCCTCATAGTGAATGTCAGGCACATCTGTTGCCTTCTTCCCTTCCTTTGGGCTGTAAGGCTCTTCTTTGAGTTCCACGTCAGTGTTCTGTGTCACAATGCCCACGCCCTTCGGAGAGAGCTTTGTTATAACAAACGTGAGCGTGGTGCCCAGGAGGGCGACACGGAACTGCTGGCCTTCGACAACCGGACGGCCTGCAATCATCCGTGCAAACGACTGTTCAAATCCGCTGAGGCGGACCGGGTGTGTCGGCTGAATGACCACTTTTGTTGCCTCGTGCACCTCGGCCTTTCGTATACGTACCTTCTCGTCAATGCCCGCATGGGCATTGCCCCGGATATTCCCGTCAATGCGGATGATGGCCCTTCCGCGGTCTTCAGGGAATCCCGGCCATATGATGGCTGCGGCCTTCTCGCGGCCGCATATCTCAATCACATCACCGCTTCGCAGCCCGAGAGTGTTCATTACATCCGTACTGATGCGTGCAATGCCACGCCCGGCGTCTTCATGTGCTGCTTCTTTTACGGTAACCTCTGCTGGTGATAATGATGTCATATGTGCAACCTCCTCAAGTATATTTACTAATGGTAAGGGTAATGCAATATTTATATTTTTGCACGCACTATGTAAACTGGTATACTCTGAACTGGCAGGTCTGATACAAAAAATGAGGCTCAAATGACCGTTTCTAATCGTGTTATCCGGTTAACTGGTGCAGATCAGGGTGTTTGGAGATGATGGTATGTCCGGACTCTGTCACGACTGCGTCGAGAGTCTGGTCGGTTGGTTCACTGGGAATATTTTCACATTCCTGCACGGCGAATGCGACACCCACGGTTGGAAAATGAATGTGTTGTGCAAGAAACCGGTCATAGTATCCGGCACCATACCCGATGCGGTTGCCGCCGGCGTCAAATCCGAGGAGCGGAATCAGTGCCACCTCTATGTCTGCCGGGTCTGCCGGGATTTCATTCCCTACAGGCTCGGGCACATGGAATGTGCCTGGCACCAGCACATCCGTTGTCCTGATATACGAGAACCTGAGGCTGCAGTCCTCACGCTGGATGATGGGCACAATGACATGCTTCCCCTCCTCAAGCAGTGCGGTGATGAGCGGTCGGGTATCAGCTTCCGGGGGTTTGGAAGAGTAGACAAGGATTCTATCAAAGGGCGCTAAGATCTTCAGGAGGTGTTCTGTTATCTCTGCACTGCGTGCGGCATACTGTTCCGGTGTGATCTCCTGTCTGCGCAGACGCAGTGCCTGGCGCAGTCTCTCTTTGGTGGATACTGTTGTGTCCATGGTGTATGTGTCCTGTGTATATCTCAGGGTATATTCCTGAATGGTTCTGGTAAAATGGTATTTCTGCCTTTTATTCAAGCAGGTGAATGATCTCCTGCATTTCGTTGATATGGTATTGTCCCTCTGCTGTGGGCGTGCCAAAGTGGCAGTATACCATCTCTGATCCAAAGAGACCGGTAAGAACCCTGCCGTATCTCAGCTCTCTTCCCATGGTTCCGGTGCATATTGATCCGGCAGCGGCAGCCGTGAGACTCAGCAGGCGCAGCAGGTCCTCTTTTGAATGTGGTGTCGTGATTATTTTCGGGATGTTGCCATACGCCCTGAGTCTCTCCTCATATGCGCGCAGAGTATCGGCATCAGGGGTGTCGGGCAGGTGGAGGGATGCGATGACACCCGGCCCGCGCGTTTGGACCTCGCGGGCATACGCTGAAAACCGCTGTTCGATGTCAATATATGCCGCGTACGGGCACCATTGTTCAACAATTTTCCACCACTCAGCCGGGCTGCCGGAAAACGTCCCTCCCTCGGCACTGCTCCTGAGTGTTACAATAAAGGGCACGTCGCCTCTCTGGCAGACTCCCTCCGGTTCTGCACGGAAGAGATCGATGCGCAGTTCAATATAATCCGCCCCAGAATCGGCAGCTGCATCAATATCCGCCGGATTTGTCAGGGCCACAACCGTCTTCATGACTGTATTTTCCGTCTTTACAGCCTTTGTGTCCGGGCGACATTAAGTATGGTGTGCATCCGTCAGGTGGACACCTGCATTGAGAGAATTGAAACCTTCAAATGAATTCCGCCCGAACATATATGCTACCTGGTGGTCTGTTGAACGTAAATTTTGGAGGATTTGTCCCGATAAGTACTGTTGACTGGAGAGGGCGGTCGGTCTGCACGGTTTTTCTGCGTGGCTGTCCGGTTCACTGTCATTATTGCCATAACACCGAACTTCAGGGAGGTTCGGACCCTCGTCCTGTGACTGAGATTCTTGATATGATCCACTCATCCAGAATGCTCATATCCGGGGTCATATTCTCCGGCGGCGAACCGACGATGCAGAAAGATGCACTGGTAGCGCTTGCCGAAGGCTGCCGTGCAATGGGTCTTAAGGTTGGTGTCCAGACGAATGGTGTGTTTCCTGATACCCTGGAGGCACTTATCGAGCATTCGCTCATCGACCTGGTTCATCTGGATATCAAAACACGATGGGAACATTATCCCAAACTGCTGAAGGTGAAACCTGAGGTGACTGCAAAGGTGCAGCGCTCACTTGCCCTTTGCAGGGAGGCATATCTGGCAGGAGCTCTCTCTGAGTTTCAGGTAGTAGTCACGCTCTTTCCGGGCCGTGAGGATGATGTGGCATATATCTCCCGGGAGGTGCCTGATGTTGACTTTGTATTAAACCAGGGCGTTTCCGGTGGCCTTACCCCCCTGTCATTCAATGAACTGAAGGGCCTTGCAGATAAAATTCAGCGTCCTGTCCGTATACGCACACGTGATGATGGTGAAGTCACCTATAAAAACGGCCAGATCATCATCGCTGAT
>NZ_JAAAWJ010000096.1 GCF_009914725.1 Methanogenium sp. MK-MG
AGGAATTGTAAATCCGATCATAATTAGGATCGTAACTGTCAGGGCATAACTCGATCAGGAATTGTAAATCCGATCATAATTAGGATCGTAACTGTCAGGGCATAACTCGATCAGGAATTGTAAATCCGATCATAATTAGGATCGTAACTGTCAGGACGTAACCAGATCAGGAATTGTAAATCCGATCATAATTAGGATCGTAACTGTCAGGACGTAACCAGATCAGGAATTGTAAATCCGATCATAATTTGGATTGTAATTTGATCATAGATTGTGAATTTGATCATAATTCTGACCATAAAAATGCAGATATAGAAAAAAACGATATTTTAAAAAAATGTGATAATAATTGATAATGAATGTAATAATTGATTTTATGATATGTCTGACACTTTAACAGGTGTAGCCTTAAATGTTGTCTCCAGTGGAAACAAAGGGGTCCCCCCCATCTCTTGATCATATAAAAATGAAGATGAATCAGTTTTTTATTGCAACACAGAAACAGTTTATTTTTTCACGTTATTTTTCCTGAATATCTTCAGAGTGTTTTCCAGTGTCTTTAGATTATTTTTCATATTATCCATGTATTTAGACTGAATTCATGATATTTTTTTTCAATTCTCATCCTATAAATTAAGTTTCCATCGGAAATAGGGGTATTTCTTCTTTTGCTGTTCAGGTGGAACACTTTAGTTTAAAAATCAAAACCATTTTCATAATTTTACATTATTATTTTCACAGTCATTTTTATCTATATCACCTCAGTTTAGTCACCCTTCACCAAACTGTTATTCAAATCTGTATTCTTCAAAATCAATATTTTTTTAGATTTATTGTTGTCATTTTTTCTCTTTCTTTAACCTTTAACAGCACAATATCTTATACCATACTCTCTACACCGTCCGTTCTGTTTTCTTTGGTTCTTTGTCTTTTCCTGTGCGATTATTCTGAATGTTCTTTTTGGAGGTATTCTATAATGGGCACTGCAGCGTGCAGATGAATATGGTAACCGGTATTCTGAAGAGGTTACAATACAATCATCATTGGTATGGACTCATCCCATCTTAGTAATGTCAACCTTCAGACTGCAGTGATCACTGTTTCAACATCCCGTACAGCAGACGAGGACATCTCAGGAGCTGTGATCAAAGAGCTCAGTGAAGCAGCAGATATTCCCGTCACCTTCTATCGGGTTGTACCTGATGAGGTAGGTGCCATTCGGAGCGCACTTCAGGAGGCACTTCAGGAGGCACTCCCGGAAGCAACCTGTGTCATTATTAATGGCGGTACCGGAATAACGCACGATGACTGCACGATTGAGGCGGTAGCCCCCCTCTTTGAGAAGACTCTGGACGGATTTGGCGAACTCTTCAGAATATTCAGTTTAGAAGATGTAGGTACCCGTGTTCTCCTGTCCAGGGCTGTAGCAGGCATCATTGATCAGCGTGTTGTCTTCTGTATTCCTGGATCCACACCTGCTGTACGGCTTGCGATGGTAAAGTTGATTCTGCCTGAGATGCGACATATCGTCACGCATGCAAGCAAGTGATCCCGACAGGTAGCCGGTCTGCATACAATATCCATAGAAAATCAGAGAAGCATATACCACGAATTCTCTCGGAGGAGAACAGGTATCAGGTATCAGGTATCAGGTATCAGGTATCAGGTATCAGGTATCAGGTATCAGGTATCAGGTATCAGGTATCAGGTATCAGGTATCAGGTGTTTGGAACCATGTCTGTCCACAGGAAACAGTGGAGTAACAGAACCCCTGGACAGACAGAATAAAAAAAACCAGACAGATAAAAAACAGAGGCAGCAGAAGAATATGAGACGAATATATGGAGGGAACCATCCATGCTTCCTGCAGTCCATCTTTTAATCGGTGTTACCCTTGGGATCTTTCTGTTGTATATCACGAAGGACTGCCGGGCTCTCGTCTACTGTGCCATCGGCAGTCTCCTCCCGGACATCATTGATAAACCGGTTGGGCATATCATTCTGGAGAGTATGGGCAACGGTCGAATATTCTTTCACAGCCTGACTGTCTGTGCCCTTGTCGCTCTTCTTGGTTATCTCATTTATTTAAAGTGGCGGCACCCCGGTCTCCTCTTTATCGCGGCAGGGATGCTCTCCCATCAACTCGCCGATGCGATGTGGTGTGCGCCACAAAGCTGGTACTGGCCGTTTCTGGGCGACTTCCCACATAAATATAGCCCGTCTTATTTCGAGAATATGTTTCATCTTGAATTTTCATCGCCCTCTGAACTGCTGGTGCTCGCTCTTGGTGTCATCCTTTTCGTCTGTCTGGTTCAGGCATGGCGAACCGGAAACAGCCTCCTCTTTCACCGGGTCGCAGGACTGGTCGGGCTTTTCCTTCTTGTCGCAGGGGTGCTGGTTTTATCCGGGCTTACAGTGGGGATCCTTCCCGGATTTCTGGTCTACTCCGGATGTTCGGACATTCTCATCTGTGCTTTCTCCCTCATACTCGGAGGTGCTGCCTTCCTTCTCGTCTCTTTCTTGCCGTCGGTCGGGTGCGGGATGAAGGATCTTCTCTGACCGGTTTTAAGTCCCTGTGTTACCGTATTTTTACCCCTACTGTATTTTTACTACTGTATTTTTTGTCTCTATGCGTCCGGATGCCGATGTGGATCCGACAGGGCATACATCACAGTTGGTTTGGAGTTGTGTTATGGATTCAAAATATCTTCATTCGTATTTTCCTGTTTTTCACGTCTCCCCAGATACGTCTCCCCTGATATTACAGTAGCGCAGGAAGAGAGATCCGCCCATACAACCGGCAAAGAGATCCGAAGAGATCTAACGGAGCAGAATAGCTGAAAAAACTCCTGTTCTCACAGAGAAGGAAGACATCCGCTCCCTCTCAAATCAAACCGAACCAAAACAAAAAAAAGTTGAATTAGAGGAAGAGCGGTGCAAAGACCACAGCGACGATGCTCATCAGCTTCAGAAGAATGTTGATGGCAGGGCCGGAGGTATCCTTGAACGGGTCACCGACGGTGTCACCGGTGACAGCGGCCTTGTGGGAATCCGATCCCTTGCCGCCGAGGTGGCCCATTTCGATGTATTTCTTTGCATTATCCCATGCACCACCGGCATTTGCCATGGTGATTGCAAGCATGAATCCTGCGCCGAGTGAACCGACCAGAAGACCGCCGAGTGCGGCCTTGCCGAGGACAACACCAACAATGATTGGTGCTGCGATGGCGATGACACCCGGAAGGATCATCTCACGCAGAGCAGAGTTGGTGGAAATAGAGATACATGCTGCATAGTCAGGCTCTGTGGTGCCTTCCATGATGCCCTTAATCTCCTTGAACTGACGGCGGACTTCAATCACAATGGCATATGCCGCACGTCCGACTGCCATCATTGTCATGGATGAGAAGATGAACGGAAGCATCGCACCAATGAGAAGACCGATGAAGACCGTAGGCTGCATGACATCGATTGACTCGAGGCCCACTGCAATACCGTATGACGCAAAAAGTGCGAGTGCGGTCAGTGCTGCCGAACCGATTGCAAATCCCTTGCCGATAGCTGCGGTGGTGTTCCCGACTGCATCGAGGGTGTCGGTGATCTCACGGACAGACTCAGGCTGGTGGCTCATCTCTGCAATACCGCCTGCATTGTCTGCGACAGGCCCGTATGCATCGACTGCAAGGGAGATACCCAGTGTTGCAAGCATACCAACTGCAGCAATAGCAATACCGTAGAGACCTGCGAAAGTGAATGCAATATAGATGGCAAGTCCGATGAGGAGGGTCGGGATGAGGGTGGACTCCATACCCTTTGCAAACCCGGTGATGATGTTTGTTGCAGCGCCTGTCTCACAGGACTTTGCAATGGTCTGGGTGGGTTTGCGTTCGTATGAAGTGTAATACTCGGTGACCTGTCCAACCAGGAAGCCTGCCACCAGACCTGCGACACAGGCAACAAATACACCGAATCCATAGCTTCCGAGAAGCATGGTGGCGATGAAATAGGTTGCTGCGACCACAAGGAGGAGTGCTGCCACAAGGCCCATGTTGAATGCCATGTGAATAGCAGCGGACTCTGTCTTCTTTGTCTTGACGAAGAAAGAACCGATGATGGAACAGATGATACCGACTGCGGCGATGATCATCGGGAGGACAACAAGGTTGTACTCGGGCATGCCGCTGAGTGCTGCGGTGGATTCGATGCCCAGGATCATGCCGATGTCTCCGCCCTTGCTGATGGTGAGAATAGCTGCAGCGCCGAGGAGCATGGTGGAGATGATTGAGCCGACGTAGGACTCGTAGAGGTCTGCACCCATACCGGCGATGTCACCGACGTTGTCACCAACATTGTCTGCAATGACAGCAGGGTTTCGGGCGTCATCTTCAGGGATACCTGCCTCGACTTTGCCGACGAGGTCAGCACCGACGTCTGCGGCCTTCGTAAAGATACCGCCACCGACACGGGCGAAGAGTGCAATCGAACTTGCACCAAGGGAGAATCCTGCCACGACATTGACAATGGCATAGGTGGTAGCGCCGGCCATCAGGGTGGACACTCCGATAAATGCCACGGAGAGACCAAAGAGGCCGAGACCGACAACAGTCATACCCATGACCGTACCCGATGCAAAGGAGACCCGGAATGCGTCAGCAATACCACGGGTGGCTGCATGTGCTGTGCGGCCGTTTGCAGAGGTTGCGGTGAACATGCCGATGTAACCGGCAGTTGCGGAGAGGGTTGCTCCAATGACGAAACAGACCGCGGTTAACGGGCTGATGAGTATTGTCAGGATGATCGCGAGTACAATTACAAAGACCGCGATATACTTGTACTGGGTGTTTAAGTACACCATCGCACTTTTGTGTATCACGGTTGTGAGCTTCTTGATGAGCTCACTGCCTTCCCCTTCGGACTGGACCTTTTTAAAGGACAGTCCTGCAAAGAGGAGAGCAATCAGGGCACATAATGGTGCCAGATAGACGAGTGAATCCATGGTTTATTCAAATCTCCCTTTATGGTTTTAGGCACAAAACCACACGGGTAATCGATTCCATAAAGATTAGGGTTCTCTATATAAAAAAAGAATCGGGCGGTTTTGGGGGTCTGTGGTCTGGGTTGTCTCTGGATGGGTGAATCATGATAATATCGGATCCGGTCGGACGGCATGGCCTGCCCAGGTTCCCCTCTCTTTTTGTGACACTTCAGTCTGCAGGAGCACGTGTCCTTGCGGTGCTGCGGGACTGGGTTCCGCCGATCGCGGTGGCGAGGCTTTCGTCGGCCATGACATGGGCAGTAGCGGTGCCGACGGCGGCAACCCAACCGCAGGAGAGATCCCCCGGCAGTGTCGGGATTTGTTGACCTTTGCCCCGTCGGCACGAGCGTCAGTATGCCCTGAGGAGATCGGTTACCACCAGAAGTCACCGTCACCCGATAGACAATGAGGACAGGCAGGATGGTTGTCCATCCGTTTTTGGGTGCACTAACACACCCCAGACACTATCCGTGTACCCGGGGGTGCACCGTTTTAACGGCTTATTTGTGCCTTGTTCTTAAATTGAACCATATTATGTGGTTTTCAATGATTTGTGCACTTGTACTGAGATCACACATACATACACCTCCCCCACCACAGGAATCAGGGGTGCTGAATGATATAGGATCCGGGTGCCCACTTCCTGTAATATCTATAAATCTATGTAACTATTCAGCCCCCAACCAATTTTAGCGAGAATTAACCGTTAGATCAAAATATTATGGGTACATATTAACTTTCAATGAATGTGCCTCCCAATCGGGATCAGATATTGCATTTAGTTCTGACCGATCCAGAAGCCACAACTGATCTCATTTTGGATCTATATCTCACTGT
>NZ_JAAAWJ010000097.1 GCF_009914725.1 Methanogenium sp. MK-MG
GGACATTATGCCTTCCTTAAAGAAGATGGAAGCTATGAAATTGCATGGACAGAGGCTGACGGAGAAGTGTACGATTATATTTTTTATATCCAATCGTCCGCCGAAAAGATCAGTGCTCAGTGCTCTGGAGATACAGAGAGAAAACGTACCTCTTTTAGTGTTGAAAAATTAAGCGAATGGCAGGATCTGGAATGCAAGAATCTTAATTCAACATGCATCTCAAAAAATATACCGTTTTCTTTCATAGTATCACCAAATATCGATAGCAGAGTTATGGAATTTTTTAAGCAATTATCGCAGCATAACATCTCAAATTTCTGCAATGAAATAAGTTCTAATTCAAATGGATTATATTCAGTATTTGACTGTGACGGCACACTTTTTTCAGGAGATTGCCTTGACTATCTGTTAATCTCCGATTGTATTGACAGGGATGCGGTATATGATCTCTTTCAAAAGAATGAAGATTATTGCTTTGAATCATTCTTTGAAGTAGCTCAGTATTATTCAGGAATACCTTATGAAGTAATGCAGAATTTCATAGAGAGAGCTGCTCAGGCAATAACACTCAGCCCTGAAATTTTAACAATATTAAGAGAGCAAAACCGAAAAAGAACTCTCATATGGATCACATCTGGTTTTCCAGAGGTATGGGATGTTGTAGGAAGCCGGTATAAACTAAATGTAATAGTAATTGGCGGAAATAACCTTGCACGCAGTCCTGTTATTATAAGTAATGAAGAAAAAGCGACTCTGGTAGAATCGTTGGTAAACAAAGGAGCAAATGTAATAGCTTTTGGAGATTCGATGGCAGACGCAGAGATGTTGAAAAACGCACAGCAAGCAGTAATAGTTATTGGAAAGAAAAGGCGAGATAATCTCTTTGAATACCTGAAAACCCACAGCAATCTGTCAATTATTGATATACGTCAAACAAAAATAACGGGTGTTAAATGATTACCAGTCTAGAAGATTCCAGTAAGGCCGTTCAAATTTTATCGACACAATCGCGTCGTGCTGACCTCAGCCCTGTTCAATTAAAAAATGTGCATCGCAGGTTAGGGCAGTTACTAAGTTACGAATATGTAAAGGGACTTCATCTAGAGCCAATAGATATTATTCATGTTCAGGGAGTCAAAAAAGGACTTGATCTCGCTCCACAAGAATTCACTATAATTTTGACACTGATGAGATCAGGGCTTTATGTTGCGGACGGATTCAGAGAGATTTTTGATTCACATGCAAGACTTGAATTTATCAGTGAAGAAACGGATCTGAATAAGATTCTTTCAGAATATTGCCTGGAAAAAATGAATGTTGTCCTTGTTGATTCTGTTATCAATACAGGTCAATCAATTAGGAAAATAATTGATGTATTACCTAAATGCAAAACGATTACTGTTATTTGTCAGGTAATGCATGCTAAATTTGTACAATCCTCACTTGGAGAATGTGAAGATATTCATTTTATTACGTGTAGAATTTCTAGAAATTTTTACGTTGGCAATGGTAAAACAGATACCGGCAACAGACTATTTGGCCACATTCCTAAATTCCAGACAGAAGAGTCCGGTAATATTGGCATATAAACAATCAATGAACTTAATAGATTCTCAAAAACTCCCCCTATATTTGTCGTTTTGAGAGACGGCTAAATTCTTCGATTGTATTGATCCTGTGGATTTCTGAACGATAATCCGGTTCTTATCTTCACTTTTTTGTAATTACTACATCTGCTGCCTCTGGAGAAACGGAGATATTAAGATGCTCATACAGCGCCTCCGGCCCCGGCTCTCTTCCAAGGAAATGTTCAAGCAGCACCATGCCGTCCTCCATATTGCCCTGGGAAAGAATCTCATCCCTGAATTTCATGCCGAGAGTCGGGTTGGTCATGCCGTTCTCTCTGAATGCGTCCACGATACTGAGTGCGTAGACCTTCGACCAGAGATATCCGTAATATCCGGCGTCGTATCCGCCCATGAGATGACCGAACGATGCAGGCTGATGAGTGCCCGGAAGTGGGCGTGTGCCCATGACTTCCTCATGCGTCCGGTACCAGACCTCCGTCACATCGACCGGTTCTGTTGCGGTGTGAAACCGCATATCCTCCAGAGAATTGACCAGCAGACGGCTGTATAACGCACCGGTCCCGACGTTTCGCGCCGCAATGACACGGTCGCGAAGGTCTGCCGGGATTTTTTCAGACGAATTGGTATAATGGCCCGATATCGATGCCAGCACCTCGGGGTCCCAGACCCACTCCTCAAGCGTCTGGGAGGGTGTCTCGACAAAATCCCACTCCACACTGAACCCGGACAGGGTGCCATACGGTGCTGTTGTCAACAGATAATGCATCGCATGCCCGGTCTCGTGGAAGAGCGTCTCTATCTCGTTTATTGTCAAAAGCGACGGCCTGTCGTCCTCCGGTTTGTGGAAATTTCCTATAATCGCCATGACCGGAACCGAGTATGCGCCGTCTTTTTGCCTGCCGCTGATCGCCTCAGCGGCACAGAAATGCCCGTACTTCCCCTCACGGGGATAGAGATCCAGATACATGTAGCCTATTGTATCATTGGTCAGGTTTTTCACCGCATAGAGCCGGACATCAGGAGACCATACCGGGGCATTTGTCATTTCGGTGAATCTGATGCCAAAGAGGGTCCCGCAGGTGTCAAAGAGGCCCTGAAGTACCGTGTCGACCGGGAAATATTCCCTGACCTCCTCTTCGTCATAGGCATACTGCTGCTTTTTCTGTATCTCCTGAAGGTAGATGACATCCCAGGCGTCAACTGCGGTTGCCGTCGGGTCCATACTCTGTTTAATGGCAAGCAGGTCTGCCATTTCGTCACGGTACTTTTCCTGCAGGGGTTCCTGCATTGCGGTGAGAAATGCCATCACCGTGCCGGTCTTCTCCGCCATCCTGCCGTCAATCCGGTAATCAGCCCATGTGGAATAACCGAGCTCCCGTGCAATCTTCTGGCGCAGAACGATTGCCTCTTCAAGAAGAGCGGTGTTCGTATCCGCCTGCCGGTTATTGTATGCCTCATACATCCTCATGCGTGTCCCGCAATTTTTGGCATAGGTCATCACCGCAATATAATCAGGATACTTCATGGTGACCAGATATGTACCCTGCGGGGTCGGTGAGAACATGGCCATTGATGCAGGCGATATACCGGCCAGTTCATCTCCGGTAAATTCAAGCGTGGTGTTATCGTTGTTCAGGTTGGCCGAGTAGCGGGTTTCAAGTCCGCTCAACGTCGTCTTCATCTCCCGGACCTTTGTGAGGCTTTCTTCAGAGAGCTTTAGTCCGTTCTTTTCAAATGCCCTGATGGTCAGGGTGTAGAGCCGGGATTCCTCTGTATTTCGCGGGGTCTGTTCCCGGAGAACGTCATACAGGTCACGGCGGGTATATACACGGGTATCGAAGACAGCGGCGGATTCTTCACAGGACATCCCTTCTGCAGCGATCTCTGCATCCGGGTAGACACTCCCCATCAGGACAAGCGGGCAGACGGCATCGGCATAGTCAGTCATAATCCTGTCAAATGCAATGAGAGTGTTGTCAAAGGTGCACTCGTCCGCGGGAATTTCAGCAATAGTGCTGAGCGAGGCGTTGGCAGTCTCTTCTGCGGCAGCACTTAGTTCTGTTATTTCGCCCGGAGAGTAGTGTGTCTGTATGGGACTCTTCTCTCCCGGAACAAAAACATCTGCGGCATCTTCCTGCCGGGTGTTCCGGAGACTGCCTGCGGTCAGAAGACCGACGACGATCAGAACAATAAGCCATGAGAATCGGGAAAAACGGATTCGATAATCGGGGGTATGCATGGAAAATCAGTAACCGTACGTCTGTCTGAATGAGAATAAAAACCTCCGGTATGTGCCCGGAGATCGGATTGATGCCGTTCCGGTCTTTCCAGGAGAGGTCCGGTGATCAAAATATTATCCGTTTGAAATACCCCGTGGGGGTGTGCCAGTACAATGCCGGAACCATCGAGAGGCCGGACCGGACAACGAGAAACGGGAGAACAATACCAACAGCTGAGACCAGGATATCGCAGATAAGAATGCGGGTGAACCGCACTTCCTTACCGAACCAATGGGAAAATACGAAGGGAAGAATGAGCACGGCCATGAGCACCACGAATATCAGTGCCCGACAAGAAACATCGGGACATCAAGCCGCATAAAAAGGGCAAAGCCCGCTGCCATGACAAGGCCGGGGAGCCCGATACGGATCATACGAGTTATTTTTGTCCGGGTGAGGATTGCATAAACTACAGAGAGCAGCACAGCGCCCATAATACAGATAACCGCTGAGTGAGGAGACACTGAAGGCAATTGAGGAATCGCCTGCAGATTTGCGGAAGGGTATTTTTTATACGCATGAAGAGAGATTGTGCAGGAGATTTCTGAGAGAAAATACTGAAAGAAAGGGCATCTGAATGCAAAATATGCGGGTGTTCATTCTTCCCGCATACCATATCTTCACCATCCCGGCCCCGCTCTGTTTCGCATGAAGCATACGATCTGAATCGGGAAGTGGTGTCCGTCGGCAGATGCACCCGACCCGTTCCTGTGCGCACATGCACCACAACCAACGGATGAGGTGCACCAGTTTCAGGTAAAAAATATGAATTGGTGTAAATATTTTATAATCTGCACCACAACATTGGTATGTAGGTGCGTCATTGCCGGATTTGATCAGCAAACCGGGAGTTGGCCGCACCAGTTTTTCGGAGAATGTGAATATCTTATGGACCAAATCGAAGAAAAGAACAGAAACAATCTCTTCCTGATAGACAACACGGCAAACCCTGCACCACTTGGCCTCTGTGCATTCGGGACGACCACGATTCTGCTCAGCCTCCACAATGCCGGAATAACAGGGCTGAGCAGCACCATCGTCTCGATGGCGCTCTTCTATGGCGGGCTTGCCCAGCTCATCGTCGGCATTATGGAATGGAAGAAGAAGAACACCTTCGGGATGGTCACCTTCGGGAGCTTCGGACTCTTCTGGATCTCCTTTGCGGCAATCATGATTCTGCCGGCACTCGGCCTTGCAACAGCACCAACCGCTATGGATCTCACGGCATTCCTGTCTGTCTGGGGTCTTTTGATCGTCGGGCTGTTCATCTGCACCCTGAAGATGCACCGGCTCCTGCAGGTCACCTTCGCAACAGTCATCCTTATGGTGGTGCTGCTTGTGGCCGCAAACCTGACCGGCGTTCACCTGATCCATACCCTTGCCGGCATCACCGGAATTGTTTCCGGCTGCCTTGCACTCTATATGGGTGTCGGTACAGTCATCAACGAAGTCTATGGCAGCCGGGTGCTCCCGGTTTAACCACCCCTTATTTTTCCCGGAACCGGACGTGCATCACAACGTCCGTGACTGTGCCATTTTCTTTTGGCGTTTCAGCAAGTCCTACCGCCACGTCACCTGCACCGGGTTGCGCCGGGGGAGGCCGTAGACCCTGTACTTCGGGTGGCCGAACATCATCGCGAAGGCGCACGTCCGTCCCACAGGAATCCCGAGTTCCTTCCGGAGCGGTTCATAGGAGAGGATGGCCATTGCAACGAACCCCGCCCAGCAGGTGCCGATACCAAACGCCTTCGCGGCGATATCGAAATGGGTGAGGGCGATGATGCCGTCCACGGCTGCAATCGGGTTGCTCTCCGGGACATGGGCAACCAGCAGATGCGGGGCGTCGCGGCAGATGACATCCTGATCGTTCTCCCAGGCATCTATCAGTCCCGCTACAT
>NZ_JAAAWJ010000098.1 GCF_009914725.1 Methanogenium sp. MK-MG
TGCACGTAGCCGATGACCCGTCTCACCGGCATCCGGGTTTCCCCTTTGAAGACACCCGCCATCGTATAGTGCTCGTCTCTCGTCCGGTTGTCATGCCCTGCCGCAAGAACCAGATCTTCCGTGAGATAGATGAGACCGCCGCATTCTGCATAGATGGGCGTGCCGTTGGCGGACACTTCCCGGACCGCCTCCTGCATCCGGCTGTTTTTCTCCAGCTCGTCTGCAAACAATTCCGGGTATCCGCCGCCGATGATATACCCGTCGGCATCCGGCAGGCGGTCATGTATGGGGCTGAAAAAAACAGGCTCCGCCCCCTGTGCCCAGAGGATGTCGAAGAGATCGTCGTAGTAAAAATTAAACGACTCATCAAGGGCCACGCCGATTCTGATGTCCGTTGTATCCGCAGGGCGAAACATGGCGGGCTTCTCTGTAGGTGCGGGGGTTTCCTTTGCGATATCAAGGAGCCGGTCAACATCGACATGATCCCCGATGATCCGGGTGATCGCATGGATTTTATCATGGAACTGCTCTTTTTGCGAGCCTTCGAGGAACGGCACCAGCCCCAGGTGCCGCATGGTCAGTTTCATCTCATCACGCCGGGGAATCGCACCAATGACCGGGATGCCACAGGCATGCTCTATCGCTTTTGTTGCCTTTTCGCGGTGAATATCCCCGTTGATCTGGTTGAGGATGACTCCCTCAATACGGACGGCAGGATCAAACAGCTGGAAGCCTTTGACCAGTGCCGCTGCACTGCGGGTGATGCTCCGGGCATTAACCACAAGAATAACCGGCAGTGCAAGGGTCTTTGCGACGCTTGCCGTAGAACCCCTGTCGGTGAGGGCCTCTGATCCCTCATACAGGCCCCTGACTCCTTCAACAATGGCAATGTCCGCACCGACGGCACCATTGGCATACACGTCATGAATCAGTGATTCATCCATGACAAAACTGTCCAGATTTCTGCATGGTCTGCCGGTGACACCCGTAAGGTATGACGGGTCGATATAGTCCATCGCCACCTTAAAGGGCTGGACGACATTTTCTTCTGAAAGCAGTGCAGCAATCGCAAGGGTAATGCTTGTCTTGCCGCTGCCCGACCGGTCGCCGGTGATAAGCAGGCTCTTCATGAAAGGCTCCGGATAATATCCCCGAATTCACTGGCAACAATTTCATGCACTCCCAGCGTTTTCGGGTGCAGGTCAATCTCCACCACCACATGCTGGTGGCCGATGTCATGCAGTGGTTCAACCTGACGGGGGCCGTTGGTAACAGAGAATATCTCGATATTTTCGGTATAGTTGGGAGGAATGGCGTGAGGCACTCCCACAATAACGGCAAAATCAGGTTTCATATCCTGGATGATTTCTCCCAGTGTATTGCCGAGGACACCATATTCATCAAGAGCTCCGGTCATCACCGGTTCGATGCCCTGCACCTTCAGACCGTCCCGGATATTTTTTGCATCCCTTCGGACCTTGGCAAGGCCCAGATCAGAGAGATTTGCATAATACTGAATGTCAGCGTCAGGAGACGATTCATACACGGCAATCATGACGTCGGCAAACATATACGCGGTCTCCTTTTTTGCATTCAGAATGACAATCCCTTTCTTTCCGGAACGGATGCACTCGAGCAGGCGCCCCGCCACCACATGTTTCAGGTCACCGCGTGAAGGCTGAATGTAGGGTTTGGATGCAGCGCCGCGGGCCCGTTCGACCGCATTCGCACCGTCAAGCAGTCGTTTCTGGCGGCCCAGTTCTTCTTCACTGATCCATCCGGCAACAGCCGCCGGGCGCAGTGCCGCCATGACGCCATCAATATTCTCCCGGAATCCGGCATGGATATCCATGGCGATGGTAGGAGTCGTGATCTCCGAATCGCGGATGGCCGCCTCCATATCCTCGCCTATAATCATCGAGACACAGGTGCCGACAACCGCGATGCGGGTGGGTGAAAAGGTTTGTTCTGCATACTTCAAAACACGTTCAAGCGCTTCCTGTCCACCAAAGATGAACTCGTTGTCACCCAGGGACGTTGTCAGAACCCGCAGTCCGTCTTCTTCCAGCAGGCGTGCATGTTTGAACGAACATCCCGATGGTCCGTGTAATATGGCAAGGTCACAGCCCAGGTCACGGGCGGTATAGAGGGCGGCAACAATGGAACTGGGGCGTGGCTGAATGTATTGCATATCGTCTTATCTCCAGGTTTTTACAGCGAGCACAATAACTCCTGTGTCGGATATGGTGTTTGCATACTGTTCTCCCTCGGTGAGGGAGGAGACATGAACGCATGGATGTGAAAGGCAGGATTCTGCATCATCCGGGTAGGTGTCTCCCACCAGTATTACAGAGTCAGGATTCGTCGTATCGATTACCTGTTTGATGTCTGCGAGTGAAAAGCCTTCGCAGATATTATCTGCCTCGGCACCAATGACCAGGATCAGCGGCGATGTCGGCAAAATGGTTCTTGCGTAGCGCACCGCTTCCGTTGCGGTTTGTTGTGATGTGCCGGAATTCGCATCATCAATTATAACCGACGAACCATTCCGTTTCACCTGCAGTCTTCCGGGAAGGGCCGTGAACTCACTGAGCGGGTCCGGGCGATATCCAAGTATACAGGCGGCAGCGGCAGCGGTCTGTATGGCATTTTGGTAGGCGGGAAGCACCAGAAGATTATTGGTGAATGATCCTTCCTCACCGTTGTATGCCCATGAACAGACCGTGCCTTTGCAGCTGACGATATCTTCTGCATGGATAACCCGGTCATTCATCCAGGCAATGCCGGGTGCGGCGAGTATTTTTTTGCAGGAGAGAAGCATCTCTTTTTTTATATCATATGCATGCTTCTTTCCGCCTGCACAGAGATAGTCCTCTGCAGATGTGAGAATACCAAGGTCCCCTATGCCGCTGACTCCCAGGGACTGTTCTGCAACCAGCCAGCCTCCTGATGCAACGGCCAGTTTTGCTGCGTGTATGGTCGATGCGGGTGTGATGCTTTTTTTTCCCGCATTGTTCCGTGACGGAAATTCTGTGATTCCGATGGAGGAAAGCAATACTCCTGTTCCCGGAAGCACAGATGCAAGCGCATGGGCGGTGGTCGTTTTTCCCCGTGCACCGGTTATCTCAACACTGAGATGAGGACGGGTCTTTCCCAGGCAGAAGGGTATCATCTGATGGTGCGTCCGGTATTCCGTCTTCATATGCATCAGAGGATGGTCCGGGTTTAGATGGACAGGTGCTGCTACAATGTCATACCTGCGCGTCAGGGCCTCTGCAACCGTGATGCTTCCTTCATTTCGGTAGACATCAACCGTGTCAACAGCATACCCCTGAAATAAAAGATGGCGGGATATTTCTCTTCCGCCATGAATGGTGTCAACCACCAGAATATTCATAGAAATCAGGACTGATTGTTCAGTACATCATCTGCGTTGTTGATCATTAGTTCAGCGAGCATTGGATTGCTTCCTATGGGCTGTGCATACAGAAGCGGGATTTCGGTTCCGTTCGCAAGCGCGAATGTGCCGGAATTGGTTCCTTCTTCAAGGCCGAGGATTTCGGGAATATCAACCAGAATGTGGATGCCTTTTGCAAGAAAGAGGGGTACAACAACGAGTTTTTCAATGTCTGCGGTCTTAAATTCATCGAGGATTTCCTGCACAGAGGGTTCGTTGATGCTCATAAACCCGGATTTTACAAGGAATCGGTCCTCTTTTGCTGCAATCAGGTCCGCTGTTGTTTCAATCAGTTCCTTGTTGTATTGTTTTTTGCTTCCGTGTCCTACCAGTAAGAATCCCGTATGTGACATATAACACTATGTAGCACGATAGTGAATAAAATAATTACCGATTTAATTTTGTGTTTCTTTTTCAGTAGTACATTATGAATACGTAATTCTGAGCGGGAGGTTGTCACTACGCTGATTTGATTCACTGAACTGATGGTGTTTTTTTCCGGGTTTTGGGGCCGTCTGGAGCAGGCACGGTTTAACACCCGGTATGGTGATGGTATTGTTGGTCTGCCTGAGCCGCGCTATTTTTTACCAGGCTGTTGAATGGAAATCCGTCAAATCCAGATAACCGTATTTTTCCCCGCCTCTTCATTTATGACAGACATGATCTTCGTCGGGTGGATTCTCTCACATATTGCTGAGAGAAAACCGGACGCAGGGGATCTCCTGCTGCTGAGTTTTGTGAGGGGGCCGGCAGACTGAATGAAGCACATGTTCTCTTTTCCGGCAGCGTCTACGCGGAACCGTATCAATCTGAAATCCGGTATATCAAAAGAGGAATTCTGCGGTGGAATTTCTTTTCTGCGTGTTTCGCAGGGGCATGTGCCTGAGAGCATATAGGAAGTCATTACATATGCAGAAAAAAAAGATTATTCAGGAATGATTATGGACCCCTATGACCGGTATGAACTGATGGTGAATGGAACTGTTGTACAGACCCCCATCGTACTTGCAGCAATGGCTGGTGTGGTTGATGCTGAATATGCACTGGCACGCAGGGAGGATGCCGGCATGGTCTGTATCGGGGGTTACTCCATTGACGAGACCACAATGGCAGCCTCCCGTCTTCTCGTGGAGGCCGGAAGGGATGAATTCCTTCCGGATGACCCGACAGCAGAGATTCGGGCACAGTCAGAGATGCTCTCAGAAAGCGGTCTTGTTGTTGCAGTGAATATGCGCGGAAGTGCACCTGAATCCTTTGCTGCGGTGGCCCGGGCCGTCGGTCCCGGCATTGTGTATGAAATAGATGCGCACTGCAGACAGGAGCCAATGATTGCAGCAGGCTGCGGTGAGGCACTGCTGCACGACACAGACAAACTTGAGAGAGTGGTCCGTGCACTAAAAGCAGAGCATGTCACGGTGTCAGTGAAGATGCGTGCCGGTGTGGCTGAAGATGACCAGATACTTGCACGAGCACTCTGGCAGGCCGGTGCTGATATCATTCACATTGACCTGATGGATTTCGGGCATACCAAACTCCGTCAGATTCGCAACGCCTGCCCGCTGATTCTTATCGCAAACAATTCCATCACATCGTTTACGGTGGTAAAGGACATGCTCGCACACGGGGCCGATATGGTATCTCTTGCCCGTCATGCCGACCCTGCAACGCTCGCTTCTCTGAACGAGAAGCTGGCTGCATACGCTGATGAAACCGGGTGGTACAATGCACCGAAACAGCTCTGCCGCGGCGGCGATATCCGCAGCCTGACCTTCTGCTGTATGCCGGTTAAAAACTGCCCCCTGATTCCGGCTCTTGAAAACCTTGACATTTCCCGTAATGAATTTATATCAGTTAAACTCAACGGGGTAAAAAATACGCTTCTTGAAGGAGGGGAGAATACCTGTTTCGGGAGTCTTGCCTGGTGCTGCAAGAGTTCAACCCCCTGCATGTTCCGCAATATGGCCCTGAAGGAGGTCGGCCTGAGTCTGCCGGATTATATGCGGTATAAGAGGCGCCTCTCGGAAAAACTGATGAAGCGGGTGTTTGAGGGCGATGCATTCTATGCAGCGGAGTGAATGCGCACAGATTGCAATGATGCTTGAGGTCTGTGCATACCCCAAACCGGGGAATGTGGACCGGTGCCATGATTATGATGATACGTGGCTCGAGCATTTTCTTGCATCAGCCATTCTTGCCCGTCCCGCCTTTGCAGCAGCGGAGAAGAGGGCCGCAGGTATGGGTGCATGCATC
>NZ_JAAAWJ010000099.1 GCF_009914725.1 Methanogenium sp. MK-MG
CACATGGACAGATAATGTCGATGTTGTCTTCACGCGGGCCAACAGAGAGACGGCAGGGACATGCCGCAAACCCGTAGCGTTCTTCATTAATTAAAATGCCATGCACCAGTTCCTTTGCAAAGTCCTCATCAGGGTTCAGATGATACCCCGACGGTTCGGCCTGCTGTTTTATCGCAAGATACCTCCGTTCAATATCAAACCGGTTGATCATATGGCGAGCTCCAGTGCAGCGGCAATCTCATCAGGTCTGTCCCCGACGATCACCTGTTTTGTATCTCCGATCACGATCGTCGGGAACGAACACCGCGGGTTATAGCTCTTGACAAGATCATACATCCCGGTAAACGTCTCCCCGCTGAGAAGGTCCACATCAACATAGTCATACGCAATGCCCTTCTCTTTGAGAAAGGTCTTTGTTCTTCTGCAGTGTCCGCATGTAGTGAGAGAGAAGAGTGTTACAGCGATATTTTCATCACCATCCATATGAGTGAAATCCATTGAAAGGCACCCAATTCTCACATGCAGCTGATGCTATATAAAAATACCTTCAGACGGAAAAAATAAAAAAATGGGGGTTATCTGCCGCCGGCCCCGCCGCCGCCGAATCCGCCACCGCCACCAAATCCACCGCCGCCGACACCGCCGGAGGACGAGGGAGGAGTGTAGCGGGCAACCGGAATAAACGCGGCATACATCATATGAACATGCGGCATGTTGGTCTCCCGGATATCAATGGAGAGGTTCTGCATCGCTTCTTCAACCTTGTCACCAACCCCGAGGGCAGTGCCATAGACAAGCCATTCTCCCCACATGGAGAGATCTGCCGGGGAATAACGCTGAATCATGGCAGAGTCTGAAAGGAATGCAGAAAACCCGTCCCACCTCAGTTTCTCGGCATAATAGTCCTCCTTCCACCGGCCAAAGAGTGTCGTCGGGAATACCGCTGCAATGCCTCCCTGTACGACCATCACAAGCCCCAGTATCCCCGCAGGGACTGAGAGCGGGGCTGTTGCAGGAGATATGAAGAACAGGAAGAATGAGAAGAGAGCTATTCCAAGACCTGCGGCAAAGAGCGGTACAATTTTCCCGCGCCCCTCCTCAATATATCGCCCGGAAATGGAACTGTCCACCTCTGATGTCAGTGCAGACAGAGAGGTATTCAGGCTGGCAATATTCGCTCCCCCTGAATTTGCAGCTGCAGCAAAGGAACGGGTGTCAAGCACCCCGCCGGTCCCTGCGTTTGAGACGAAGTTTATAACCCGCTGTTCATAGGCATCTGCTGACACGGTCTTTACGACCTGGATGTCCACACCTGAAGCGTCGTCATGCTCCGTCACACGGAGGATGCCCCGGCGGTGAAGGTCAAGAATCGTCGCATAGAACCCGTTCTCATCAAAGTCAACCGCATCTCCTTTGAAGATCAGGTTTACCTGCCATGGAGGGATGGCGGGGTCAGGCACAAAACTGATCTGTTCCGGAACAACTGTCTGCTTCTCCCGCCCGTGCCGCAGAAAGATGGCAATGAGAAACAGCGGAGCTGCAATTACACCAATTCTTCCCAGAAGAAGCATCAGCGATGAAAACAGCGCAGGAATGCTGTAGAACAATGCGGCAGTCTCTGCCTTCTGCCCTACCGCAGTGGTCTTCTCCGGGAACCCGTCAATAACATCCATATACGCCGGGTCAAGGAGCATCTCAATTTCAATCAGTATGTCCTCGCCTGCAGTCCCTGTAATATGATACGCACCGTCTGTCATCACCGTCTCAAATGAGGTGGGACGGACCCAGATTTCTCTGACATACTCTCCCGGAATGGTGATGTCCACTGAGCGGTATGGGATGTGCGTTGCCGCCAGTTTCAGGTTGAGGTGTGCATACTCGTCATCATACTGAAGAGGAGGGTGGATGCGGACGGTGTAGTGAGCCGTATACAGACCTTTATCCAGTCGTGTTTCACGGAATATACCCATCTCATTGTATTCACCAAGGCTTTCAATCCGGGGACGCTGTGCCTCCCCACCCTCTCCTGTGACAACTGAATTGCCTCTGCTGTCAATGGCATAGCCGACCATATCGGCAGGCGCTTTTACATCGATGAACTCAACATACGGGGATTGCTGCTCTTCAAATGCAAGGGTATCGTCCCATGTCCGAAAGAGCATCCGGTATGTAGCCGCAGATGCCACGTCATAGACATAGGTCTCGGTCAGGGTGCCGTCATTTTCAAGCACTGCTGTATAGGTATCTGCAACAAGGTCAGGCTCAAATGAGAGGCCTGTCCCGAAAGAAAAAAAGATGGAGAGACCTGCAAGAAGCAGACAGGCAACGACAATGATCCCGAGCTGATTTGTCTCTTTCACAACACTTCAGTCCTTTCTAGAATGCAATCTTCGGGGCCTCGTTAATCTCTTCTTCAAACTCAAGGTACTCAAGTTTTGAGAAGTGTACCGCAGACGCAACGATATTCGATGGAATCGTGTCACACATCGTGTTGTACTGCTGGGAGATGTTATTGAAGGTGTAGCGCTGCCGGCCAATCTCATCTTCAATGCTGCGGACAGAGGCCGTCAGTTCAGAGACCACCGAGGCGGTCTTCAGGTCAGGATAGCTCTCGACAACGGCAAAGAGGCGGCCAAGTATTGAGCGGGACTCCGCCTCAATTTTATTGAGGTCGCCGGGGCCTGCAGCACCGACACCGGAGCGCATCTTTGTCACTTTCTCAAGGGTCTCTTTCTCAAACGATGCATAACTCTGCACTGCACCAAGGAGCTGGTTTATCATATCCAGCCGTTTCTTCATTGCAACACGAATCTGCCCCAGAGTTGCCTCTGAGGAATTTTTCAGGCTCTGGAACCTGTTATATATGCCTACAAGCCAGAGGACAAGTGCAATGAGCACAATTACCAGAATGCCGCCAATTATCAATTCAATCATACGATCACGCGTAATGAAGAAATGGGTGACCTGACAATTTATACTCTGCCTCTGAAACAACAATTCCACCGTTTTTTCAGGGATTCCCTGCGGAGGATCTCATCTTTTGCCTGCAAAACACTGTCCCTGACGGTATCAGATTCATCACTGGAGACCTGACGCAGCAATGGAAGTACACGCACATCCCCCAGCCGTCCGGGTGCCCATACTGCTCAACATCTTTCAAAAGCGCAGTCAGTGGTTCAATGGCCCGGCTGTCTCATTCATCCGCCCCGGAGAATGGGCAGCCAGTCTCGTTGACAGAAGAAATTTTTTTTAAAATACACTCTCAAACAGATTTGATAGATCTTTTCTGCCCGGTATTCTCGGATTGGTCGCAATACAGGGATCACCAGCGCTACGTGCCACCAGATCAGGAATGTCAGCCTTCGATGCGCCATAGACTGAAAGGGACAACGGATTGTCAATACTTCCACGCATATCCATAATTTGTTCAAACATTCCTGTGACTACTCTTTTGTCGTCAGTGATATCCGGAGAAACGCCAAGGATATGTGCAATTTTCCGGTATTTACGTTTCGATGAAGAATAATTATACTGAATCGCACTCCGCATCACGATTGAACTGGCAATTCCATGCGGGAGATCGTACATACCCCCGATTGCATGAGACATCGCATGGATGAGCCCCAGTCCTGCGTTTGAAAACGCGATACCGGCATACATACTCGCCATCAGTGACTGAAAACGATGATCGGGATCATCCGCCCGATCCAGTGAAAACGGAAAAATATCGGCTGAAAGTTTTATTGATTCAAGCGCCAGCATGTCGCTGAAATGAGAGGCACCGTTGGATACATACGCTTCAATGGCATGCGTGAGGGCATCAATGCCGGAATTAACCGTAACATCCCCGGGCTGTGTCATCAGGGGAACAGTATCAAGGAGGGATACATCCGGAACAAGAGATTTTGAAACAATAATATTTTTTGTTTTTTTGGCCGTATTGCGGATTACTGCATATTGCGAAACATCTGCTCCACTCCCTGCGGTTGTTGGCACACAGATCAATGGAGGCATGGGATTTCTCACCAGATCAACTCCGATATAGTCCAGAATATTCCCTCCGTTTGCTGCAACAATACCGATTCCCTTTGCACAGTCAAGGACACTGCCACCACCTATTGCCAGAATTCCGGTACACTCTTCACTCAGGTACACATCTGCCCCTGCCATCACATTATAGTCCCGGGGATTCTCCTCGATATCAGAAAAGATGACATATTCAGTGCCCGCTTCATCAAGGCTCAGAAGAACTTCCCGCATCCATTTCCGGCGAAATACACTTTCATCGGTTGCCAGAAGAACAGTATCCGAATGAAAATTTGAGGTATATCTGCCTGCATAAATTCGTGCATTGTCCCCGGTAATAATCTCCGGGATAACAAATTTCCTGTGCTCACGAACCATTTCCATCCACTACATCACCCCGGCAAAATCTACTGCTATGTATTCATTGTCCAGATAAAAACTATCTCATGGATGCAGGCATATTTGAAATATCAGGTATCAAAGATCGGTCAAAAATTCTCGATATCATATACATCAGGCCACCATCTGCATAGCACAGCAATATCTATTTATTTCCTCTCCAGACATGAACTTATTATGATGAGACCGAAGAAAGGGAAGATGATCCTGCCCATAATTGGCATCTGCGGTATGATCGTTCTGACAATATGCGCAGGATGCACAGATTCCGTACCTGCAGATATCACAGACGGTGACATTACTGCCATACCCGGCACCGTTTCCCCCACTTCATCAACCGGCGAACAGGTCTACGGAAATATCGTCATTGACGTGCCGGATTTTGTTCAGCACTGGAAACCTGACGGGACCTGTTACTGGGAAGGACGCATCCACGTCGCGAATACCGGAGACGCACCTGAAATGAATGTCGTCATACGTTCCTATCTCATACGTGTAGCGGATGGTGAAAGAGAAGATGTTGACAGCAACTCCTTCACCCGGATTAATCCGGGTGAACCCCTGTCATTTGTATCACAGCTGTATGGCACCTGCGATGAAGAATACTACATTGTGGTGAAAGCAGATACGGAATAGACGGATTAATGTTATTCTCATATCAGGAGGGGGCTCACCCCTCCCGGCCCTCCGGGAAGGTTCCCTCATGCATGCCGTTTCCGCACCTCCTGTTCCCCTGACGACAAACGCCGGAACCCGTTCCCCGGAGACAGACGGAACGAGCCAAAAAATAAACCCAAATATTATTATTGGTTCTCAACTTTCAGTCATCTTATGAAGATTCTTGCAGTCAACGCAAGCCCCCGCAGAAAAAACAGCAACACGCTCCGGCTTGTTGAAGCGGCACTTACGGGAGCAGCGGATGCAGGAGCGGACACAGAACTCCTTGACATATGCGAATATGACATCGGATACTGCACAGGCTGCGGTATCTGTTACCAGACCGGAGAGTGTCCTGTTAAGGATGATTATACAGACATATTATCCAGAATGCAGGCGGCTGACGGTCTGATTATCGGAACGCCCGTATACATTAATGCCGTTACTGCACAGCTCAAAACCCTGCTGGACAGGATGGCAGACGTTATTCATTGCCAGGCATTCACCGGAAAATACGGCATCGTTGTTGCCACAGGAGGCGGAGGAGGCACCGATGAGGTGATC